>JAIROT010000146.1 GCA_031257385.1 Treponema sp.
TGGAGATGCTGCTCGAGGAGCTTGAGGAGGAGCTTGAACTGCTCCCGTGAAAACAGAGAAAACCTCCACCCCGGGAGGCATGACTCTCCATACTGCGGGCGTGTTCATCGTCAATATCCGAAGAGGTAACAAACTTTATGGATATGTCCCGGGCGACCACGAAGGCTGTGGGAAAGCAGGAAAACAGACAATCATTCATGGCTTTAAACCGATCATCGGTAAATCCGTTATACTGCTTCGGCGGGGGCGAGAAGTTCTGGGTGGTAACGTTACACATATCATGGGAAAGCAAAAACACCCCCGGATCAAACCATTCCCGCCCAATGCTTACCTTTGCCACGGACAAACCGATTTGTATTTTCATATTTTGATCTTTAGAAAAGTGGTCATAGGCCGCTTGGCTTTCCGAGTTACTGTGGCTGTAGCCGCAGAAAAGAAAATTCACCCCGTAGCTGGACTGGGACGCGGATGAGGATTGAGAGGTTTGGCTTTCCAGGGAGCTGAAGCTGGTTTCCATGACTATCTGGGTAAAGCCCTTGGGAACTCTGTTGGGGGTCAATGCATCTTTGGTTTGCCCGCCTTCGTCCTTTTCCTGAATCGCCCTGACAGTCTTGATTTTGGCTGTCAGGTCGTCGATTTCGCTGTTCACCATATTCAACTGCATCTTGAGGGGATCCAGTATCGCTTTCAGGGAAGCCATATTCTTTGTGTTAATGTAGTCCATCGTCTTATCGGCAAGCTCGCCGCCGGCACTTACCAGGGCCTGTTGTTTATCCAGACCGCCGCCGAGTGAATCTGTCAGCGTTTTAATTAAGTCCGCCGGATCTTGCTTCGCCTCGCTCGCCAGGCCGCCCGCCAACCTGTTAAACACCGAGCCGCCAAATCCAAGCGTAGAGACGGCCTGAAACACGGTCTTTACGCCCTCTCCATATTGTTTTACCAGGTCCTTGGAAGCGTCGTCCAATTCTTTTTGGGCATTTTTTAAATTACCCTGTGCCTTTTGTACCGTATCATCATCGGGGACTGCGGCGGCGATCCGGCTTATATTGGACAGCAGATTGTTCTGCTGCCGGGTAAGGAGGAGCAGGGAGTCGGCAAGCGCCCCGGGGCTTTCCAGCAGATCGATACCCGTGAAGGAATTGTCCAGAAGTTCAAACCAGTTTTCCGGGTATAGCGTTACCGGATAGATATACCCGCCGCCGGGATCCCTCCTCCGGGTGTTCTCCAGGGTCTCCCGTGCCTCCTCCAGTTCCGCGCCGGAACCGCTGTCCAAAATTCCTTCAATGATCTTCATATCGTTGGGGGAAAAGACCGCCAGTATCTTTCCCCGCTGCTCGTCCAGCCCCTCGATATACGCTTCCGCCACCGTCTCATACCAGTCAAGATACTCATCCTCATATTTGTTGTTGTCGTCGTTGTTTTCGGGGTATTTTCCCCGCAGTTCGTCCTGTTTCTTCACCTGTAACTCGACCCAGTCCTGTTTTAGTTTTACATAGTCATCGTAGAGCCGGTAAAACACCTGCTGCAGGTTTCGTCCCGTAATTACGCCGTCCCCAAAATCATAATCATAGGGGCTCATCAGGAGTTCCCGCAGTTGGTTTTTGGCCTCGGCGATCTTCGCGTTCAGCTTGGGAGTCAGGATATCCAGCGCCGCCCTGTACATTTGGGGCAGGGAACGGCCGTTATCCGCGCCGGTCATGTGGCAGGCATCAAAAAGCTTGTTTGCCAGCTTCGATTCATTGGCCATCACCGCCGCAGATTTTGGCTCATGATTTTTGTAATCATAGGTGTAGTTCTCCGGCGCCACCGCCATGCCGGGAAGAGTCATGCAAAAAAACTGGTTGTTATTGTCTCCGCCGATAATATCGGTCACCGCCTTGTAAAACTGGTCGATAAAAGCCGGTTCTGAGTCAGCCCCCATTACCGGTCCGCCGCTGCCCGCGCTTTCATCTTCTTGCGTTGTATCTATATCAGACATTTTATTCCCTCCTGTTTGCATCCTGCATTGAAATTTATTGGAGCAAGGTCTTTGAAAACGGTTATTTTACCGCCATTAATTTTCGCGGAATATGTACCATCTTCAAAATCGGAAGACTGTTTATGGATTTGAAAGTCCCGCAATTTGGCGGTTAAGATGTCATAAAAGGATGGTCCGCCCGACGGTTTTGGTCCATTTTTTTCCCAAATATCAATGAAGCCAAAGATGTAAATATCCCTTTCGCCAGTCTTCCCCCTGATAAAGTCGGCAATTTCATTCGCATTGTCTTTACTAAAAGCCGTGCCGCTTTTATGGACTAAGACAAGATGTATGCCCAGTAAGGCGGCTTCGCCAGTTTTTACGGCAAGACCTATACATGAAGTAAACTTAGAAAAATTTACCGTTTCGGCTATTGCCCATCCACACTCTTCCACCTGCTTGCCGGCATCCGTCTTTTCATTTTCAAGATAATCCAACATTCTTTTCTCCTCTTATTAACATCCGCCGCTTCCCTTTATACCGGCACAACGTGTCCGGGCGGGTTTTCCGCAGAGGGAAGTCGGCAGCTTGTCCTTTAGTTAGCCGGTCATAAACGCAGCCCCCTCTTAAATTCCTCAAACAGCTCCGGCTTCCGGGTCCACAAACGGGGACAATCCTTCCATCCTACGACCAGATTATGAGTCCCTACACGCTCAATGGGTATTTGATGGGTTTTGCATAAATGAACCGTTAATTCCGCCGCCGCATGGAGCGTTTCGGGAGAAAAATTCCCTTCATCATCAAGGGCGCACATCTCAATGCCCAAGGCCGCGTTGTTTGGGGAAGTTCGTTCCGGGTACTCGGCGTATTTGCCGAATACTTTCCTTGCCCAATCGGTGTATATCTTTTTACTTTTAGGGTCAATTTGAGATGAACCGCAATGATAAGCCACATCATCGTCGGGAATAAAGCGGTAAACCGTGCCGTCGAGGTCGATACAGTAATGTGCGGAGGCATATATTTTCCCTGCACGGCAGTCGTGTTCAAAGTATTCCCATACGTCTAAGGCTTTTTGTCCGCCTTTACCCACCCAGTGCAGGATGACCGCCCGTTTTTCCGCGAGTTTCCTGCCGCCCGGATGGGTGTAGTCGCTTTCACTTAAAAACTTGTCTACTATTCTCATGTTGCTTCCTAATCAATATAATACAACAGTATATTGATCCTCCCGGTTTGCAAGCACGGCCTGAGTTTGCAGCCGGTATGAAGGATGTACCGTGATGTATAAACCCGCGCCGTGTGCCGGGGATGACATCAAGCTCCGGCAATTTTGTTTTTTGGCGCATCCCCGCCTGCGGCGGGGCCAGGCTATCCGCTCCCAGTCCTCAGCCCGCCTTTGGCGGGCTTGCGGGATTTCCGCTTCTATCCCTTGCGCGGCAAGCCGCCCGGCGGCTTGTACTGATACCGCGTGTGGCTTGTGCCACGGCAAGCCCTTACGCGGTTTGTGGCGGCCGCGGGGGGCGTTGCGGGGGCGCGAAGCCCCCGCAGAGGGGGTAGCGGAAGACCCGCTTGCGGGGCTGCAGCGAGGGGGAGACTTCCCCATATGCGTTTACTTAAATAATCACAGCGGCAAATAAGGCAAAATTAGGAAGGAAAAACCCCTATTTTTTGATGCAAAAACCATTGTTTTCCTTCTTTTTGCTCATGGCTAAAACC
>JAIROT010000173.1 GCA_031257385.1 Treponema sp.
ACGAAGAGGAATGGAAAGTCTTGTATTGTGTTGCGAACAGGACGAAGGAAGCGCCTGAAAAACCATACACGATAAAGGAAGCGGTGGAGCATATCGGCAACCCGGGAGGTCCCAGACGTGCCCCGAGTGACGGTCCTCCCGGTGTAAAAACGGTCTGGCGGGGTTTACAGAAATTCTACACCCTCTACGACTATAGGGAAATGTTCGACTTTGTGGGTCAAGTTTAGAGCTTGCTCCGGAAAATTTACAACCCGTAGTAAAGATGTAAACCGATTTGCGTATCGGGGTATGGACCACGCCAGTACAATAAATTTCCTATCCAACGAAGATACCCAGGAGCTTGCTCCTGGGTTCTTCATTTTCACGCTGTGTTTTCTGTCGCGTGTTTCCCTTCAAAACAGCCCGGTAAATTCCCCTTATTCCACTTTGAACTTCGCCACCTCCTGAACCAGCACATCGATACTCTCTTTATTCTCCCCGCTGATGGCGCTGACCCGGGTTACCGCCGTGTTGATCTGTTCCACCCCTGTGGCCATCTCGCTCATCCCGTTGCTTATTTCCTGGGTTAGCAGTTCCAGACCTTTGCCCTCCTGTATGACCTGGTTACTCCCTTCCAGCATTTCCGCAGAACTACTCTTGACCAGTTGAGTCGCCTCATGTAACTGTCCAATGGCCTCCAGTATCTGTTTGCTCCCCGCTCCCTGTTCCTCCATAGCGTTGCGGATGTTTTCTTCCTGATCCGATACGGTTCTTACCCCGCTGTCTATGGCTTCAAACTTGTTCAGTACCTTGTCGGTGGATTTGGTTATCGTGTCGATAGAATCCTTTATCTTTTTAAGCACGGTGGAAATGGTCTTGGACTGCTCCCCCGAATTTTCCGCCAGTTTCCGTATTTCATCGGCCACCACGGCGAAGCCCTTCCCCGCTTCCCCGGCGTGGGCGGCCTCGATGGCGGCGTTCATGGACAAGAGGTTGGTCTGGCTGGCGATATTCTCCATCACTGCGTTTATCTCCAAAAGACCCTCGGATTCACGAGCAATCTCCTGAATATCCGCCGCTACTTCCTGAAGCCCCGTCCGCCCCGCTTCGGAAGCTTCGGTAAGGTCTTTCACGTTATCGCTGTTTTTGATCAATGTCCGGGTAACGGACTGGATGTTGGCAAGCATTTCTTCAATGGCACTTGAGGACTGGGCAACACTGGAGCTTTGCCGCTCCACATGACCGGTAAGTTTATCGATGTTGGCGGCGATCTGTTTCATGGCGGCGTTGGTTTCGGTAACGCCGGCGCTTTGGGTGATAACTCTGCCTTTGATGCTTTGGATGTTGGCGGTAATTTCGTTTATAGCCGCGGCGGTTTCGTTCATGTTGGCAGCAAGTTCATTCCCGATATCAAAAAGGGAAATGCTCTGATTTTTGATGGTAAGCACAAGGGTTTTGATCTTTTCCAGGGTCGCGTTAAAGTGCCGGGACAGATCGCCAATTTCGTCTTTTGAGCGGACATCAACGGTTTTTGTCAGATCCCCTTCGCCCTCGGATATGTCCTTGAGAGTAAGGGCCGTCTTGACAATGGGGCTGGTAATCCTGGTGCTGAGGAAAAAGGCAAGGAGAAAAACCGCGATAATGGTTACGCCAAGGACGATCATGGTAATTCGTTGTATATCCAGGATGGTTCCGTAGAGTACCGATTCGGGAAGAGCCAGAACGACCCGGTAGCCGTTGCCTTCCACGGAAGTACCGGTCATATAGTACCGGTCCCCGGATTCGTCCTGGTACGACAGGGTAGAGCCCGTTGCCAGGTCCCGCGAAGCCTGCTGTAAATGAGCGGGGAGACTGTCGATGGTGATTTCTTCGTTCACGTTCAGGGCCCTTTCAGTGTATCGCCCCTGGACGGGATCAAATTCCCGGTGGGAAAGGACGGTATTGTTTTCGGAAAAGATGAGGAAAATCAGTTGTTCCCCGAAATTTTCCCTGATTTGGGCGGTAAGGGTATCCAGGATCTCCCCCATGGTACGATCCTCAACATAAATTCCCAGAAGGCCGGCAGTTGCACCGGATTGAGCGATAACGCTGGAACCCACGATCACGAGTTTTTGCCCTGTCGATCTGGCAAGCATGGGGTTGGAAACATAGGTACGGTGTTCCCCGGCGGTATTGGTTCCCACAAGACAGGTAAAATAATCGCGGGTGTTAAGGAGGCTCGGCGCCGCGGCGGGATCGCCGTTGTCCCCGGTCATGAGGCCGCCCAGGGCGGGGTTCCCCGGATTGTCGGAACGGTAATAGCTGCCGTCGGGGCGGCAAAACAGGTAGGTATGGATACTGTCGTTTAGGGCAAGCTCCTCTACCAGCGGGTCCAGGGCCTGCTTTTTTTCCGGCCAGGTCATTTCCGCCAGGCCGGGGAAGAAGGACGCCGATTCCACAAGGCCGGCCTTCCGCTCAAAGAAGGCTTCGATGTCCCTGGCGATGGTGGTGGAATATTCCGAAAGAAACCCTTGGGCATTCTGCCTGATAGCGCTGCTTGACTGCAACAGGATTATTCCTATCCCCGCAAGAAAGGGGATTATAGAAATAAGAATAAAAACAACGATTAATTTCTTGCGCAGTTTCATAACGGCATCTCCTTAGTCATAGTCGCCTCCTTATTCGTGCTGAAGGGTCTAATACTCCGCCCTTCAGGGCGAGCTTGTTGATTGGCAGCGCTAAAAGTACCAAAAAGCCGCTATGCCCCCATACGGAGACATGCTGCCGGCCACGCGGCGTTTTATGGGAAAAATGACGAACTCTTTTTTCGGGCAAATTTTTTTGGAAGATGAGCGAATTCATGGGGGGGGGGCAAAATTCGTGCCAAAGCCGGTTGTTTCAGCGCAATTCTTTACAATATCCGGCCCCCGTTTCATGGATAAGAATATACCATGCATTACAATATAGGTCAATGGATTTTCACGCTGTATTTTCTGTCGTGTGTTTCCCTTCAAAACAGCCCGGTTTAAGGGTATTCAGCGGCTTAAAAAAGAAACGCCGATACCCTGATCCTCAATACTTGAACTCGCTCTCGCCGATGAATTCCCGCAGAATACTGGTGCCGGGTACATACTGCGGCGGTATGGGGGCAAAATTTTCCAGGAACGAGAGGAGCCTCACCGCCTCGGCGTATTCCGGGCGGCTCGGTTTGACCCCCCGCAGCAGGGGGTCGGCGTAGTATTTGAGGACTGAAAGCTCGTAGTCCAGGGCGGAGTTGAAGGCCGCGTCCGCCGTGTTCTGAAAGGGGAAGATGTGTTTGCGCTCGCCGGCCTGTACGCCGGGCCACATCTTGATAGTATCCGCCGCGTCCTTGCCCCTGAACTGATAGTCACGGACCATGCGCCGCAGGAGCCGGTTGTCACTGGTGGGGATGCGGTTGTGATCGTCCAGGTTGAGCTGAGTGAGGGCCGAAACGTAAATCTTGAATTTCGTACCACGCTCTATGCTGGGGGTAAGGGCGTCGTTGAGGCTGTGGATACCCTCCACGATGAGCACGGTCCGCCGGTCCAGGCGTATCTTTCTGCCGCCGCTTTCCTTCCGTCTGCCCGTCTTAAAATCGTACAGCGGCAGGGTTATTTCCTCCCCCCGGTACAGGGCAAGAAGCTGCTCGTTGAGGAAAGGCACATCCAGGGCCTCAAGACATTCGTAGTCGGGTTCTCCCTTTTCATCCCTTGGGGTATTGTCGGTCCCCACATAATAATCATCCAGGCTGATGGCGACAGGCTTGATCCCCATTACCATCAACTCAATGGAGAGCCGTTTCGCGCTGGTGGTTTTGCCCGAACTGGAAGGCCCGGCAATAAGTATCATTTTAAGGTTATCCCGTTTTTCATAGATCTGCTCGGTGATATCCGCCATCTTGCGGGCCTGGTGCGCTTCGGCGATTCTGATGTAGTCCCGGACCGCGCGCTTTGCCACAAGGGAGTTAAGCTCGCCTACCACCCTGACCTCCACAATGCGGCCCCATTTTTTATACTCGTTGTATACCTCGAAAATTTTGGGCTCGTCTTCAAAGGGGCTGATGGTCTTTCCCCTGCCGACAGCGGGGAAGCGGAGCAGAAAGCCGTCCCGATAGGGCATAAGCTCAAACGCCGAAAGCTGGCCGGTATGCGCGACCAGCGGCTCAACATAGATGTCAACGTAATCCAGGCACTCATTAACCTTGATCCGCGAGGTGCTGCGCTGATCCAGAAGCAGCACCGTATCGGTCTGTCGGTTCTTCCTGAATACCTCCAGGGCTTCTTCGTAGGCCATGTATTTGAAAGTGACGGGAAGGTCTTCCCTGACAAGCCATTCCATTGCTTTGGCAAGGGCGGATATATCTTTCCCGCTGGGCTGCTTGCCGGAGTTGAAGGTGTAGTAATAACTGTTTCCCAGTGAATGGCCCACGTAAAGGCTCCTTCCGGGAAAGAGTTTTCGCGCCGCGATGGCCAGGAGGAAGGACAGGGAACGGCGGTAGATCATCGCCCCTTCAGGAGATTCCAGAAGCATCGGTTCCAGTACCGAATTCACCGCAAGCCGGGTTTTAAGGGGCCGTATCTCGTTGTTTACCCTGACCGCCGCGATGCTGTCCACGGGAATGCCGAAATGTTCAAGCAGCGTGTCCGCCGGGGTTCCATAGGGACAGTACAGGCCCTCCTTTTCCGCGTTATTGGCAAATCGAATATACAGTTCATTCATTACAGGTCCCCTAGATACGTATTTATGAGTTCAAGTTTAAGGCGGCGGAGTTTTTCGGTAATTGAAACCTTGTACACGTGCGGGTTGAGCATCCGCTTATAGCTGGAATCAAAACATTCCAAATCAGCCGCCGCGTGGGCGCGTATTTCGCTTAACGAAGGAAGCGGGGAAACAAGTTCGCCGCCTGACAGCCGTTTTTTCAACAGCGGCTCCGCGTCCCCTTCAATCAAATGATAAAAATGCCGGTAGTCCGCCGAGGGATGCCAAAAACTGCAGCGCATCCCTTTTCCCAGCGAGTCGAAGTCACCCTCGCCGTCAAGACCGAGCACATCGGCAATTGCGCCGGCGCTTGCGTCTTTTATCCGCCATACCTGCTTAATTCCGGGGTTGGTGGTCTTTTCCGGGTTATCTGAAAATTTTATCACGGGGATCATACGGCCCCGCCCGTTATCACGCGCGGTAAGTTTGTACACGCCGGTAAAGGCCGCGTCTTTTCCGCCGCTAACCATCTGGGTTCCCACCCCCCAGGTATTTACCGGCGCGCCTGAATTCACCAGCGTCTCAATAATCGATTCATCAAGATCATTGGAAACGCTGATCGTCGCCGCGTTAAACCCCGCCTCGTCGAGGAGCCGCCGCACCTCAACCGAAAGGTAATGTATATCCCCTGAGTCAAGACGCACCCCGAAATTCTTTCCCCGCTTTTTAAGTTTTTCCCCGGCCTTTATGGCGTTGTGAATTCCGCTTTTCAGGGTGTCGTAGGTGTCAACAAGGAAAACGGCTTTATCGGGATAAAGCTCCGCGTAGGACTCAAAGGCTTCTTCCTCGCTGGGAAAGGACATGACCCAGGAATGGGCCATGGTTCCCAGCACGGGTATGCCGAAAATTTTCCCCGCCAGGGTGTTGGACGTCCCCATTGCGCCGCCTATATATGCGGCTCTGGCTGCGGAGATTGCCCCGTCCGGCCCCTGGGCGCGGCGGAGGCCGAATTCCATTACCGAACCCTTTCCCGAAGCAAGCCAGACCCGGCAGGCCTTGGTGGCGATAAGGCTTTGAAAATTGATGATGTTAAGCAGCATCCCCTCAATGATTTGACATTCGATAAGCCCCCCCTCAATTCTGATGAGCGGCTCCTGGGGGAACACCACCGTTCCCTCGTCAATGGCCCAGAGGGAACCGGTAAAACTGAAGCCTTTGAGGTATTCGCTGAAGGCCTCCTCAAACATACCCAGGCTTTTAAGCCAGGCTATGTCATCTGCTGAAAACGAAAAAGCCCTGAGCCTGTCCAGCAAAGTTCCCAGTCCCGCGAATAGCGCGTAGCCGCCGCCAAAAGGCTGCTTGCGGAAAAACATCTCGAAGACCGCCCGCTGATTCATGTTTTTTTTCCAGTAGCCCTGGGCCATGGTGAGGGAATAAAAATCGGTGAACAGCGCAGAGTCCGCGGCTGCCGAAATTGTACCGGCGTCAATAGGCATGGTTTCTCCTTGTAATTAGAGTCTGTCCGTAATATAGACACATTACGGGCAGACTGCCTTAAATTATTCGCTGAACACGCCGATCTTCCTGAATTTCTGATAGCGCTTTTCAGGCAGATATTCGGGGTCTTCTGCGGAAAGGCGGTTCAGCGCGTTCCGCAGCCAGGCGGCGATATTCGCCGCGGTAAACTCGATGTTCTTCGCCGCTCCGCCCTCGGGCTCGGCGATGATCCCGTCGCAGACGCCGAAAGAACAGAGGTCTTCGGCGGTAATTTTCATCAGTTCCGCCGCCTCTTTTTCCCGGCCCCCGTCTTTCCACAGAATAGACGCGAAGCCCTTGGGGGAAATTACCGAATACAGGGCGTTTTCCAGCATGACAAGCTCATCACAGACCCCCAGGGCCAGCGCGCCGCCGGAACCGCCCTCGCCCAGCACAATCGAAATCACCGGAGTTTTGAGCATCATAAATTCCTGAAGGTTGCGCGCAATCGCCTCTCCCTGTCCCCGCTCCTCTGCGCCTACCCCGCAAAACGCGCCGGGTGTATCAATGAAACAGATCACCGGACGGCGGAATTTTTCCGCCTGCTTCGCCAGCCGCAGGGCTTTGCGGTAGCCTTCGGGGTGGGGCATGGAAAAATTTACCCTCTTGAGTTCTTCAATGTCCCTGGCCCGCACCTGGGCGAGTACGGTAACAGGCGTTTCGTCCAATAAAGCGATGCCGCCAAGGACAGCCGGATCATCGCTGAAATAACGGTCGCCGTGGAACTCGATAAAATCATTGAATAAAAGGGGTATGTATTCACGAATGGTAGGGCGGCCCAGGCTGCGGAGCAGTTCCAGCCGCTGGACAATGGTCAGTTTCGCCATCAGGCCCCCCTTCCCGCGCCGTCCGGGAGGGGCTTGTAACCGTGCATCCTGATGAGGCGGGCAAGCGTTGAAGGCAGTTCCGCGCGGTGGACAATCATATCCGCAAAGCCGTGGTCAAAGACGAATTCCGCGGACTGGAACTTTTCCGGCAGGGTGTAGCCGATGGTGTCCTGAATGACCCGTTTTCCCGCAAAACCGACAAGCACCCCCGGCTCGACAATGATGATGTCCCCAAGACTGGCAAAGGACGCGGTAACACCACCCGTGGTAGGATCGGCCATTACGCTGATGTAGAGCTGCCCCGCCTTGTTGTGCCTGGCTGCGGCGCCCGAGGTTTTCGCCATCTGCATCAGCGAAAAAATACCTTCCTGCATACGCGCGCCGCCCGAAGCGGTAAAGATGATCACCGGCAGCTTGTGCCTGCTGCCATACTCAAAGGCCCGCGTAATTTTTTCCCCAACCACGCTGCCCATGCTGGCCATCATAAAATGGCTGTCCATGACGCAGAGCACCGCAGGATAACCCTGAATGGCGCAGCGGCCGCTCAACACCGCTTCCCGCGCTCCGCAGCTTTCCCGCAATTCGCGGAGCCTGTCCTTATATCCGGGAAAATCTATGGGATTCCCCGACTCCATCCCCGCGTCAAATTCAACAAAACTGCCCTCATCCGCGGTAATACTGAGCCGCTGCCGCCAGTTAAGCCGGCTGTGATACCCACAGTGATCGCAGACCCAGCGTTTCCGCTCAAAAACCGCGCCGGGGCAGAAGTTTTGGCATTGCGGACAGATAAAATCAGCCATTACCCAATTTTAACTGAAGCGTCCTGACTGTTCAATAGGAAGAAGAGAAAGCGCAGGGCAAGGGCCTTTGCTTTTTCGAGTCGGACGGGCGCAGTATCTTCAAAAAAGACTGTAGTATTTGTCCTGATTGTGGTATTCTGGGATCGCCATGTCTATAGTAGTTGAGCATGAAAAGCGGCGGAAGGAAATTCTCGAAAAGGCCCTGGATGTTTTTGTGGAAGAGGGCTTTGAGAACGCCACCTTTCAAAAAATAGCCGTCCGCTGCGGCATTACCCGGACCACCCTGTATATCTATTTCAAGCACAAAAAGGAAATTTTTAATTACAGCATCAAGCTGCTGCTGCTGAAGGTGGAAGAAGATATCCAGCGGATCCGTTCCGATACCGGCCTGAACAGCGTAGAAAAAATCACCAGAGTCCTGTTGGATATTTTACGGCGTCTGGAAGAAAACCGGCGTCTCCTTTCGGTGATTCTCGATTATCTGCTGTACCTTTCAAAAAGCGACGCCAATCCCCAAATCAGAATCCGCCGCCGTACCCTGAAGCTGCGGCACATTTTGGCGTCCATGGTGATTGAAGGAATTAAGGCCGGCGAATTAAACCGCGTAAACATTAAAACCGCCGATGATTACCTGTACAGTTTTATCGAGGCCGCCATTTTCCAACTGGTGGTTATGAAACCGGAAACAGTGGGAAATTTGCGGGAAGCGGTTATTTTCGCGGTGAGGCAGTTCGCCCGAAAGGATGATGCGCCCGCGGAGCTTATGAAGGATGCAACATAACGCGGGGACTTTCCCCATTTCCCCATTTGATCACTTGCGGAATTCCGTATGGCAGGGTATGCTTAAGGATATTGGACTTGTTCGATAACCCGCTTGGTTATCCCGCCGGTCTTGCAGTTTTTCAGGCTAAAGTCCTGCAAGACTGCGTTTTTAACAACTCTATCAAATACGAATATCCGGGGACGGAAGGAACACCGGAAAAGGAGCGTTGTATGGATTTTGTAAGTGAAATGAAGGCCAAGGCCAAATCAATGCGGAAAAGACTCGTACTGCCCGAGGGCACGGAACCCCGAACCGTCAAAGCGGCGCAGATTCTAATAAAAGAACAGCTTGCCGTCAGCGTTACGCTTTTAGGAAAAGTGACGGATATTCAGAAGGTAGCGGAAAACGAGGGCGTGGACCTGAACAACATTAATATCGTTTCGCCTCACGCCGATGCCAATTTGAACAAATACGCCCATGAGTACTATGAGTTGCGCAAGCACAAGGGTATGACCGAGGAACAGGCGAAAATCGACATTACCGATCCCCTGCGCTGGGGGGCGATGATGGTACACCTGGACGCGGCCGACGCCATGGTTGCCGGTGCGGAAAACACCACCGGCGACGTGCTGAGGGCGGGGCTTGCCATTATCGGTACTGTGCCGGGACTTAAAACGGCGTCTTCCTGCTTTGTAATGGCTAACCTGGATCCCCGCTGGGGGGCGGACGGGGCGCTCATCTTCTCGGACTGCGCGGTAATACCCGATCCAACGGCGGAACAGCTCGCCGATATAGCCGAGAGCGCGGCCCAGTCCTGCCGGGAATTCCTGGGAGCGGAGCCGGTAGTGGCGCTGATGTCCTTTTCCACCAAAGGTTCGGCCAAACACGATGATGTAACCAAGGTGCAGACCGCGGTGGGACTTCTCAAAGGCAAGAATCCCGGCTTTGTGTTCGACGGCGAGCTGCAGGCCGATGCGGCCCTGGTACCCTCGGTAACGGACAAAAAAGCGCCCGGCAGCCCGGTACGGGGCAAGGTGAACACCCTGATATTTCCGGACCTTGGATCGGGCAACATCGGCTACAAGCTGGTCCAGCGCCTGGGCAAGGCCGAAGCCTTCGGTCCCTTCCTGCAGGGCTTTGCCAAACCGATCAGCGACCTTTCCCGGGGGGCATCGGTGGACGACATTGTTACTACCGCCGCAGTTACCCTGTCGCGGGCGAAATGAGGAGAAATTAACCACGGGCCGCACCGTAATTACCGGGCAGGTCCGTGCTTCCTCTTTCTTCCTGTCCCGGGGAGCTCCGATGTAGTTAAGATGTAGTTAAATTGAAAAATTTCAGTTGCGAAATATTAAAAACCAGTTGCTAAGATTTTGAAAAAGTGGTTATAATAGATTTAGATAACGAAAATTCCAAAGGGGGATATTAATGGCGAATACAAGCAAACCCGCGAAATCGGCGGCAGCCAAAAAACCCGCCGCAAAACCGGCGGCTAAAAAAACTGCAGCAAAAGCTTCGGTAAAAAAACCGGCCGTAAAAACCACGGCGAGGAAGACGGCGGTAAAATCCGCAGCGAAGGCCACGGCGAAAAAACCGGCCGTAAAAACCACGACGAGGAAGACAACGGTAAAACCCGCCGCGAAAGCCACGGCGAAAAAACCCGCCGCAAAGGCCACGGCGAGGAAGACGGCGGCAAAACCCGTAGCAAAGGCCACGACGAAAAAACCGGCCGTAAAAGCCACGGCGAGGAAGACAACGGTAAAACCCGCCGCAAAGGCCACGGCGAGGAAGACAGCGGCAAAACCAGCAGCGAAGGCTCCGGCAAGAAAGACCGCTGTAAAAGCCACGGCAAAAAAACCGGCCGTAAAAGCCACGACGAGGAAGACAACGGTAAAACCCGCAGCAAAGACTCCGGTAAGAAAGACCGCCGCGAAAGCCACGGCGAGAAAAGTCCCCGTAGAGGAAGTTGCCGCGCCCAGCCTCAAGGTTATGGATCTTTTTGATGCCTATGCCCAGGACAAATTGCCCAGGGAACAGGGATACATCATTTCTTCGTTCTTCAGCGCAAACTCGGCGTATTCTATCTATGAGATAGTATCCTATTCGGGGGTAAAGGAAATACTTCTCACCGAAACAGGGCTGGAATTCAGGACCGCCGGAAAGAAGCTGTCCATTCTGGTAGAACCCCCCAGTTATCCGGGCAAGTATGTGGAACCGACCAACAGAAAGGATGAGGAGCGCATTCCCAAACGTTTCAACGAGTTGGAAAAGATCACCGATAGAAAGCAAAATTCGATCTACGTGGCCAAAGAACCGGTTGAAACCTATGGCTCGTTTACCGTTCTCAAGCCCACCGGCGACAACTTTGCCCGCGTGCTGTACAGTACGCCCGATGTCTACGAAACCCTCCAGGGGCTTTTTGAGAAATCCTTTAACCAGGAAGCAGGTATTCCCCAGGCGGATGCCAGAACTGCGGCAGACTTTGTCGCAAAAACAGTGGAAAAAACCATGTCTTTCAGGAGCGAGTACGCCTAAAAAGGTATTAAACCAGACTTTCGAGGCTAAAAAGCAAAGCCGTCCGGGTGAACCGGACGGCTTTTTTACACAGCTAAAAATTCGAACAAAAACCCGGGAGCAAGCTCCTGGGTATGAATAAACACCGTCCTTCCAATCGGCCCCTTTACCGGGCTTTAGTTCCCGTCCCTTTCAATCTCCGCCTGGGCAATGCCCAGCAGGGCGATGGGTACCGAGTAGGGAGAACATGACACATAATTGAGACCGGCATCCATGCAGAAGCGTATATTGGCCGGATTGGCCCCGTGCTCGCCGCAGAGACCGCAGACCAGGTCCGGCCGGGTAAGCCGTCCACGCTCGGTCGCTATGCCGATAAGCTCCTTGACCCTCGGATCCAGCGTACTGAAAGGATTACCCTGGATAAGGTCAAAAAGAGTATAGTCCGGCATGAAGGCGGTAAAATCATCACGGGAAATACCAAGAGTGGTCTGGGTCAGATCATTGGTACCGAAACTGAAGAAACGGCCGTACTTGGCGATTTCCCCCGCGCCCAGGGCTGCGGCGGGCAGTTCTATCATCGTACCGATCTGATACTCCAGCTCTTTGGCCTTTTTCTCTTTTCGCAGATTCTCTTCAATATCCACAATGCCGATGTAATTTGAACCCTCGATCTTTTTGCCGTAGGCAATAAGTTTGAGTTCCGAGGCGTTCATCACAATGGGAACCATGATTTCAGGCCGGGCGTCGATTTTTTCGGCGTTGAGCTTGTACGCGGCCTCAAAAATGGCCTTGATCTGCATGGCGTATATCTCCGGGTAGGATACGGCGATACGGCAGCCACGGTGTCCCAGCATGGGGTTAAACTCGTGAAGCGCCTCGATCCGGGCAAGAATTGCGGCCCTGGAGGGCTTGGTACTTTTTCCCTTGGCGACATGGGCGATATAGCCGGCCATTTCTTCATCGTTATGGGGCATAAACTCATGCAGCGGGGAATCCAGCAGGCGGATGGTCACTCCTTTGCCCGCCATCACTTTCATAATACTGTAGAAATCGTCCCGCTGCATAACCTGGAGTTTGTCGAGGGCTTTCTTCCGTTCCCCGGGATCGTCGGAGAGCAGCATTTCCCGGAATACGTTGATCCGCTCCGCCTTAAAGAACATGTGCTCGGTACGGCAAAGGCCCACCCCGTCCGCGCCGAAACTCAGCGCCAGAGCGGCGTCCCGCGGAGTGTCGGCGTTGCAGCGCACATGGAACTTTTTAAGGAAAGTCTTGGTCAGGGTGATAAAGTCCATCAGCCCCGATTCTTTGGGATCAGGCTCAATAAGTTCGGCGCATCCCTCGTATACCGTGGATTCCCCGTAAAAGGGAACATTGATGGTGATGTAATCGCCTTCAGAAAAACTGAAATCGCCCAGGGAGGCCTTGCTGCCCTTGATCTTCAGATCAGGCGCAACCAGGGAGACTTTTCCGTATTGGCGGGCTACAACCGAGGCATGAGCCGAATAGCCGCCTTCAGCGGTGAGAACGCCGGTACTTACCTCGATTGCCTTAACATCCCCGGCAAAGGAGGAGATCAGCACCAGGATAAAACGGTCGTCCTCGCCTTTCTGATGGGCGCGTTTCTCCGCATCAAGCAGCGCGCTGGTACTAAAGTACACCCTGCCGATGGCCGCTCCCGGCGCTCCGGCGATGCCGCCTTTCCAGGATTTCAGGGCCTTCGCGCTGGGCGGGTTGATCACCGGATGCAGCATTTCATTCAGTCTGAGGGGATCGATGGCTTTTATCACATCGGCGTTGCCGATGATTTTCCGTTTTGCCAGGTCAAGGAGGAGCTTGATGTCGGCCTGGGTTGATTTCTGATCCACCGGACGCTGCTCAATGAGCCAGAGCTTGCCGTTCTCAACGGTAAAACGGATATAGCGAATTTCCTTGAATTTGTCCTCAAGGGTCCACGCGATTTTTTCAAGCTCTTTAAGGTGAGCAGCATCGATCTTGCCGATGTCCTGCCCCGACGCGCCAAGCTGGTTGAACTTGCCCCGGAAGAAAGCTCCCTGGAGTTTCTTCTCGCCGGTGATAACATTGCGGCTGAAATAATCGCCTGAACAGGAGTCTTTGCCGTAATTGCCGTACACCATGGGCTGGATAAGGAGCGCCGTATCACGGTCGTTCTGATCGTCCATCTGGAGCATTTTGGATATTTCGCTCAAAGTGATAAGAATCTGGCTTTCGGCATCATCAAAAAAGCCCTCGGGGAAATATTTAGCGTATTCGTCCATGTATCCTGCGGCGCTTTTATCAATCGGAACAGGCTCCTGTTTCTCGTGCAGTTCGTTGGAAGGTCCGCTGATTCCCAGCATCAGGTCCAGGCGCTTCAACTCGGAAGCGATTTTTTCCTGCTCTTTGGGTTTGGCTTCAAGCTCCCTGATCCGCTCTTCAATTTTGAGCATACCCCGGACAAGAAAAAGCACTTCGTGAGTGGCGAAGTCTTCACCCACCCATTTGGCAAAGCCCTCGATGGCGGGCTTTACAAGACCGAAGTTGTGCAGAGTCGGGTATGTGGTAATGGCCAGGTTCGAGGATATGACCACCTTGAGGAGCATAGGATTCTTCGTGTCCCCGTAAATTTTGCCAATTATGCTGCCGCATTTCTCCAAAAGGGTGTTAATGTCCTTTTTTATGGCTTTTGTGTCTATCTCTGAGGCGATATATGTGTCCAGAATAAATCCGGGAAGAATAGGAAACCCAAGCCCGGCGAATTCATTGGCCAACCGTCCCCGGATACCCAAGCGCTCGGGCGCGACTTTTTGGGGAATGACGTCTTTCTTGCTAAAAAAATATATTCTGTTGTCCATGTTTTCCTTCTTAAATTTAGAAGAGCCTCAACACGTTGTTTACCGGTCCGTGAAGGAAGGCTTCAAACTGGCTGCTGGCCCCCTGGGACAGATAGCGCTGCAATTTTGCCACATCCTGGATATTGTCGCCCGCCACGGCAAACTCAATGGCGCTGCCGTGCTTGACTTTCCCCCATTTGAAAAGAGAATTGATATCGAGGATCCGCTCACCTTCATAGTAGATGTACACTTCCAGCGTGGAGTGCTTGGCCTTGTAACTGGCTACAATCCGCTTCCACGCTTCCACGTTTCCGTTGTGGAAAAGTTCGTTCTGTACCACCACCGCATAACGGGGGGTCATCTTTGCCGACACAGACGAAGAGGTTGCGGTTATTACCGGCGCGGCGACGCGCTGCACCTGGGGCGCTGAAGGGGCATTTTTTGCCTTGGGGGCGGTTTTGGCCGCCGCCTTTTTCCCGGGCGTCTTCGCGGAAACGGCTGTTTTTCCGTCATTCCCGCCGGGCGCCGAAACCTTGCGTACACTGAAACTCCCCTTCAGCAGGGCCGGCGGGGTTTTTACCCTGGCTCCGGCGAAAAGATCCAGGGCCAGTTCCGCCGCGCTTCGGCAGGTTTCATCGGCGGGCTTACCCTGTTTTCCGGCGTACACTACCAAAAGTTCCCGTTTGCGCAGTCCTCCGAAACCGGACAACTCTCCGGCCACTTTGGGATTCGCAATCAAAAGCCCAAGTTCGGGATGGTGATAGGCGGCGATAAGATCGACGGCTTTCCATTTGGCGAATTCCGCCGCCAGTTTTGCCGGATCATCAACCACCGTGGCAAGATTGGAAGAAGCCGCCTCATATCCCAGCTTGTCAATCAGAATCATCCGCAACAGCAGCCCTATCCGCTCACCGGAAAGTTCATTGTCTCCCAGTTCATACAAAATATCCGCCAGATTATCCGACCCCGCATCTCCGGAAATGCTGATGGTTTTCTGTATCTGCCGCACCACGGCGTTAAAGCCCGCCCGTGTAGAAAGCACTTCCAGATTGATCAAATTTTTACCCATAAAAATATTACCCCTTTTTAAGTAAAAAGCCCCCAACATCCCAGAGCGGTTGGCATAAAAACCGCGCTCTCGTATCAGGGGCCTTTTAATTAACGGTATCCCGCCTCGGCGCAGGGCCGGACGGAATATTTTACATTAAAGTTCAGTTAAGCCCTCTTCCCTGTTCGATCTCCGTCTCCGTTTGGGCTTGGCGTCCACTACGCCGGCGGTCCTTCGTCCCCTTTTAGGAGCGGCGATTGCCTTGGGCGCGTCGGCCACGACCGTGGGAGGGGCGTCCAGACCGGAAACGGAAGGACGGGTATCCTCGACGCTGCCGAAAGACTGGGTGATGTCTTCCCGAACAGTGGAGCGGCGGCGGCTGAACGAGGCAAATGCCGCGTCCTGGAAGCCCTTGGACACGCCGTGGAGGAATTCGTTGAGCACGTTGGCCATGGAATCCAGCGTTACTTTTTTCCGTTTGATCGAAGTAATATCTACATCCAGCAGGAGACCGGGCTGCAGGTGGTAGGGGTTGATCATGTAGTCAAACCGGAAGTATTCCGTTTCCAGCCCGGACAGGCGGCTTTCCATAACGCGCCGCTCAATGGGATACAGATAATCGTACATCTGTTTCATCCGCTCCCTCATGAGGATGATTCTGGTGCGGATTCGGTCTTTTTCGTAGTAGTAGGTCCGGTTGGCCTTTTCCACCTCGGTCTCGGCGGAGGGAACAAAGGAAATCTCGTCCCATACCTTGGCGATATCTTCGTAGAGGGGATCGCCGGTCTTGTCTTTGATGAGCTTTTTGATCCGGTTCTTGTTCTTCTTGGCGAGGTCGTCAAAATCGCTGATTTTGAACGACGATTTGGAATCCTGGTATATCACTTCCAGGAGGTCCCAAAGATGCTGAATCTCGGTCTCAAAGCTCTTGATCTGCACATCGTAGGCCTTGCGGTCTTCAATAAGCTGGGCGTTGTCGAAGTAGCGCAGCTTGATCTGATAGCGCTCGTCCGGCAGGTTGGCCACATCGGTGTCCTCATACTCGCGGATGATAACTTCGCGGCAGTTTTTGAGGTTTTCGATGAACTGGTAGCCCATCTTGGAGGTGTCGAGGATAGAGGTGATCGAGTTGATGGCGGTGTTGAAGCCGCGGTTACGGATGTTCTCGATATCGACGATCTTCTTGATATTCTCGCGGACATTGAGGGCGTCAAAAGCCTCAGGATCAATTTCCGCACGGAGATCGGCAATCCGCTCCATAAGGGCCTTGGCGATATAGCTGTAGCGCTTGGATTTGGCTTCCTCGGCGTTGTCGTCGGTGTAGTTCTCTACCCGGTTGATCTTGCTGAAGATAACCTCGCTGTCGCTGAATTCCTCAAGACCCTGATCGATCCGCTGATCCTTGATCCGCTCAATTTCCTTGTCGATACTGTCAATGATGTGTTTGGAAACGAGGTCTTTGATCAGGTATTCCACCGTAACCTGATAGTGGAAAATCGGGCTGATAAGCTCGGAATCCAGAATATTGACTGAAAGTTTTACATCGCTGACGGTCTTGGGCTTTATCAGGTTGTCCTTGAAGGCGCATTTGACGATGGAATAGGCGTTCTCGCCACGGACGAAGGCGCCGGTGTCGGTCTTCTGCCGCAGAATGCTGTTGGTGTGGGTTTCCAGCTCGTTGACACCGCGCTGGATATGGCCCTGCAAGTGGCCATACATGTTGACCATGGACTTTTCAATTTCACCGGTATTGAACTTGTCGGCGCCGCCTACCGCGTCAAGGAGATCCGCTATCTCTTTGGGGGTGTAGCGGGCAAGGACCTTGGTCTCTTCCTTGTCAATATAGTTCCTGACCTTCTTCACCATTTCATCTTCAGTCGTCACCATGTAGCGGTTGAACATATTCTGATAGTTTTGGTTGAAGTAGTTGTACAGCTTTTCTTTCAAACCGCCCATTACATCAAGGCGTTCAAGCACGTCTTTGGGCAGTTTCGCGGTTAGGTGGTGGATAACCTTGTTGGTTTCCTCTTCCAGCAGTTGGTTAACCTCAATCTGCTGATCGCGGTATTCCTGGGCTAACGAATTCCGGGAGCCTACGGCGCTCGGTTTCTCCGGATGGAATACATTAGGGCTTTTAGGCAAATCTACTGATCCCATGATTCACTCCTTAATAATAAATTCGAACAAGACACTTCATACCATTATATCCACATTCTTACGAAAATGTAAAGCCCTGGATTGCATTTTGTCAAAGAAAAGGGATTTTCAGCCGGATAAAGCCGGGCGTTTTCCCGTCCGGGCCCTCCACAGACCCGAAAACGCCCAATTTTTGAAGCAAAAATCCCCGGCAGCCGGTTCTCCGGGAAGAAGCTTCGTTTTAGCCGTAAGGGCGGACTACCCCCCCGGCGGACAGCGGGTAACAGGTAGGCCCCATACCGGTCCCCGCCTCCGGCGTATCCGGCCAGATCCCCGCTTGGACCATTTGAGCCATATCCGCCGTATTGCATGGAAGAACGGGCGATACTTCTGAAGTCAGGCCGGATACCGCAGTCCCATAGCGTCCCCTATTTGAGTTATACGAGCCGCAGCAGGACTGCGGGGTATTAAACCAGACTTTCGAATCATGTCAATATATCTCTCCGTCCGCTGTAAGCAATGAACGAAAAACTCTTGTGTAACTTAAATCGTTTTTCTTTAAGAGTGTCATAACTGTACCGACATCAGTTTCATCTATATTTTGAATCTCGGCGGCGTACTCGCAAGCAACGCCGAGGGAACGCGGCACAGGTATGACATGACAGGACAGACCCGCCGTCTTCATAATTTTTTCGCACGAGAATACATCGGCAAAAGCCGCAAATGTAAAAAGTAATTTCACGCGGCAGCTTTTTTCGCTTTTACGGGTGTAGAAAGAACCGCAATTAGAGTTATCACGGCAAAACCTGCCGCAACGGCGATTTTTCCGTTGGCAGGAACTCCCTGCGGAGAGCCGCGATGCCAAAATTGTGCGCTGTGGCTCCCGCAAGCAGAAACGCGAGTATACAGATACCGGCATCGCTGTTCCCTTCTCCTGACATAACAAGCTGCCTTAGCGGACATCCGCCGATTAAAACAGAACCGTAACCGACAAGGGCCATTCCCAGAAAATTCCAGAGCGCGTCTGTGTGGGCTATGGGCTGCCCTTCAAAACCGGGCTTAAAGTTACCCAAAATAATGTTGCCGGCAAGGGCGACAATGAAAATTGAAACATAGCCCCAAAACACGACGGGGTTTTTTATCAAAAAAATATTGCGTATGCTTCCCGACATACAAAGACCGCTTTTTTGCACAAGCGCTCCAATGATAAAAGCCGCGGCAATCGAAAGCAAGACCGGCGCCCGCATCGAACCTACGCCTTCCGCACTGAATTTGATGAAAGAGGGCCGCACAAACAGAAAAACGAGGAGCACGACGGCAATAAGCGGCATAACGAGTCCGTTTGCCGGTGTCTGCTTTTCAGCCTTCCCCAAATTAAAACCTTTGCGCAGAAAAACGCTCCCAATACCGATACCCGCGGCAAAGCCCGCAAGTCCCACCAGTGCGTTAAGGTCGCCGCCGCCGAGCCGCAGCATAAGCCTCAGCGGGCAGCCCAGAAAAACCAGGGCGCCAATCATTACGAAAAAAGCGATGGCAAAACGGGCAAGCGGCGCAGACCCTCCCTGTCCCTTCCACTCGCCCTTGAACAGCGCGAGTACAAACGCCCCAAGCAAGAATCCCGGTATCTCCGGCCGTATATATTGCACCGCCGCAGCACTATCCAAAGCAAGCGCACCCACCGTATCACGGATAAAACAAGCCACACAAATACCCATGTTTTTAGGATTGCCGAATTTTGCCAGCAGCACGGCCAGTACCCCTATGACAGCGCCTGTCGCCACAAGCCAAGCATCGATTTTCGTATTTTTTTGTGAAATACTCATTTACCACTCCTTTAATCGTATAATTCCCGATTTTACAGCCCGTACCCGGAGTCTGTCTACACAAAATCCATATTGTCTCAGGGCCGGCGCATCATTTTGACTATCGTGCCGGCCTAACGGCCAGGTGAAAAACCGGAATTTTTACCGCAAAGAAGACCGCCTGCGCGGTCAATTAAATGAGAAAAAGTCGAAAAAGTTTTTACTTCAAAGCTTTTTGACCTCCTTCTTTGACTTTTTCGACTTTGCGGTGGATTTTTTTTCATGATTTATGTGGTTTTACGAGCTCTGCTCCGCGGAGGCTCATTCGAAAGTCTGGTTTAATATCCCGCGGCTTAAAATTCCACTTGCATAAAAATGCAGTGCCTGTTATAATATTCCCATGCTTTTGTCAATGGCAGGCAATAAGACAGAATACGGCTCACGGCTCACGGCTCACGGCTCACGGCTCACGGCTCACGGCTCACGGCTCACGGCTCACGGCTCATTATACTTTATGTAAAAGACAGAATGTCAAGTACCCAATAGGTACTTTCCCCCTTTTCCCCCATTTTTTCTTAGCATTACGCACACCCACTCCAAACGGAAGCGGTTTTGCCGCGGATTTAGGCAAATCCATTCCCGACGGAGCTAAATCCATCCCCGGCCGGGGGCAATCCCACTCTGAACGGAATGAAGAACCCCGCAAGGGGCGGGATATTAGACATCTCTCGAATCAATTCCATGGCAAAGGCGCTGATACCGCGGCAAGGATGTTACCCGCTTACGCGGTTGACATATAAAACAGACGGCGGGAAAGACCGTAAAGGAGTTCTGGATATGAAGAAACATACAGCGGGTATGACGGCGCTGCTGCTGACATTCGGTTTGATATTGGCGGGCTGCGACCTCGGCGGAGGCGGGAGCGACGGCGACGGCGGCGGTACCCCTCCTGCTTTTGTTGCCGTTACGGGAATTAACGATGTACCGACGGCAGCGCTGGTGGGTGATCAACTACCGCTCAGCGGAACGGTAGCGCCTTCCAATGCCACCAATAAGACAATTGTCTGGAGCGGCAACAACGTCAGTAACAGTACATTAAACGCGGCGGCCGCGGGCGATTATGAGGTAACCGCTACTATTGCAAACGGCGCAACAAGGACAACTCCTTACACCAGGAAGTTTACCATTAAGGTTTACAATGCCGGTACGAGCACGCTAAATCCCTTTGGCGAGGATGCAAGCCCCACTGCAAGCCCCTATGTATGGGTTATGGACGGCACCCAAAGTCAAGCATACGCTACAGTAAAAGATTCTACATGGGAAGCGGAGGATGAATGGGGCTTCTATAATAGCGGAACTTATTTCCGTATTCCAGGAACAAAAGCCGCACAGTGGACAGTTGCCACCGGCGGATACGCAGGCGATACCGGACTTGCGCTTATTCTCGATAACGGAAAGCTGCTCGCCGCAAATTTTACGCACGAAAATAGCACCATTAATGGAATGTTCACAAAACTGGATCGCAGCTTAACATTACAGGGAACATGGCAAACCGACGAGCGGGTGCCTCCTTGGGATGATTATGTGAAAGTAGTTGCCGGTGCTAATGGTGAGTTTATCGAATCTGCCAGCTCCGATAAGTCTAGCTGGACGGAGAAAGTGAAGGGAACGTATACAACGACTGCTCCAACAAACCCTGCCACGCTTACTGTTACTCACGCCAAGATTAATACTAACTGGGAATCATGGGCTACTTTGCCTCAAGATCAAAAAAATGATTTTGGCGGATCTGACACATATAAGGTATTTATTTATGCCGATAGATGTGAAGCAGCCGGATTTGTCTTTTTGAAACAACCATAGCAACCGTGGCCGCCGCGGCGTCTATGGCGTAGATGCGCCGGCCGCCATTTTTGCCTGACGCGGGGCGGGGCCGTGCGCAAACGCGAGCCCCCGCAATTTTTGTGCAAAGCATTGATTCGAAAGTCTGGGTTAATACCCCGGAGCTCTGCTCCGCGGAGGCTTATTCCGCGCCGCAGGGGAAGGCTCATCCCCATGCGTTTACCCTGCGGAAAGAAACAAATACCCGCGGTATTTGACGCTGTGAATGATGTCGTAAAAAGTATCAGGGGCGGTCTGCCTGCGCTTCGGGCCCAAAGGCCTCCCTGCCGCTAATCTGCCTCACCCGGATAATGCAGATTTTCCCCGGCGGGATTGCGAAGGAGCGCGGCGTAGCGGCGGCACTCCCATTTGGCCATGTCGATGTTTTGTTCGAGCCAGTTGCCGCATTCGGCGGCGGCAGCGCCGGGGACGGGGCCTTCAAACCGTTCCACCCAGTCCAGCATTTCCCTTAACAGGGGAAGTATCCCTTCGGAATCGAGATCCCCCTCCAGAATAAGATAAAAGCCGGTCCGGCAGCCCATGGGGCCGAAGTACGCCACTCTGGGGCCCCATTCCCCGTGAGATCGCAGAAAAGTGGCCCCCAGGTGCTCAATGGTGTGCAAGGCCGGCTGGTCCATCACCGGCTCCTTGTTGGGTTCCTTGAAACGAAGATCAAAAGTGGTCAGCGCCGCGCCGCCGAAACGATCCTTCCGGGATACGTAAACCCCCGGCTTCAGCCTGAGATGATCAACTTGAAAACTGGCGATTTTTTCCATTTACCGCTCCTTTAGCCCACTATAACCGGACCTGTCTTCAGAATCAAGGGCGGACCAGGCCCGGAATTCGGGCCGTTTTCCGCCCGTATCTTGACCGAAAAAAAGAGGCCTGGCCGGATAAGCAGCCCGATTTTCGGGCTAGGGTTTTTACGGCTTGCTGTAGTTTTCCAACAGGCCTTTCACATCATAGCCGGCGTCAGTGATCGCCGCCTCAATGTTTTTGAGCGGAGACTTCGCCGGATTAAACATGAAAGATACCGTGCCGCCTTTTATGTCAACCGATACGTCCTTTACGCCGGGAATTTCCCCCGCTGCCTTGATGATAGTCTTTACACAGTGGTCGCAGGATATTCCTTCGACGCGCAAAATTGCCTTTTCCATTTTTACCTCCTACAGTAAATTAAAGGGCTTAAGAATCTTGTCAACCTCTACGGGTCTGCCGTTTGCGTCATCAACCGTTGCCTTTTTCGTTGCCGTTTTCATTTTAATTACACCCCTGTATTTAGCAGCAGCCGTGGGCCGCTGCTGTTTCCAGTGTTTCAGGCCGGGAGGCGGACGCTCCGGCGGCCTTGAAACGCTTGAGCCGCAGGGCGTTAGTCAGTACCGATACGGAACTCATGCTCATGGCGGCGGCGGCGAATATCGGATTGAGGAGGGGGCCGCCGAAGAGGTAGAGAAGTCCCGCGGCAATGGGAATACCCACCACATTGTACCCGAAGGCCCAAAACAGATTTTGCTTGATGTTGCGGATTGTCCGCTTGCTTAAGTTTATGGCCGTTGGTACGTCCATTAAATCGGAACGCATTAACACGATGTCCGCGCTTTCCATCGCTACGTCTGTCCCGCTGCCGATTGCGATACCGATGTCAGCCTGAGCCAGTGCCGGAGCGTCATTGATACCGTCCCCTACCATCGCAACCGCGCGGCCCTCGTTCTGCAATTTTTTCACTTCGGCGGCTTTGTCCTGGGGTAATACTTCCGACAATACCCGGTCAATGCCGGCCTGTTTTGCGATAGCGGCGGCGGTCTTTTTGTTGTCCCCGGTGATCATGGCGACTTCTATGCCCATTTTATGAAGGCTTTCGATGGCGGTTCTGCTGCTCTTTTTCAGTACGTCCGCTACGGCTACAATCCCCGCAAGTTTACCGTCAAGGGCAACATACATCGGGGTCTTGCCTTCACCGGCAAGGCGGTCTGAATCGGCTTCAAGGGCGGCAAGGGAAATGCCTTTTTCGTCCATGAGTTTTTTGTTGCCCGCCAGAACCGCGAAACCTTTAATGCCGGCTTCAATGCCCCGGCCTGTAATAGCCTGAAAACTTTCGGTGTTAAAAATTTCCAGGCCCCGGCTTTGCGCTCCCCGCACAATGGCCTGCCCCAGCGGGTGTTCGCTGCCTTTCTCGGCGGATGCGGCGATCTGCAGGAGCAGGTCTTTGCCGGGATCAGACGGGGGCGTTACGGGGGTGGAAACCCGGTTGAGGGGGGTGGCGGAAGACCCGCCAAAGGCGGGGCTGCAGCCAGGGGGGAGACTTCCCCCCTCAATAACTACTACATCGGTAACTTCGGGCTTGCCTTCGGTGACGGTTCCGGTTTTGTCAAAGACAATCGTGTTGATTTTATGGGCGGTTTCCAGGGCCTCCCCGCCTTTAATCAAAATACCATTTTCCGCTCCCTTGCCGGTTCCCACCATGATCGCCGTAGGCGTTGCCAAACCGAGGGCGCAGGGACAGGCGATAACCAGTACGGAAATGAAAATCGTCAAGGCGAATTCCGGCGTTGATTTTCCGGAGGGTAATGTTACCAGCCCCGCGGAAGCTGCCGCAAACCAGGCAATGCCGGCAATAAGGGCGATTATGCAGACAACAGGCACAAAGTAGCCGGAAACGATGTCGGCCATCTGTGCTATGGGGGCTTTGCTGCCCTGGGCGTCTTCAACCAGTTTGATGATTTGGGCAAGGGCGGTTTCTCCGCCGACTTTTTCAGCTTTGAAGCGGATTAAGCCGTTGGCGTTGATGGTCGCGCCAAACACTTTGTCGCCGCTCTTTTTGTCTACCGGCATGCTTTCCCCGGTAAGCATTGATTCATCAATGGCGGTTTGACCTTCGGTTACTACGCCGTCCACGGGGATTTTCGCGCCCGGCTTTACGACAATGATGTCGCCGGGCAGCACTTCGTCAATGGGGATTTCTTTTTCGGCGCCGTTTTCGATGATGATTGCTGTTTTCGGCGCAAGTCCCATGAGTTTTTTGATTGCCTCGCTGGTTCTGCCTTTTGATACCGCTTCAAGGGATTTGCCCAGCAGGATCAGGGCGATAATGACGCCGGCGGTTTCAAAATACAGTGAGTCCACGGCGTGAAAGTTACCGCCCGCTATCTCAAAAATGTTGTAGACGCTGTAAATCACCGCCGCCGTTGTTCCGATGGCGATAAGGCTGTCCATGTTTGGGCTGCGGTGTAAAAGGTTTTTGAAGCCGACAGTGTAAAAACGGTTGCCCGCTATGATAATCGGGATAAGCAAAATTAATTCCACCAATGCGTAGACGAGCGGAAAATTCATTGGGGCTAAAGCCCTGGGGAAGGGTAAACTGAATACCTTTATCATCGGAACCATTGCGATGTAAAGCAAGGGAAGGCCAAATGAGGACGCAACAATAAATTTTGTCCAGAGTATTCTGATTTCCTTTTCTTTGCGGAGTTTATCTTCGTCTACCGCCCCTTCCCCGGAAAAGTCCAGGGCCCTGTAACCTGCCTTTTCAATCGCTTCTTTTATGGCGGAAACCCGGACTTTTAAGGGATTGTAAACCACCGTGGCCTTTTCCGTGGCGAGGTTCACCGCGGCGCTTTCTATACCTTCCAGCTTCCTGAGCGCCTTTTCAATCCGTCCGGCGCAGGCGGCGCAGGTCATGCCGCCGACGGGAATAGTTACCGTTGTGCCCCCGGGTTTGTCCAATACCTGATAGCCGATTTTGGCAACCGCTTCCTTGATGCCGGACAGGGTTTGGGCATCGGAATATTCCACAAAGAGTTTTTCGCTGGCAAGGTTCACCGCAGCGCTTGTAACGCCGCCGATTTTTCTCACCGTTTTTTCAATCCGTCCGGCGCAGGCGGCGCAGGTCATGCCGCCGATGGTCAGGGTTTGACTTTCCATTTAGCTCCTCCTCCAACGGGCAAAAACTGCCTTTGCTTCTTTTAAAAAATCCCTTGAAATGGTGATGTCGGCGTCCGTAACCGTTTTGTTTCGCGGGAAAATCGGTACGGGATTACAGCCGCCGCTCCTTACTTCAACCTGGCTCATACGGAAGCGGTTGCCACAATTCTGGCAGACCAGCACCGTACCCTGCTGTTTGTAAAAGCCCCTGCCCGAAGCGTAGCAGACCTGGCAGGTGTTGAACGCCGTGCGGATTGTGCCGTCCGGGGCTTTTACCGCCAATACCTCAATCCGTGTCCCTTCGATGTCCACCGGATAGAAGACGGCGTTTTCCGTAATCTCGGAAATCCGGATTACGAGATCGCGGTCCGAGACGGCGGGCTTGACCATGTTAAGCTGACTGCTCTGCCCGAATGCCGCAGTCCCAATCACAAGCAGCGCCGCCCTTAAAATCAATTTGTTTCCCCTGAAACGCTTATTCATTTTGCTGCCTCCAAAGATTTATTCGAAAGTCTGGTTTAATACCCCGCCCTTGATGCTGCGTAAGCAGCTACTCTGCCGCGGAGGCTCATCATACCGGATAATTGTGTCAACATTATGTCTTTTCACAATTTACGGTATTTTTTGTTTTTTTACACTCCCGCGCCTCCGCAGCAAGCGCCCTGCGCCGCCGCTTCTTCAAAATAGGCGTCCGGGTAAATCCGGGTCTCAAAATTTCCCACCTCCGCCTTAATCGCATCGATATCAATGCCGTCAATATTGTTCAACTCATCGACAATTTTCACATAACCGTAGAATACATTGTCCCCGGTTGAAAAATCAAAATCATCCGTCGGCATCAGTTGAAGAATATTATCGCCCCGGTTTATGTCAATCCGGGTATAATAGGCGGGGAAGATAAGGCTGCTGTTTCCGGGGTCAAGTGAATCGTTGCTGATGGTCAACAAAGCAGGCATATTCCGCTGTAACACGACAATCGCCGGGTCCATACCGTCATCCTGAAGATTGATTGTTATGGTCTGGTAGGGGAAACCGTATTCTTCCGCTCCCTGTATTTCAGCCAATACAACATTGTCCGTGGGAATGGCTACGCCGGCGGGAACGGGGTTAAGGTCCGGTTCGCCGATGCCGGCCATGTTTTGCCCTTCCTCAACTACGGTAATGGAACTGCGGATCATGCCCATCCAGCAGGAATAGGAAAAACGGCCTGTTTTCTCCGGCGTAAATTCAATCACGTTCTCTCCGGGGCTAAAGCGGTGTTCGATTTTGTATTCCCTGATAATCATGCGGTTGTTACAGCCGTTAATACTGCCCTGGGGGGCAGTGATGATCCACTTGACCGGAATACCCTGCTGTACGGTGATGGCCGGGTATCGGCCGCCCTTCAACGTGGAATTTACAATCTGTACGCCATTCTCAATTATGGGTGTAAAGGTTTCACCGTTATTTGACGTTGTTTTTGAAGCAAAGGGATTTATGGCGGCAATAATCCTGTCGGCAATGTTAAGATTGAAACCGGAAAGCCCCCGGCCGTAGGTGAACATGGTCATGCCCATTACCGTTACCAGGATTGCGCCAATCTTCATTACCCTGCGGGTAAATTTTTTGCTTAACACTGAACTCAAAGCCCCGATGCCGAACATCAGGGGAACCGTCCCCATGCTAAAGAGGAACATTGAAAAGCCTCCGGCAACAGGGCTTCCGGTGGAAAGGGCGTAAAGCTGCATGGCCTGGAGGGGGCCGCAGGGCATGAGGCCGTTCAGGAGGCCGATGATTAAAGGATTTTTGTTGCCGGATTTTTGTTCGTCTATCTTTTTCGCAAAAATTTTCGGCATACGCAGATTGAAGCGTCTAAGCCAGGGGAAAATGCCGAGCATGTTGATACCCATGATGACCATGAATACCCCGGCGATTAACTGAACGACGCCCTGAAACTGCCCCGACACCGAGACAACCGAACCTAAAGCCCCGACGATGATACCCGCGGCAGTATAGGAAATCACCCGCCCGGCGTTGTAAAAGATAGAGGGAAACAGCACTTTCCACCGGTCGTTTTGCGTCCGCCTTTTGCCTTCCTGCGGGACAGCGGCGGCCGGTATACATTGGGAAAGGTTAATTCCCCCGCACATGGCCACGCAGTGAAACGAGGTAATAAGGCCGATAACAAAGAGCATACCGTAACCCATGCCGGCCTCCGCCAGCGGGAAGGCCGAAGTGATGGTACTGACGCCCAGGCCCCGCAAAAGCACATAGAGGGAAAGGATTATCACCAGCGTTCCGATGATCTCCGTAAACGGCGTTTTGGCCTCGCCATCCAATACCCTGTAATCCAGTTGTTCAATGGCCGCTTTTATCTCGTTAAAGGTAACAACCGAAGGGTTCCAGGTAACGGTGGCGGTCCCGGTGTTAAAATTTACCGCGGCTTCCTCTACCCCAACGGTACTTTTCAGTTTCTTTTCAATACGGTTTTGGCAGCTTACACAGGTCATGCCGCCAATACGGATTGTTTCGGATTTCATTGCCTTTTTCGCTCCTTCCAACACCGCAAATTTACCCGGTAATTGTGTCAAAATTATGGCGAATTAAAAAAATCTGATAAGTTTTTACTTCAAAGTCCTTTTTTGACCTCCTTCTTCGACTTCCCGACTTTGCGGTGGATTTTTCTTCATGATTTATGCGGTTTTACGGGGTTTTCAGAGGTAAAAAGTTTTTATGCCCTGGCCCTGTACCGGTTTTGCGTTATCTTCGCAGTTTGGTAGTTCCGTTAAAATTGAAGGGAATATTTAAATCCTGCAACAGCGGCAGAGTTCCGCCGAGATTCATGTTTCCGCCGCAGGCGTAGGCGATATCGGTTCCCGCGCTGATAATGCCGGTAATGTCTTTTACCAGGGCAAGGCTGTTGACGGAAAAACTTAAAGGGATCAGGGTTTTGGTATCCGGCGGAAGGCTGGGAGCGCCGGGGACTTTTCCCGAAGCCCACTGGGAATTGTTGACAGCGAAATTATATGAAAAGTCTTTTACATTGATGGCAAAGCTGTTTTTGTTTTCTACTTCCCAGTTAAGCTCAAAATCCAGCCTGGTAAGACTGACATTCTTCACGCTGATTCCCCTGAAGCTCAGAGAAGGGGCCTTGAGTACCGGAAACTTTCCCGCGTGTTCAAAATGCCAGACCTTGTCGCCCAGAATCGGCAGGGCAAACCTTGCCCCCAAAGACAGGAGGTAATCCGCCTCTTTGGCATCCGCGAGCGATTTAACGGCGTTGAGCAGGTCCGTATAGGTTACGCGCAAAGGTATATCCACCACGGTGACGCTTCGGGATTTAATGGATTTGTCGTTTTTTACAATACCCTCGACAAAGGAATTGCTGTTGACAAAAAATTCCCAGTCGATCTCCGGAAAGGGAATGTCGACAGGGTTGGGATTTTCCACATTTACCTTGCAGAGCAGATCCACGGCGGTAAAACTGAGGCCGGTCAGTTCCATCGAGTACAGGGAAAGCTTAGGTTCACTGAATACCGAGCCCAGAGTCCGGCATGTGGCGAGGCTTGTCATCGTTACAAGTACCGAGAACATGGCCGCAAGCGCTGTTTTCGCCGATACCGGTTTACGCATATTGCTCATTTCCTTTTGATAAGATCAAAACCGCAATAGGGAACCAGCGCTCCGGGAATCCGCACCGAGCCGTCTGCCTGCTGGAAATTTTCGAGAATTGCGATGATGGCACGGGAGACGGCGATGGCGGTGCCGTTGAGCATGTGGACAAATTTGTTTTTGCCGTCGTCGTCCTTGAAGCGGATATTGAGCCGCCGGGCCTGATAGTCGGTACAGTTTGACGTTGATGTTACTTCTCCCCATTCGCCGTTGTTGCGGCCCGGCATCCACGCCTCAAGGTCCCACTTGCGGTAGGCAGACGCGCCCAAATCGCCGGTACAGGTGTCCACCACCCGGAAGGGGATGTTGAGGCCCTCAAAGATTTCTTCCTCAATGGAACGGAGTTCTTCGTGGAAACAGCCGGATTGTTCGGGCAGGCAGTAGACAAACATTTCCAGCTTGGTGAACTGGTGGACGCGGTACAGCCCCTTGGAAAACTGGCCCGCGGCTCCCGCCTCCCGGCGAAAACAGTGGGAAAGGCCTGCCATGCGCAGGGGCAGTTTTTCTTTTGCGAGGATCGTGTTGGAGTAATAGCCCCCCAGGGTAATTTCCGCGGTTCCCACAAGACAGGCGTCCTCGCCTTCCAGAGTGTACACATTGGATTCGGCGCCCCGGGGATTAAAGCCAATCCCCTCAAGAATTTCTTCCCTGGCGATATCGGGGGTGATAAAAGGGGTGAATCCCTTTTTTTGCAGAATGTCCAGCGCGTAACGGATCAGGGCAAGCTCCAGAAATACCCCCTCGTTTTTGAGGTAGTAGAATTTGGTTCCCGAAACCTTGGTGGCCGAATCAAAATCAATTATATCAAGGTCCTGACCAAGTTTTACATGGTCGGCGGATTCAAAATTAAATTTGACAGGCTCCCCCACCCGCTTGACTTCAAGGTTATCCTTGTCCTCCTTACCCACCGGCGCGTCAGGATGGGCCATGTTGGGAATTTTACGGGCCCCGGCCTCAAGTTCCTTTTCCACGGCGGCAAGCTCCGTTTCCGTTCCGGTAATTTCTTCCTTGAGTTTTTTCCCTTCCTCAATAAGGACATTCCGCTGTTCCTGTTCTATCTTTCCCTTCATCAGGGCGGCGTTGGCGTTCCGCTTCTGTTGCAGGGACTGCAGGCGGGTGGTAAGTTCTGTCCGCCGGTTATAGAGGCGTACCACCGCCCCGGCATCGGCCTTCATAAAGCGGTCGGCGATATTCGCCATCACCGCCGGCAAATTCTCGGCAATAAATCGATAATCCAGCATAGGCTTAGTGTAACAGCGGGGGCCTTAATGGACAAGGGTACTGTCACTGCACAGGCGATAGCCGGGATTTCCTGAGCGAGACCGCTATCCGTTTTTTAAGCTCATCCAGGCCGGTTCCGTTTTTGACCGACAGGGCCACGCTTTCGGGGAAGCGTTGCAGCAGCGCTTCTACCGGTGAGGCGGCTTCCGTTTCCGCTGTCTGCCCCGCCGTCTCTGATGGAAACGCCGCAATGCGATCGGTTTTATTCAATACGGTGATTATGGGGATGTCCTCCGCCCCCAGTTCCCGCAAAACCGAAAGTGTTGTCTCAAAACAGTTTTCAATATCCGGCTCCGACGCGTCCAGCACGTGGATCAAAAGGTCGGCGAGAACGGCCTCTTCCAGCGTTGAGCGGAAAGCCCTGATTAGGGAATGGGGGAGCCGGCGGATAAATCCGACAGTGTCGGTGAGCAGCGAGACCATACCCGGCTCAGGCTCAAAGCGGCGGGTGGCGGCGTCCAGGGTAGCGAAGAGTTTGTCTTCCACCAGAACATCCGCTCCGGTAAGGGCGTTGAGCAGGCTGGACTTGCCCGCGTTGGTATAGCCCACAATGGCGCAGACGGGCAGGCCCTGACGTTTGCGCCGCCGCCGCCGCACTTGCCGCTGTTTTCGCACCTCCTCAAGCTCCTTTTCCAGCCGGTGAATATTCTGTTCGATTTTACGGCGATCGGTTTCCAGCCTGGTTTCTCCGCCGCCCCTCGTACCATAACGTCCTCCCCGCTGACGGGAAAGATCGATGTACTTGTGACTGAGGCGGGGCAGGAAATACGACAGCTCCGCCAGTCTTACCTGCAGTTCAGCTTCTCTGGTACCGGCCCGTTCCGCGAAAATGCGGATGATGAGTTCCTGGCGGTCCACAACGGGTTTTCCCGCAAGGTCCTCCCAGTTCCGCTGCTGGGAAGGACTGGGGTCCCAGTCAAAAACCAGACAGTCCGCCTCCAGCTCCGCGGCCTTTTCCGCCAGCCCGGCGGCTTTTCCGCTTCCCATGCCGAATTTCGGCTGCCGGTCCCGTACGCGGATCGTTTCGTGTCCGGCAACAGCAAGCCCCAGAGTTTCGGCAAGCCGCCGCAGTTCAACGCCGGCGGCCTGCTCCCCGCCTGTTTTCCCGGCGGTCAGACTGACCAAAAAGGCCCGCTTTGCCCGCTCTTCGGTTTCGTATAATTTTCTCATTGGCTTACAGTATCGCATAAAAACCAATTTTACGATACATTATATTTACAATGCGATTTGTAGTGACGGCGGCACAAAAAGTGGTCTTAAGCCTCTTGATATCTCTGGCTCTTTTTGTCGTTGTCATGGTTTTGACCTTTACCGGACCGTTCGGTTTGGATGAAACGTTCTTCGCATTCCCCGCGTCGATGAGGGCGCTGCTCCTGCTCTCGATTTTTCTTACCGTTTTTCTCACTGTGTTTTTCTGCTTCAACCTCAGGCAGGATCCCGTAACTATCATTCTGTACCGCCTGCAGTCGCTGCGGAAATCCCTCATGGAACAGTTCTACGAACAAAAGGGCGAGATGGACTGGGCGAGATGGACCATGGAACTGGAACAGCGGCGGGAAGGCGTCCACGCCGAAATGAAGCGGGGGATCAAATGGGGCCGGGGCCGCTATTCCGAAGCGGATATCGATTCTTTTATCGATACATCATGGGATGAACTGCTGGAGCTTATCGGCGCATGGGGAAAAACCGGGGCCGGCATTGATGAAGAAAAACTGCGGGAGATACTGACCCGCGTTCTTAAAACCCTGCCCGCGGCGTCTTTAACGGGCGTCCCCGTGAAAGCGGCACCCGAAGGGGCAAAAGCGCATGAAACCTCCACTGCCGGGGAATTTGCCAAAACCGGAAACGTCGTGTCCTTTGAAACCGGGGAAAGTCCGCGGGCAGCCGGGAAAAAACGCCGCTTATCAACGCCGGACAAGCCGGAAACCCAACAAAGCCGCAGGCGCCCGGCTTCGGGGGGCGCGGGCGAAAGTACTCCCGAAACAAGGTCTTTCAAAATGGGCGGCCTGCTTGCCGCGGCAATGCAAAAACGGGCCGGGCCAAACTCCACTGCCAGGGCAATTTCCATTACGCCAAAAAAAGACAGGGCCGACCGCCTGAAAGCGCCGGACACGGAAGAGCTTGTTGAGCCTGAAGAAGAGCCGGAAGAGTTAGAAGAAATCAAAGAGGTGAAAGAAATGAAAGAAGAAGAAGACCCGGAAGAACTTGAAGAACTGGAAGGAGTCGAAGAGCTTGAGGAATTGGACGAAGCGGGAGAGCTTGAAGAGCTGGAGGAAGAAAGCCCCGGAAGAAAATCTCCCTTAGCGGAAAGCAGCCGGCCCGTGGCGGATGATATCAGGAAACTGGAAAGCACGATAGAATTTTCAAATGGTATTTCCGGCGCGGAGGAAGCCGAAGTATCCGCACCCGCCGAACTGGAAATTGTTTCTCCTTTTTCGTCGATGTTTTCACCGCCGGAAGCAGAAGCCATTCTTCAAGAGGACGGCGTCCCCCATGTTAACAGCGGCGTTCTAAACCCCGACCGGAAAACCGAGGCGGGCCTGGACAAGGATTTCAAAAATCTGGTGGATACTGTGGTACGAAAATAGTTCGTGCTGAGGGGTTTAAAACCCAGTCGAAGCGCCCGCTATCCCCTGATAGTTACGACAGAAGAAAATTAACCAGGGGCGCAAGGGACACGCAGAGAGTGAAGAATTAAAGCAAGCCGCATTACACAAAATCTTCACGCATGGGGGTAAAGAAATCGACCAGCACGCCTTTTTCAAGGCATATACAGCCGTGGGTAACGCCGTTCTGTTTGCAGAGGGTATCTCCCCCGGACACTTCTTTGACCTCGCTGCCAACGGTAAAGCGGAAGCGGCCTTCCGCAACATAAGTTATCTGGGTATGGGGGTGGCTGTGTAAAGCCCCCGCAGCGCCGGTATCAAAACGATTTTCCACGCACATCATTTTGTCGCAGTAGGCAAGCACTTTACGCTCCACACCGGGGGCCGTAACTTCGCCCTCAATATCCCCGCCAAAAACCCAAACCGCGTCTTTATGGTTTTTTGCCATGTATAATCCTTTTGGAGGCTTTCCCAAAACCCGCCTGGCTTTGGGGAAGCCCTTTTGGAATGAATTTTACCACGGCCCCTGCGGAAAACAGGGGCTTTTGTCCGCACGGCCGTGGCTGGTTTTCCTGTTCAGGACGAACACTACCTGGTATCCCGCACGCGGCGGATAATGTCCGCGTAGGCGGCATAGGCGGGCTGCTGATAGAGGGGCGCGAGGGCGTCCTCAAAGAGCTTGTGCTGATCGGCCGTCAGCTCGGTGATGATAGAGCCTGAGTCACGGGCCTGTTTTTCGTATCTGGCTTCAGCTTCAAGCCACGCGGCCCGTTCCACTTTGGCGCCTTCTATTGCCCCGTCCTTGACGATTTTCTTTTCAGCGTCGGAAAGACTGTTCCATACGCCGGTATTGACGAGGATCATTTCGGGGGAAGCCATGTGACCGTCAACGGTAAAACGCTTGGCAACTTCAAAGTGGGCGGCGGTAATATACGAAGGCCAGTTGTTTTCGGCGCCGTCGATGATACCGTTCTGAATGCCGGGGTAGACTTCGCCGTAGGCCATGGGCGTGGGAGACGCGCCGAGGAAGCGGACCATGTCCATCATAAGGGCGCTTTCCTGCACCCGTATCCTGAGGCCGGCCATATCCGCCGGAGTCCTGATGTCCCTTTTGGAGTTATAGAAATTACGGAAACCGGCGTCGAGCCAGCACAGGCCGAGAAGGTTCTGCTGCTGCAAAGAACCGAGAAGTTCTTCACCGATGGGGCCGTCGAGGACCTTGAACATGTGCTCCCGGTCACGGAACAGGAAGGGCATAGCCAGGGCGTTCATAATCGGGTTCAGCGAAGAAAGGGGGTTCAGGCCGACACGGATAAAATGAATGTCTCCGGTCTGGGTCTGTTCAATGGTGGTTTTTTCATCCCCCAAAACCGAGTTGTTGTACACTTCAATTTTAATCGCGCCGTTGGTTTTTTCTTCAACATACCTGGCAAAGGCAAGATCGCCCAGCACTGTGGGATAGCCGTCGGGCTGGTTGTCCGCAAGCCGGTACACCCTGGGCCTGGCCGCGGCGGCGCCGGAACCGGAGCTTTGAGCCCCGCCGGCAAACAGCGGAGAAGCGGCGAGCGCCAAAGCAAGGATCGCCAGCAATACAACAGAGAACTTTTTCATCGTTTCCTCCAGAAACAAAAATTTATCCGGTCCAAAGCCGGAAAGAAACCGGTTTAGTTTCCGAACATCAAATTCGGAATGGTCATGGAAAAAGCCGGCACAAAAGTCAGCACCAGCAGCACCGTAACCATAGTAACATAGAACGGAACCATGGCTTTCGCGGTTTTCTCAATGGTAATGCCCCCGATGGAACTGCCCACAAACAGTACCGTTCCCACCGGCGGGGTCAAAAGCCCGATGGAAAGATTCAGCATCATAACAATCCCGAACTGCACCGCGTCCATGCCGATTGCCGGGGAAGTTACCACCGGAACCAGTATGGGGGCGGCAATCAGAATGAGCGGGGCCATATCCATAACGCAGCCCAAAATGAGGAGGGCGAAGTTTATCAGCAGGAGCAGCACTATCCGGTTATGGCTTATGCCGAGGAGGCCCTGGGTAATGAGGGACGGAATACGGAGAACCGTCATCATATAACCGAAGGCCGAAGACGCGGCGATCAGGGTCATTACCATGGCCAGGGTTCCCAGCGTCCGTTTCAGTATGGGCCACAGATCTTTCAGCGTGATTTTTTTGTAGAAAAAGATTGAAACGATAAAAGCCCAGATACAGGCAAGTACCGATGATTCGTTTGCGGTAACAATGCCGGTAAACACCCCGCCGATGATCAAGACCACCGTAAAAAGCCCCAGCAGGCTGTCAAGGCCGATCTTGAGCGATTCTTTGAACGTATATTTTCCGCCTCGGGGGTAATTCCGTTTCAGTGACATGCTGTAACACAGAACCATAAGGGCAAGTCCCAGCAGCACGCCCGGTATCAGACCCGCCATAAACAGTTTTCCTACCGAAAGGCCGCCTATAGCCGCAGCGTAGATGATCATATTGTGGCTCGGCGGAATCAACACCCCCTGGCAGGCGCTGGCGATGGTAATGCAGACCGAAAAATCCGTATCGTAGCCCTGCTTTTTCATCATGTCTATTTCCAGCGGGCCAAGGGACGAGGTGTCCGCCACCGCGGAGCCTGAAATGCCGCCGAAAAACATACTGGCCACCACGTTCACCATTGCCAGCCCGCCGCGCATACGCCCCACAAACACGTCGGCGAGTTTTACCAGGCGGTCCGAAATACCCCCCGCGCCCATGATTTCCCCCGCAAGGATAAAGAAGGGAATGGCCAGCAGATTAAACGAATCCACCCCGCTGACCATTTTTTGGGTAATGGCCCCCAGGGAAATGCCCTTATACGCGGCGGTGGCAAAAGCCGAAAAAGCGAGCGCAAAGGCAATGGGAAATTTGATGATAATGAGAAAGGCAAAAAGCCCTATCAACAGGGAAATCGCCACAGAATCTACAGTCATAGTGTCGCCTGCTCCTTTGAAAAATCCCCCCGCTTTTTCTGCTGTTCATCGGTACCGTACTTGAAGTGATCGTATATTTGATAGACGGCAATCATGGACAGCAGAACTCCTACGGCTGTGGGGAACAGGTACTGCCAGCCCACGGGTATCCCCGTTCCCGGAAGGCGGTTGAATTTGAGCTTGGTAAAATACGGCCCCATATTAATGCACATCATGATCCCCATGATGAAGATGAGGAGTTTCCCGATTATTTCCAGGGGCAGCTTGATTTTTTTAAGGGCCCGGTCGGCAATAATGGTAAGGGCGATATGAATTTTATCCCGCACCCCCAGGGCCATGGCGATAAAACAGAACAGGATCATAAACTGCCGGGCCATTTCTTCCGACCAGCCCGGTGCGTTATTAAAGAAATAACGCAGCACAATCTGTATCGTAACCACAACAAGCATGGCGCCCAGGCTGACGGCGGCGATTACCTCAAAGACCATACATATAAAGTTGACTATTTTCTTATACGTACCCACCGGCATACCTCCTTATGACACTCGACTGATTATAAAGCACATTGCCGGAATTAACAAGTAACCCGCGGCGCGGCGATTAGGGCCGGCGCATACAACTTTTTATTCGAAAGTCTGGTTTAATACCCCGGAGCTCTGCTCCGCGGAGGCTCATCCTCTGAAACCCCGTAAAACCGCATAAATCATGAAGAAAAATCCACCGTTGCGTCGAAAAAGTCGAAAAAGTCAAAAAAGGGCTTTGAAGTAAAAACTTCTTCGAATTTTTTCGATTTTGCGGTAAAAATTTTGGGGGGAGTCAAAATGATGCGCCGGCCCTGGCTATAAATGTAGTTGATAAAAATAAAGTACCGGGTTATGATAAGGTATGAGTAACGAGAATAACCCTTCTGATATTGTCGGGAAAAAGGTCTTTTTTTTGTATCCCACGGCGGCGGTACAGAACAAGCTTATTGAGGAACTGGTCCAGATGGAATATGAGGCATATATTGCCAAGGATCATGCCGCCCTGCGCCGCCTGCTGAAACAATACCCCGACAGCATCATTTTCATTGATATCAATGAACAAATGAGCGACAAGGAATGGGACGCCTGGATTCAGGGGCTGGTATCCGCGCCTGAAACAAAAGATGTGATAATCGGCATTCTTACCTCAAATGACAAGGGGGAGCTGCGGCAAAAATACGCCGGCGCCGCGTACCTTAAGGGCGGCTACAACGTCTTCAAGTCGGATATTGACGGCGCCATCAAACATCTTATCGCCGTGCTCAACACCGCCGGAGCCAAGGGCCGCCGCAAGTACCTGCGGGTAACCACGGAAAACGAAACCATGACCACGGTGAATATGCCCATAAACGGCAGCTTTATCAGCGGCAAAATTACGGACATCAGCGTGGTGGGCTTTTCCTGCACTTTTGAAAATGATCCTGATATTCTCAAGAATACCCTGGTCAACAATATACAGGTGAAGCTCCAAATCATGCTTCTCAATGTGGAAGGGATTGTTTTCGGTTCCCGCATGGACGGCAATTCGCGGATTTACGTGGTGCTTTTTACCAAGCGGATCGATCCGGTGGTACGGACCAAAATCAGAAAGTACATCCAGCAGAATCTGCAGTCCAGGATGGATAGTGAACTGAAATTTGCCTAAGAGTTGTGGTTCAGGATAATGCAAATAGATGACGCGCTAATCAGCAGATTAAAAGACGGCGTTAAAACGATTAATGATCAACACAAAAAGATATTTGACTTTACCACGGATCTATTTGCCCATTGCGTGGGTGACGATGAGGAAGAAAACCTCTATTTCGAAGCGGTAATAGGGGACGCCGCCGAACTGATAAAAACGCATTTTAAGACCGAAGAAGAGCTCATGCTCGAAACGAAATTTTCCTTTTATGAATACACCGATCACAAAAAAGAGCACGAAGAATTTGTGTGCGCCGTTAACAATTATATCGAACAGTTTCAGGCTTCGAGAAGCACGAATCTATTGATGTTCGCCAGTTACGTCAAATGGTGGGTTATCGGTCACATCAAGCGCCACGACCGAAAATACATCAACTACTTTAACCGTCTGACTGAAGGCAGCGGCATAGAAAAAATGAGGGTGTGAGGGCTGCCTGACGGAGGGCCGGGTACATGCATCGCGGGCCCCGGTTTGCCGCCGGCCCCTATTTTTCCGTCAGGTTATACACCCCGTCCCAGGTGTCCGGGGGGGCTTCCCGCAAAAAGGCCTCGCAGCGGTCTATGTATTTTTGGGAGGGGCCGTGTTCTTCCATGGACAGGGTTTCCCGGAAAGCTTCCGCGGCGTGTACCCAGTCCCGCTTTTCAAAACAGTCCAGGGCCTGGTGAAAAACCTCCGCCAGTTTTTTCTGTTCAGGGCCGGCGTTTTCGGCGGTTTCCAGCAGATTACAGAGCCGTACCGGCTCGTGGATTCCCACCACCCGCACGCGGTCGAGTTTGCGGTACAGAATACGGTCCCCGGTTTCCCTTACCGTGTCCTCGGAAGCAAGTATCCATGTGCCGTATTGCTTGTTCACCCCTTCAAGACGGGCCGCCAGGTTTACCGCGTTTCCCATGATCGTGTAGTTCATCTTGTTTTCGGTACCCATGTTACCGGCGACCATGTAGCCGGTGTTGATGCCGATGCGGGTCAAAAGCGGACGGGGCGACATGTTCTCGGCCAAAATCGCCCGGTTCATTTCGTTCTCAATCCGCTTCATGGCTATCGCGGAAACACAGGCCCGCAGCGGATGGTCGGGCAGGTCCAGAGGCGCGCCGAAAAAGGCGATAATCGCGTCTCCCTCGTATTTATCGATAGTTCCCTTTTCATCAAGAACCACGTCGCTCATGGCCGTCAGGTAACGGTTAAGCAGACGTACCAGGTCTTCGGGGTCAAGTTTCTCGGAAATCGTGGAAAATCCCTGCACATCGGTAAAAATCGCGCTCATCATGCGCTTGACCCCGCCGAGCTGCAGCCGCGAAGGATCGGAAATAATTTCCTTTACCACGTCGCTTGAAACATAAGTGGAAAAGGCTTCACGGATAAACAGTTTTTCCCGCTCCGAACCGGAGTAGGAAATTATTTCCCTGATGATAACGGCGCTGATCATGGCGAACAGGGTCCCCAGGGGGGCGAATGCATAGCCGGTAAAGCGCAGCAGCAGCAGCGCAGCCAGCGCGACAAGGAGCGTTACCGCGAAACCGGAAACCGCCCTCAGCAGAGGGGGGAATTTCACGCTTAGCGCAAAAAACAGCGGGACAAACAAAAGGGCAAAAATCACGCTCCACCAATGCCCAAGGGGAACGATAAAGGCTTCCGAAAGGATCGTATCCAGCACCACCGCGTGCGTGCCGACATTCACATACTCGCCCCAGAAAGGATTTACCCCGATATCCGTGGTTCCCGTATCGACCCGGCCCAGAATACAGAATTTATCCCGCAGCAATTGGCCGGTCTTCCCGCTGAGTTCCTCGTATTTTTCCAGGTCTATGGCGAGGTACTCCCCCAGGTCCGCGATGTATCCGGCCTCTTCCTGAATAAGCGCCGCGCTTTCGGGATATTCTTCGGACAGGCCGGCGGCCAGCGCGCGCAGCTTTGCCGCCGGCTCAAGGGCAATAATTTCCCCTATCAGGGCGCGGCTTTGGGCGCGGTAGTCCACGTATGCCGCAAAAGATTCATCGGAACAGTTTTCAAGCGCGCGGGCCTTTGCAAGCGGCGCCGCGTCAAACAGTTCCTCCAGCCCGGCAAGTATCCGGGGAAGCGCGGCAAGGGAAGAATCAAACTGGGCAAAAAAGGCAATTTCCGTGGAGGCAAGCGCCCGGCAGTACTGTTCCAGTTCCGCCTCAATATTGTCCAGCAGGGAAAAATCCACAAACGAAACATGCCGGTAACTGTGAAAGTAATCTTCACGCGGCCAGTCAAGCATCATCCTGCCGCCTGAATCCAGGGGAATGCGGATGTCTTTTTTCCCTTCCGGCAATTGCGCCCCTTTTATGAGCAGCTCCCGGCGTTTCAGTTCGATTTCCGGCCCGCCCAGGTAATCAATGAGCGGGGCAAAGGCAAGCTGCAAATACCAGTAGTTGTGAATGTTCTGGGCAAGGTAGATGCGCCGCCTGATCCCGTCAGGATCGATTTCTACGTTGGTAAACCCCGCCCCTTTCGCCGCCTCACTAAAGGAAGGCAGGGCGGGCAGTATGTCAACATAAAGACTCTTCAGGGCATCGGCGCCGGCCCGCACCGGGTAGGAAAAATGTTTTTCGGCCAGGGGACGGCGGCCTATCTGCTCGCTGTCGGTGAGGGGAGCGGAACGCAGATTCAGCGTGGCCCAGCTTTTCCCGAACAGGGCCGATGCCTGGGCCAAATAAAGATCGTTGTCCCGGGCCACGCCCTGGGCCTTTCTGAAAAGGTCATCCCGCTCGCCGCGGATAATCTCCGAGAGCGCGCCGGCGTATTCGTTAATGCCGGAAGCTCCCAGCCTGCCGGCCCGTAGCGCGGAAAAAATCTCCTGCGCGGAATTGTCTATTTCCGAAAAACTCTCGTCAAAATCCGAGGGCAGACCCTGGTTCAGGTAAACGCCGTCCACTCCCTGCGGCCCCTTGTCAATAAATTCAATATCGAAAATAGCAGCCCTGGCCCCGTATTCCTTGAGCCGCAGCAGACCCTCGGCGGTTACCGAGCGGGGCCAGGGAAAAGTGCCGTTATACGCGATGGCGTTATCATCCACGTCAAGGAAAACCACATTATCGATCCGTTCCCGTTGCGGCCTGAAACGGAGGGCAAAATCGTAGAAGCGTTCCTCAAGGGAATCAAGAAAACCCGTCAAATAAAAGAAAGAGAAAAAAGCCGCGGCTCCAAAGCCGATAAGAATATTTTTCCAGGGTTTCATATTCCGGCAGCCTGCTGCGCTTCGCGCATAAAACCTCCAAAAATCGCCCGCAGGGCGATTTTATCCTGCAAACTCCCGGCCGGCTTTAGCCGCAAGGAGCCCAAAAATCCACAAGTCCCACAGGCGCCTAGAAAATCGCCGTTGTTGCGGACATCTCAAAGCGCCACTGCTCGCGTTCCCTGGGGGCAACATTCCCCGCCTGGGGCAGGAACACCCCGCCGCCCAGGTTCATGCTTATATCGGAACTAAGACTCAAAACAAGCGAGGTATACAGCTCAAGGCCCAGCGCGTACCGGTCTTCCGCTTCAGGAACCGGCCGGTCCTGAACCGACTCTTCAGATGTCCTCAGAAAATACGAGGCAGACAGCCCGGCGGAAACCATCTCGTGCAGCCGCGCCGTGTAGCCCGCCTGCGCCAGGCCCAGCCCCGACAGTTTCGCCTGCAGCACCCTCCCCTGCGTTACCGTGG
>JAIROT010000188.1 GCA_031257385.1 Treponema sp.
GATATCTCGGTAAACCTCCACAAATTATCGCTTAATGGAAAACCGCCTAAAATAAGGGGATAGTATTCACCTTTCCGTACTGCCGTTCTTAATTCCTCATAACTTTCCTTCGGGTTCACACCCAGCATAGTGGTAAAAATGATTGATATTTCCAGTTCATCAAGACCAGGGCCAAGGAACTCCGACAATGGCGCGGTATTTATCGTTTCATGCTCTGCCCAGCGGCCAGAGGACTTTTGAGAAAGTTCCTGGAACGTTTTGGCAATATGACCTGAGGCTTCAAAAACAAAATCACCCCATGATCCAATTACCACTTTGCTACTCCTCTTCTCCCGATCCGGAAAGAACATCCATATTTGATTCCATGTGCTTGATAATCCCTGCGGAAACTGCCTTGAAATATTTCTTTATTGCTTCCTCTCCGCCACTCATTCCTTCGTAAACAGCCGCCATTTCCTCATAAATAGCATCCGCCATTCCTCCCGGTGTCATTGGCATATAAAACCCCTTATTTTAACGCCTTGGCGCAAGATTCTTTTGCTTTAATCGCGGCCGTGACTATATCCTCAATAACTCCATTCAAAAACATATTTATAATTGGAGGTACCGGGGGTACAGGCGCGCCTTTCGGCCATGGAGCCGGAGGGATAACAACAGGATTTCGTGTTTTTACAGCCGCTATTAAGTCGTCAAAAAATACCTGAAGGACATCAGCTCCTAATTGTGTCCCGGTCCCCTGAAAGCCGATGGGTTTTGCCGATTCAACGTCTAAATCATCTGTTGTTAAACCCGTATGCTTTTCTACCTCGATTTCCAAATCTTCCGTAGTTAAACTGGTAAGCTTTTTTACTTCAATATCCAAATTCCTTAATTTTAGCCTTCCGTCCTGGTCTACAACTAAATCCAGTGTCCCTTTGTCCGCATCGAACCGGATAACATTTTTTCCGTTATCGCTGACCAGCAAAATAATATTTTTCTTCCCGCCCTGGGGCATTTTTTTCGCGGTATAAACCTTCCCTAGGATGTGGCCTTCCTGGGTTCCGTTCGGAAGCCTGCTCATTACAACGTGATCGCCCTCTTTCGGGGTCCAAAAACAATTCCATCCTCCGATTGCCGGGAATAAAACCTGCATTTGACCGCTGACAAGGCCCTGCGCGTCGTCCATTGCGACGCGGGCGGATGCGTTGGTTATATCGCGCTCTGAGACTTGTCCATGATGAAAAATTGCCCGATTGTCTGCCATATCAATAACCCTCCAGAACCCTATGAGCCTTTACCGTGGTCCCATAGCCGCCGCCGACACTATGTACAGCCTCGTCAACGCAGTATTTGCCGCTATAAACACCAAAGCCGGTCAACTGTATATTTACGCCGCCGACCATGTTTACATTGCCCACCATTTTCAACGTGCATGTCCATTCTTGCTTGTTTTTCTCCCGGGTTACAGCTTTCGCCTGCCTCATAGCGTTGTCCGTCTTGTCGGACCGGATATCATCAAAATCATCCATCGTTTCATTGAACGCCTTGAAGCCGGTGTCAAACGTACCACCCGAAGCTTCTGATGCTGTGTCCACGCCGTTGCGGAAATCATCCCCGCGCAAATCTCCCGGTCGCGCGTTTATCAGTGCCGCCTGTCCGGTTGCCGGGGGTTCTGGCGGCTCAAACTCCGCTTCCACAAGCTGACCGCTTTTTGGGTCTTTATAACTGGATATCGCCTTACTCACCGTATCGCCTGTGTTTTGTGAAAATGAGTAACTGATCAGTCGCCCGCCTGTTTCCTTTTTATCGAATGTATCAATGACACCCTTGGCTTCATAAACTGATTCCTCAAATAAAACCACCTTGTCATCCGTAACTTTGAGCGATATTCCGTACTGTTTGCACAACTCTATCAGAAAACCCATGTCAGATTTTTGTAACTGATCAACACGGTCAAGCTGTATGTCGCTCTCGACCTCATACATCAACTCCAGTCCCGCGCTATCCGCCATGTCCTGGGCTATTTCTTGCAGTGTCGTATCTTCCCAAGCCCTTGTTTTTTCTTCCCGGCGCATTCCTGATGATATCGGCGTTGATACCGCTTTTATCGCTACTTTATCCGGAGGCCCGGAAAAATCGACCAAATCAATCTCGAAGGCGCCGCAGTCTAATTCTCCATAATCACCTTCGCTGTCCCAGTTTTCAACGCAAATTTTTACGCGCAATATCGTGCCTGGTACGGCATTATTTACTGGATCCGCAGCAGGAGTTATGTCCGCTGTTATGTCATTGAAATCATCCGACATTTAGCTACCCCCGCCTGATTTTAATTTTGGATACCAGTCACCTATCCAGTTGTTTTCCCTGTCATGGCAATTTAGCGTTATTTCGTCGGCCTCGTTACTTGCCTTGTCCACATATTGCAGGCTAATCACTGTAGCAGATACCGCTTCCGTGATATCTTTTCCGTCATAGAAAACCTTGATAAACGCGCGTCTTGAGGCAGCCATATTACACCTTCTTCCACGGCGGCAGGTTCGCCGAAGATACCTTTGCCTGCGGCCTGTCCGGAACATTTATCAGCGCCGGGGCTTCGAACCGTACTATGCGCCGTACTGCCGGATTCGCTTCCAGCAGGGTATGGATAAACCCCTCATCCTGGTAGAGTTTCCAGCTTAGGTAATCCCAAACGTCCCCCTGGACCGCCATATACTGTTTCATGCGTAGCTCACCCTGTGTTGATTTTGCAGAATATTTTCCATCGCCGCCTTGACCCTTGTTTCAAAATCTTCAAATGCTTTCTGGCCGGCTTCGGATATCTGGCTTACGGTATTGCTGTCAGGAGTTCCGCCGCTGAAATTATTGGTCATTTTGAATTCTACATTGACCACGGTATCACCTGATGAAATTCTTTGGGCGGCCGCAGCCATAACCGGGGAGGGTTCGGGAGTTTTAACAGGCGGCGTTGTGGCCGCAACCGGAGCAGCCGCCGATACTGCCTGGGATTGTTTGCTTGCCGTTTCCAGATAACCGCCCAATTCCCCGGCCTGCTTCCAAACGGCAAAACTCTGAGGCGATTTATCCAGAGGCACAACAGCTTCCGCGCCCTTTTCGGCTATTTCCGCGATATGCCGATGAGTAAAAATACCTCCTTCAGCATGGGCTGCAACATCAATCGTCCTACCCTTTCCAAAAAGACCGCTGATTTTATCACCGATTCCGTCAAAGAAATCTTTGATAACCGCCATCTTATCTTTGAAGAAATTGACAAATCCCTCGATCTTTTCTTTTATGGAAATAAACACACCACCAAACTTTTCAGCAAGGCTATCTATAATTCCCTTAACAAAATCGAACACATCCTGAAACACATTTTTCCAGAAATCAACCGTGCCTCCAATTATGACTTTGATTCCTTCAAATATACCCGAGAATATACCACCGAGCTTTCCTATTTGGCCTTGGAATGCTTCTACTGCACCTGATAAACCGCCAGTAAATAATCCAATAATAACTTTAATAATGGTTTCCATTGGCCAGAATAGAAGCTTCGCAACATTGCCCATTACTCTAAATACACCAATGACTATCTGAATCCCTGATGTTAAAGCGTTCATCACTGTCTTAATTGCTAATAAAACTACACCCTCCAAAATACTCACGATAATACCTAGAACGTTTTTGGCTACTTCACCGACCTTTTTCCAGTCGGTAGTCATTCCCCCTGTCGCTCCGCCAAATGCGGACTTTATACGTTCAATGCAATCCAGGGCATATTGTTTCAAGTTATCGAAATTCCTGACTACCGTATAAATAACAGCAGCAACCACGGCGATAATCCCGATGATTGGTAATATCGCCGCTCCGATAGACGTAAACGCAGGGGATATTTTCAGTAGTATTTTTGGTAAAGCGCTCCATGCTGTATTAATGAACTTTCCAAATGAAAAGACAGTCTTTAACCCGCTTATAAATGTAGGCGCTATGGCAAGCCCGGCAAGTATCTTGGCAAGGTTTTTCCATCCTCCCACAAAATCTTTAACACCAGTAACAGTGTCTTTAACCCAAGAACCAAACTCTTTGATTTTAGCAATGATTTCCGGTAACCGTTTCACCGTATCACCCAGCCACTGCCCGAATGTTTTCCCAATCTCCCGTATCGCCGGCATTTGGTCCACTATCGCGTTTTTAAGATGATCAAACGCCTTAGTAAGCGGACCTATAGCCCCGCCTATAAACTGGTTTTTCATTCCGGTAACGGATTGTTTTAACCTGCTTATGGCGTCAATGTAAGCCTCGGACTGATGCGCTTGTTCATCTGTCATAACGATACCCAAGGCTTTTGCTTCGTCCATAAGATCTTGTAACCCGGCACTGCCCTGTTTCATCGCTCCCATCATTCGAGGGCCAGCCGCCTTACCAAACAGCGTTAGGGCAACCTGGGTTCTGGCAGCGTCATCGGGCAGAGACTTCATATAATCCGATAGGCGCATCATCGCCTGTTCTGGCTTCATCCCTGCCAATTTCTGCGCAGACAGCCCTATGTCTTCAAGTTGCTTTCGGGCCGCGGCGTTCCCGGCCGCTCCAAGTCTGACAGTTTGATTAAATTTCTTTAAAGCGCTGTCGAATTCCTCAGCGGAAACACCTGATTGTCCCATGGCGTGCTGTAAGCCTTGATATGCCTCAATACCGATTCCGATAGCACCGGATGTTTTTGCAACGTTGTCTCCGGCCTCGGCAAAGGAATTAGCCATGGCAACAACCCCGGCCGTTGCCGCGGTCACCCCACCAGCGACACCAAGGGCTAATTTGGTGGCATTGCTGGTAAAGTCCTTCCAGTCTTTGCCTAACTGGTCAGCGGCGCCCTTCAAATCTTCAAGCTGTTTTTTTACGGTGCGGATTGCCTGGGACGCGCCGGTATCTTTTCCGGCGATTTCTAGAGCAAGAGACCATATAGTTTTTTTTGAAGCCATGCGCCGCCGCCTAGTTTTGCTTTTTCAGCATATCCACATAAATTTTATTGTATTCAAGCAGTTCAAATAACGGCATTTCCATTAAATCCGTTATCGAAGTGTTTGAAACAACACTCAACCCCGCCACTGTCTTACGCAGGAAGTCAGCGGGGTCAGCATAATCAAATACAGAAGGTCCTATTTCCTGTCCGGCTTTTCTGCCGGATCGGTAAAACCCTCTCTATCCCCGGCCGCTTCTTCCTCTTCATCCCCGGCCGTGAATTGGTTATAAAACTCCTGGGGGTTCCTTTTACCAACATAAGCCCCCACCGTTTGCCAGACAGCGTCATAATCATCTGCGGGCAATTTTTCCAACGCGCGGAACGGGATACCGGATATTAACGCCGCCATGCGTGCGCAGTATTCGGCGCTCTGACTGCGGATAATCCCCGAAAAATTTCCCTGCTGGAACGTTTCCCGTTCGCACTGGTTAATAGTCGCGCCTTTTACTTTGGAGAAATCCAGAGAAATTTCGGTGATATCCCGGTCTTCCCATTTCAGCGGCACCGACAGTTTTACTTTTACAGTACCTGTGAACATTCAATCCTCCTGTTCCGTTAACCGACAAAGACATTGCGGCGAAGTATTTCAAGCAGATCGTATTTATTGACGGTATAAATACCTTTAAATACATCCCATTCCAAAACATCTTCACCATCCAGCCAGTGATGCGCATAATATACCTGAATCACAATCGACGCATCGCTTGTTGCTCCCTGCTCAATCTTCCCCGGATTTGTGTTACTAATCGGCCCTTTTAATATCCACCTATTGGGCACTCTTATGTTTGAATGGCTGTCCTTGTCAATAACAACCATCTCATTCCGCAAATCGAGGGTTCTTGTTGATCCGAGTTCCAGATACCGGCAGATAGCGCCATAAATAATTGGCGCGGAAACAGTAGCCGTCAACGCGTTCATGACTCCGGGGGCCGGTACATTTATTTCCCCGCCGACCCCCGCGCCTTTGAAGGTATTGGACATGAGCTCAAAATTCGGAAGCTCCACCGTTACGGTGCCGTCCAAAGCAGTGCCGGTTTCAACATCATAAAGTTTGAAAATGTTATTTTGTGCAGCTATACCATCTCTCATTATCGCGCCTCCTTATTAAAATAACCCGGCAAGAAGATCGGGGTCATACATGAAATCAAAGGTTATCGCCTTCGCCGCGTTGGGCGGTGTAAGGTGTGTCTTAAAAAGTAACTGTCCGCTCATTATGCTCTGGTTGTTATTGTCAGCCTGAAGGAACTCCACAAAGCCCCCAATAATGGCATTGCGCGATTTCAGGGTATTGAGGTACTCGTTTGCTGTCAGCAATACGCTGTCTATCAGCAGCCGGGTAATGGGCCTGTCTACGTTCTGCCGCATAGTGCGGTTTACAACATTCTGGACATAGCTGAACATACGGCGCACCCCGCGTTCAAAGTCTTTTATGTCCGTGTTGCCGGGGTATGCGGCCGTCTCGACGCCCCATGCCCGCCAGCCGTCAAAATTGATGAACGTGCCAATCCCGTTTTCGTTCAGGTAGTTGGCCTGTTCTTCCGACAGCATGGGAATTACGTTGCCGTCCTCATCGCACATGTTCGTCATGCTCAGCGTCTTGTTTGACGCCTGTTCATACGGAAGGCCGCCGTTTTTGTTGTCAACCTCACCGAACATCCCGGCCATTCTCGTGGAGCCGTGGAAAACCCTGTCCCCAATCGCGACACATGGCCATGTAAGGAATGAATAAATGTCAACATAGCTGTTGTCGTTTTTCCATTTCGGCAGGTTGCGGTAGTTGGCATAGTCCCCCGTGGTCGGCAAATCGGCAAGAGCGACACAGGTAAACCCATATCCCAGATTCTTTGCCTTGCTACACATCAGCGCGTAAATCTCCGGATCATGGCTCCATCCGGGGGCAAGGATAAACCCGGTGATCTTTTGGAAGGCCAGGAACACTTCGGTAACAAGCTCCATGCCCGTGCGTTTGTTTGTTGCCGGGTCAACGCCTCCGGCAATATCCTGTTTTGTAATGGCGTCAACGCTGGCCTGTTTGTATGTGACACTTAGCGTCAAAATTCCAACCGGAATATTCCCATCCTCAATGATAGTGATAAGCAGCTTGTCGCCGTCATATTTCAGCGAATAGTCCGTGTTTCTGATATAATCGGGACTTGAAGTAGTCGCATTATGAACCGCAACACCGCTTATCATTGCCATTGGATCGTCTATTGTCGCAATGCCGTTGATCACCGGGAGGGCTGTTTCCGCAACATCCTGGGCGCCTGT
>JAIROT010000271.1 GCA_031257385.1 Treponema sp.
TCAAAACGGAGGCCCCGGAAGCCGAAACTGAAGCGGCGCATGGTTTCCCGGAAAACCCCGGCAAAGAGGGAAGCGGCCTTTGGCAGGCTGAGGATGCGCTCCCGGTTGTTGATGTGGGAACGGATCTCATACCACACCCCCTGCGCTAATGTACGTGTTTTCCTCATACCCCCTATATGGGAGCGAGGGGCTGTTTTGCTTTAGCCGCGGGGACAAAACCGGTAAAAAACACGGGCCAGGGAGAGGCGGCCCTTTGCCTGGCAGGCGATCTTTTGCGGGTCAAGTTTAGCCTGCGGGCAGGATGCCGCTTTGTCCCGCAAAGCCCCAAGTGGGGGGTAGCGGAGGACCCGAAGGGGCCGGAGCGCAGGGGGGGGGCGGACAAAAAATGCGGCGGTGTGCGGACCATGTATGGAAACAGCCCCCCCTCCAAATGCCTTATTTTGAAATGTTACCGAAAGTCCTCCGTCCGAAAGCTATCCGGCTTGTCATTTTTCCTTCTTTAATATATAATTGGTCTATGATTGACCAGGTCTTGATTGATACCCTTAATCTGCGCGCGCGCGATTTTGCCGTGCGCTGGAAGGGTTTGATCCGCAAGGCGCCTCAGCTTAGGCATTACAACACCATGGACGATGAGGCCCTGATTGAGGCGGACAGGCCTTTTTACCCGCTGCTGGCCCGCACGCTGGATCGGGGGCTGGACCGTTCGCTGGTGGGGGGCTTTTTTGTCAAGCTGGGTAAAGAGCGGATGCTGGACGGTTTTCCCGTTTCCGAGGTGATTTACGGATTCAATTTTGCCCAGGAAGTGGTGATTGAATATCTGATGACCGAGTTCGCGCCGGAAAATACGATGCGGATGTACCAGTCCATGGGGGCGCTTACCAAGGTGGCGGAATTTTTTCTGCTGGGAAGCTTTTACCTGACCAAGGGTTTTCTTGAGGAAACCTATACCAACATGAGCAGTCACGACAAGATTTCCGAGGAATTGCTGAAGAAGTACTTTACGGACGATTTCTTTTTCAAAAAAGAGTAGCGGGCCCCGTGCGGCGGAATTTTTAACGGAGGAGCGATGAATCTGGGTGAGGAGATCGACAGGGCTCTGGACTTTGTTACGGTGGCGAGTTTCCGCGTCTTTGGTTTTACCTTCAATATCAATGAAACGCTTATTATCTCATGGATAGTCATGCTGATCCTCATTGCAGGCTCTCTGCTGCTGACCCGGCGGCTTAAGACTGTTCCGCGCGGGCCGCAGGCGCTGCTGGAAGCGGCGGTGGAGTTTCTCAATAATTTTTCCCGCCGGCAATTCGGCCGCAGGGCGAAGGTCTATGGGCCGTATATCGGCACGGTTTTTTTGTTTCTGCTGCTGGCCAATATTATTCCGGTGCTTTCGCCTGTCGGCGTTTCTTTCGGCGGGAATCGCTATGAGCCGCCCTTTACGATTAAGCCCCCGGCACGGGACATCAACCTTACCGCGGCGCTGGCGCTTATTTCGATTCTGATGGTGCTGCTCGGCGGGCTATGGGCGCGGGGTATTAAGGGATGGGCGAAAAACCTGCTTGCCCCGATGCCTATGATGCTGCCCTTTAACTTAATGGAATATATAATAAGGCCGGTGAGTTTGTGCCTGCGGCTCTTTGGGAATATTCTGGGGGCTTTTATTATCATGCGGCTGCTGGAGGCGGTGATTCCCGTTGCCGTGCCGCCGCTGCTGTCGCTGTATTTTGATTTTCTGGACGGGCTTATTCAGGCCCTGGTGTTTGTTTTTTTAACCGCCCTCTTTGTCGCGGAAGCGATTGAAGCGGATGAAAGAAACGGTTGATATATTGAATAAGGAGAAAGTATGAACGCATTAATTGGCGCGGGTATCGCGGTGTTGGCCGGCTTGGGCGCCGGTATCGGAATCGGTATTGCCGCTGGGAAAACCGCCGAGGCTATTTCACGGCAGCCTGAGGCTTCAGGAAAAATCCAGACGGTGTTTTTTCTGGGCGTCGCGCTGGCGGAATCAACGGCGATTTACGGGTTCGTTATCGCTATTTTGATCTACCTCAAGGGTTAGAGCCATGGAAAGCGGAGGCCTGATCAACCCCAATTTGGCAACTTTTTTATTCACCTTCGTTAATATTGGGATATTGTTTTTCATATTACGGGCGATTCTCTTTAAGCCGGTTACCAAATTTATGGATGCCCGGACAAAGAAAATTCAGGACACGATCGATCAGGCCGAAGAGGACAAATCCCGGGCAAAGAAGCTGCTTGAACAGTACGAAGGAAAATTGAACGGGGCCGAAGCCGAAGCCGTTTCGATCATCAAGACCGCGAGGGAAACTGCCGAAGCGGAGGCCGCGCGGATCGTCGCCGAGGGAAAGGCCGCGGCGAAGGTTCTCGCGGACAATGTCCGCAGGCAGCTTGAAACCGAGCGGCAGGCGGCATTGGCAAAGTTCAGGACCGAAGCCGCTGGCCTCGTGCTGGCCGCTTCCTCCAGGCTGGTATTGCGGGACTTTAACAGCGAGGACAACAGGCGTTACGCAAACATGATGCTTGATGAACTCGCCGCCCAAAAAGGGAACAATTGATGTTTCACGGGGAGCGCTGGGCCTCGGCGTTCATCAATACGCTGGGCGAAAATGCCGACGCGGGGCTTGCCTGTCTCAGGGCAATGGTTCCGCCGGTAAAGGCCGTACCCGGCGCGCTTTTTGGACGCGGCGCCGGACTGCGGCTTGAGAGGCTGCTGCGGGACGCGGCGGGTTTAAGGGCCCGCACGGACGGCGGTTCAGGCGCTGCGGACAGGGCGGACAAGCCGATTGAATACGCGATCCGGTTCATCAGCTTACTGGTTGAAAAAGACTGTTTCAGACACATCGATCCGCTTTTGCGGAAAATCGAAAAGAAGCTGGATGACGCAAAGGGTATTCTGGATGTTAGTGCCGAATCGGCGTCTTCTATGGACAGCGGCTTTGAGGAAAATCTGCGGCGGATGATCAAAGAACGGACAGGGGCAGCGGGGATTAAAATGCGGACCAAAGTGGTCCCGGAGCTTTTGGGCGGATACCGGCTGCGTATCGGCGGGTTCAGTATTGACGCGAGCCTGAAAGGGCAATTGAAAAAAATGGCGGATGAGCTGGCGGCCGTTTCATCCGCGGCTGCCGGGACAGGCGGATTGCGCTCCGCGGGGGGATTTTAATGGCGGATTATGATGACCTTACCAGGGTCTTGCAGGAACGGATTGAACATTGGGAAGGCAGGGCTGTTTCCGGCAACTCCGGCTTTGTGGTGCAGGTAGGCGATTCGGTTGCCACTGTGTACGGTCTTACCGGCGCCATATACGGCGAACTGGTGGAATTCGCCTCCGGCGCAACGGGGATCGTGCTTAACCTTGAAGAGGAGAATGTAGGCTGCGTGCTCCTTTCCGGCGAATCGGGGGTGAAGGACGGCGAAGAAGTGCGGGGCACCGGCAGAGTAGTGTCGGTTCCTTCGGGTCAGTCGCTTTTTGGCAGGGTAGTGAATCCCCTTGGCGAGGCCATTGACGGCAAAGGCCCTATCGGCGCCGAAGCCTGGCTGCCGGTGGAAAATCCCGCCGCGCCGGTTATCGACCGGGGCAGCGTGGACACCCCCCTGCAGACCGGCTTCATCGCGGTGGACGCCATGATCCCCATTGGGCGGGGCCAGCGGGAATTGATCATCGGCGACCGGCAGACCGGCAAAACCGCCATCGCCATAGACACGATCATCAACCAAAAGGGGAAAAACGTTTACTGCGTGTACTGCGCCATCGGGCAAAAGTCTTCTTCGGTAGCGGCGATTATCAAAAATCTGGAGAAGAGCGGCGCCATGGATTACACCTTTGTAGTGCTGGCCTCGGCCTCCGACTCGGCGGCCTTTCAATACCTGGCCCCCTACTCGGCGGTTGCCATGGCGGAACACTTCATGCACCAGGGCAGGGACGCGCTGGTGGTCTACGATGATCTTTCCAAACACGCCGTGGCCTACCGTACTATCAGCCTTTTGCTGCGCAGGCCGCCCGGACGCGAAGCCTTTCCCGGCGACGTATTTTACCTCCATTCGCGGCTGCTGGAACGCGCGGCGAAACTTTCCGAAAACAAGGGCGGCGGCTCCATCACCGCCCTGCCCATCGTGGAAACCCAGGCCGGGGACATTTCCTCTTATATTCCGACCAATGTTATCTCAATTACCGACGGGCAGATATTTCTCGATTCGGAACTCTTCAATTCGGGCTTCCGCCCGGCCATCGACGTGGGGCTTTCGGTAAGCCGCGTCGGCGGGGCGGCCCAGTCAAAGGCGATCCGCAAGATTTCGGGCCGGCTGCGCCTGGACCTTGCGCAGTACCGGGAAATGGCCGCCTTTGCCCAATTCGGAAGCGATCTGGACAAGGCCACCCAGGACAAACTGTCTCAGGGCGAGCGGCTTATGGAAGTGCTCAAGCAGCCCCAGTACTCGCCCTATTCCCTTGAAGAACAAATGGCTATTCTCTTTTTGGCCGTCAACGGCTATCTGATGGATGTTAAGGTGGACGCCATTTTTCCCCTTGTCAAAAGCTATCTGGCTTATCTAAAAAACAGATGCGCCGATTTGATGCGGAGCGTTGCGGAAACTGGCCTTATTTCGGCGGAGCAGGAAGAGGAACTGCGAAGCGCTGCCGAAGCATTCAAAGAAATCAAACAAGCATAGCTTGTTGAGCCCAACAGGAGCGGGGATTGGCGAATTTACGGGATGTACGCCTGCGGATGCGGGCCATCAGGCAGACACTCCAAGTTACCAGGGCGATGAATCTCATCTCGACCGCGAAACTGCGCAAGGGCCGCCGGGTGCTTGAGGACACCGAACCCTACTTCAGCCGGATTCAAAAATCAATGTTTGATATTCTTTCAAGCGCGGGCAGGGTAGAGAGCGCTTTTTTTCGTGATTGCGATCCGGACAAGACTTCCCGTACCGCTATTGTGGCGATTACCAGCGACAAGGGACTTGCCGGGGGTTACAACGCCAATATTTTTCGCCATGTAAACGATCTCTGTTCCAGAGTCAAAAACCCCATATTGATCCTCATCGGCTCAATCGGCTACCGTTATTTTATTCATTCGCCCTATGTCATCCTGGAAAATTTTTCTTTTCATTCGCAGATGCCCACAATGGAGCACGCCAGGGAAATCGCCGATTATATCGTGTCGCAGTATCTCTGGGGAATGTTTGACGAAGTGCATGTCGTGTATACCCACATGTACAGCGCCATCAAACTGCTGCCCGCCGGGCGGCAGATATTTCCCTTAAACACAGAAAAGATACAGAGCGAACTTTCCGACATGGGAAACATGAAACGGGTGGAACTTCAGTTTGAATTTCTGCCCTCAAAGGGAGCGGTATTTGACGCCCTGGTTCCGCTCTATGTCAAAGGCATTTTTTACGGCTCGACAGTGGAAGCCTATGTAAGCGAGCAAAGCGCCCGCATGGCCGCCATGGACGAGGCTTCAAAAAGCGCCGAGGATATGCTTGCCTCCCTGCAGATCAGTTACAACCGCGCGCGGCAGGCGGGCATTACCCAGGAAATCTCGGAAATTGTGGGCGGCTCCAGCGCCTTGAGCGATAAATGAACCGTGGAAGCCCGGTGAATCCATTATTAAAAAGGAGATTGCAGGATGGCAAATAAAGGATATATAACCCAGATACTCGGTCCCGTTGTGGATCTTCGTTTTGAGCAGGGGCAGATTCCCCCGATTTTGAACGCCCTGAAAGTGAAAACCGGCGGCGGTTCAGAGGGCGGGGAACCGGTGCTGGAAGTGCTGCAGCACATCGGCGACAATCGGGTGCGCTGCGTGGCAATGACCGCCACCGAGGGTCTTTCCCGCGGGCTTGAGGCCGAGGATACCGGAGGGCCTATCAGCGTGCCGGTGGGGAGGGAAGTGCTGGGCCGCATGTTCAGTGTTACAGGCGATCCGATTGACAACAAGGGCGCTTTCAGCGCCGGGGAATACAGCTCCATCCACCAGCCCGCTCCGAGTTTCGAGGAACAGCGGCCCGCTACGGAAGTGCTTGAAACAGGCATCAAGGTCATCGACCTCATCGCCCCCTACGCCAAGGGCGGCAAGGTCGGGCTTTTCGGCGGCGCCGGCGTGGGCAAGACCGTCGTCATCATGGAATTGATCCGCAACATCGCCACCGAACATTCGGGTTACTCGGTGTTCGCCGGCGTGGGCGAGCGTTCACGGGAAGGGGCTGACCTCTGGAAGGAAATGAACGAAAGCGGGGTCATCGACAAGACCGCCCTTGTTTTCGGCCAGATGAACGAACCGCCCGGAGCGCGCATGAGGGTTGCCCTGGCGGGCCTTGCCATGGCGGAGTATTTTCGGGACAGAGAAGGCCAAAACGTACTGCTCTTTATCGACAATATCTTCCGCTTCATCCAGGCCGGCGCCGAAGTTTCCGCCCTGCTGGGCCGCATCCCCAGCGCCGTCGGCTACCAGCCCACATTGGCAAACGAGATGGGCAGCCTCCAGGAACGGATCGCCAGCACTTCCAAAGGTTCAATTACCAGCATACAGGCAGTCTACGTGCCCGCCGACGACCTCACCGATCCCGCGCCGGCCACCACCTTCGCCCATCTGGACGCCACCACCACCCTGTCACGCAAAATCGTCGAACTGGGCATCTACCCCTCGGTGGATCCCCTGGCTTCAAGTTCCCGCATCCTTGACGCCGCCGCGATAGGGGAAGAACACTACCGGACCGCCCGCCGCGCCCAGCAGATCCTCCAGCGCTACAAGGAATTGCAGGACATCATCGCCATTCTCGGCATGGACGAACTTTCCGCCGAGGACAAGATCACCGTATCCAGGGCGCGGAAAGTGCAGCGCTTCTTCAGCCAGCCCTTATTTGTGGCGGAAAAGTTTACCGGTATCAAGGGCCGTTACGTGCCGGTAAAGGAAACGGTCAGGGGCTTCAAAATGATCCTCGACGGCGAGTGCGATTCGATTCCCGAACAGGCCTTCTATATGGCCGGCGGCATCGAAGACGCGCTTGAAAAGGCCAGGGCATGATGTATTTGCGGCTAAAACGGCCTTTGCGCTTCCCGGCCAGTTTCAGGAGTTTCCATGGCCGCGCTGTTTAACTTTGAAGTACACACCCCTTACCGGCTTTTTTTCTCGGGCAGGGCGGAGGCCGTCATCCTTACCCTTGCGGACGGTGAAATCGGCATATACGCGAAACATTCCCCCTTCACCGCCCCGGCCCTCAGCGGCATACTCCGTATCAGGGAATCCGAAGGCAAATGGAGACGCGCCTTTATAACCGGTGGAATTCTGGAAGTGAAGGATCATAAAACCGTACTGATGGTTGAGGCCGCCGAATGGCCGGAAGAAATCGATATTGACCGCGCCCGCGCCGACGAACAGGAGGCTAAAGAAAGCCTGAAAACGGCCGGCCTTAAATTCGAGAGCGATAACGCAAAGACAAAGTTACGCAGCGCCCAATTCAGGCAGAAAGCCTGGGAACTGCGCGGCTCAAAATGAGCCGGGCCGGCAGGAGACAGACCCCGCCGGACTTCTCTGGGAAAGACACCTTTTTCAATTTTCAGTACAATGAATACTATGCGGGGAATTGATGCGGTATTTTCTTGATCCCTTTGGATGCGCGAAGAATCAGGTAGACGCGGAAAACATGATGGCCTGTCTTGATAACGCGGGCTGGACCGCGGCTGCGGACGCGGAGGAGGCGGATCTTATCATCGTTAATTCGTGCGGTTTTATCGAAAGCGCCAAACAGGAATCAATTAACGCCGTTCTCCTCTGGCGCAGGCGCTGGCCGGGAAAAAAAATACTGCTCGCCGGCTGCCTTTCCTACCGTTACGCGGATGAGCTTGCCGGGTCGCTGCCCGAAGCGGATGTAATTTTCGGCGGCGCGGACCCCGCGGGGATTGTGGACGCGGCGGCCCGTTGCTGCGGCCTGACGGCGGCGCGGGGAAAGACGGCGGCGGGAGCCGCTTCCGCAAGGCCGCTCCTGTCCCCGCCGGGCTCGGCGTATGTTAAAATCAGCGAAGGCTGCGATAACCGCTGTTCGTTTTGCGCCATTCCCCTGATCCGGGGCAGGCTGCGCTCCCGTCCCATTGGGGACATTCTTGAAGAATGCCGGGGCCTTCTGCTGCGGGGCGTAAAAGAACTGTGCGTCATCGGCCAGGACATCGGCTCTTTCGGGACCGACGGGAGCGGGGGGCCGGCTGCCGGGGCCGCCGCGTCGAGGCTGCCCGCATTGCTGGAAGCGATTGCCTCGCTTGAAGGCCGCTTTTGGGTGCGGCTGCTGTATATCCATCCCGACCATTTCCCCTCGGGCATTCTCGATATTATGGAACGGGATGGGCGCTTCCTTCCCTATTTTGACATTCCCTTTCAGCACGCCTCGCCGAAAATCCTTTCGGCCATGAACCGCCGGCGCGGGGCGGAATCCTGCCTTGCCTTGCTAGAAACCATCCGCGGCCGGCTTTCCGCCGCGGTGATCCGCTCCACCTTCCTCCTGGGTTTTCCCGGCGAAACGGACGAGGATTTTGCCCTTCTGCTGGATTTTCAGGAAAAGACAAGGGCGGACTGGCTGGGCTGCTTCACCTATTCCCGCGAAGAGGGGACGGCGGCTTACGCCATGAAGGGACAGGTTTCAAAAAAAATCGCGCTTGAAAGGAAGCGGATCATTGAGGAGCGGCAGGTTTCCATCACCGGGCGGAACATGGATCGCTTTGTGGGCAAAACCCTGGACGTGCTGCTGGAAGAACAGTTTGAAAACCCGGCGGAGACGGAGGGCGCCGGAACCTTTGACGGCGGCGAAAGTCTTTGGCTGGGGCGTCTCTACTGCCAGGCCCCGGAGGTAGACGGCGCCGCGGTAATCGTATGCGCCGAACCGGAACTTCGCGGCGGAACCGTCTCAAAACTGCGGCCGGGGGCCTGGGCTTCCGGTAAAATCACCGCGCGCCGGGGGCTTGATTTGGAACTGAGACTGGCGGAAACGGGGTATTAAACCAGACTTTCGAATCAACAACCTCGCCCT
>JAIROT010000304.1 GCA_031257385.1 Treponema sp.
CCAGGCCCGGACGATGAAAATGTGAATCTGGGGGATGAAAGCCTTGACCTGGACATTGAGAGCCTTGGCTTGGGCGGAGAAGACCTCGGCCCGGGCGGAGAGGACCTCGATTTAGGCGGTGAAGACTTAAACCTGGACGGTGAAAGCCTTGACCTGGGCGGCGAGGATCTGGGTGATGAAGTTACTTTTTCCGAAGCCCCGGAGGAAAGCGAAGACCTTGGCTTAGGCGGCGGGGGCCTCGATACGGACAGCGGCGCTTTCGATACAGGCGGGGCGGAGACCCTCACGGGCGGCGATTCTTTTGACGATTTCAACCCCGGCGGCAGTGTACAGGAGGATACGGATTTTGACACTGAGGCGGGAGCCTCAGACGACAGTGATTTCGGCGATGTGGACTTCTCCCTGCCCGGCATTGACGATATTCTTTCAGACTCGGAGGCAAAGCCGCAGGCAGGCCCAAAAGCCGGGGGCCCGGGCGAAACAAAGGCCAAACAGGAAGAAGTTCCGGGGGATATTGAGGAAATACGGCTCAGTGACGGGGATATGGAGCGTTTCCGGAAAACCCTTGCCGCCTATCCCCTGAATCTGCGCATTGCCTGTGAGGAGCTGATTGTCGAACAGGCGGTCCTTCCGGATCAGATGTCGGCTCTTATAAAACTCCTCATCAACGGCGCCCCCGCCAAAGAAACCGCCGCCCTTGCCGGCCAGATACTGGGCAGGATCATTGAAATACCCAAAGGTTTTGAGAAAAGCACCGGCGAGGCCCTGGAGGCGGAACAGGCGAGTTTCGCCTACATCTTTGTACATAACTTCCTTCCGGTACTGAGACTCTTTGCGATAATCGCCGTGGCAGCGGTCTCTCTCGGCTATCTCGTATATACATTCGCCTACATTCCCCTCAAGGCCGAATCAATATACAAAATCGGCTACGAGCGGATTTTTGCCGGAGAATACGGGCGGGCAAACGAGCGCTTCAGCGAAGCCTTCAGCATACACCGCAAGAAGGACTGGTTCTACCGTTACGCCGAAGCCTTTCGCGACGAGCGGCAGTACTACCGGGCGGAAGAAAAATATGACGAGCTTCTGCGCTATTATCCCAGGGATAAAAAAGGCGTACTTGATTACGCCGCTCTGGAAACCCGTTATCTTTTCAATTATCAAAAGGCCGATGATCTGCTGCGGCGGGAACTGCTGGACTATGCGCCTAACGATCCTGAGGGGCTGCTCGCCCTTGGAGACAATAACCTTGCCTGGGGCGAAGTGGATCCCTCCAGGTATGAGGACGCCCGTTTCGCCTATGCGCGGCTGCTGGATCTATACGGCTGGAAAGAACCGGTTGTGGAACGGATGATGCGGTATTTTATCCGCACGGATAATCTCAAAGAGGTGCTCCCGCTCCGGAACTGGTTTATGAGCGGCGCGAAACGGAAACTCTCCGCGGATTCGCTTGCCGAGCTGGGAGGCTATCTGCTGGACAAACGGCTTGAGGAAGTCCGGGGAGTTCCCAACGAGTACCTCGATCAAATTGACGGCATCCGGGATCTCCTGCTGGAAGCGGCAAGGGCCGATCCCTACCTGCCGGAGGCCCACTATCATCTTGCCCGCTATTACCACAGCCTCGGCGAAACCCATGATGAGCGCGTCACGCTGGAAACGGCGATTCGGGCCTTTGACAACGCGGCGGAAGAATCCGTCCGCCGCCTCGGCTACCGGATCGACGCCCACCGGCGTTACGCGGACGCGCTGATCGGCGGGAGGGAATTTGTCCCCGCCGAAGAACAACTGGTCAAAGGAATCAACCTGTACGAGGACGCCCTTGCCCGGCGCCTTTTGGCCCGGTCCCCTGAATACGGCAGGCTCTACGCCGGTCTTGGCGACCTTGAATACTTCACCAAAACAAGGGACATGGAGGCGGCCCTCAATTACTATCACCGCTCGGAACAGAACGGCTGGGCGCCGCCCGAAATGCAATACCGCATGGGCGCGGCCTATTACCAGCTTGAAGACTGGAGAAACGCCCTGGAATACCTCTTTACCGCTTCGTCCCGGCTGCCCCTTAACCGCCGGCTCCTTTTCGCGCTGGGAAACGCCGCCTTTAAGCGCGGCGATTACTTTGCCTCCCAGGGCTACTACAACCGCCTGCTGGACATCCTTGAGACGGAGCGCGCCCGCCTGCCGGTACTGCTGCCCAACGACCGGCCCGAGTACCTTGAACTGGCTGAACGGCTTATGATGGCCCGGAACAACGCCGGCGTAGCCCATGAAGCCCTGGCCGGTCAAACCGGAGACCGCAGCTACCGCTCCCGCGCCCAGGCCCTCTACGCCGAGGCGGACCGCGCCTGGGACGCCCTCACCAGGGATCCCCTCACCATGATCCGCTCCGGCAGCATACCGCTCCCCTACCTCAATTCCCGGAATGCCCTGTATCCCCGGAACGAGTATGAACCGCAGATATTTATCCGCATAGACAGGGACGTATCGGAACCCTCAAAGTGGGAAGAACTGGCGCCGCTTGCGGGGTTTACCGGGTAGCGTTCCCGGCGTTTAGGGCAGAACGCTTGTCCTGCCGCGCAGCAGGGCGGCCAGGCGCCGGTCGCGGGTGATAATGAGGAGCAGGATCCCCAGGGCGGCGAAGATCAGGGCGGCGGCGGCCAGGGGTATCCCGTAGGAGATGAGGCGGCCTCTGCCGGCAAAAACCGCCAGCAGGCGGGGGGAAAGGAGGCGCACGGGAATAAGGGCAAGACCGGAGAGGACTGAAAGTTTCAGGGTGTAGACCAGGGCGGAACCTAGGGCGCGGCCGGCCGCGATGCAGGGGTTTCTTTTGAGGAAAGCGAGGAGCAGGCCGGTATTGATGACGCTCGCAAGGGACAGGGACAGGGCAATACCCGCGCCCCGGAGGGGACGGACCAGTATCAGCGCCAGGCATATATTCGCCGCGAAAGAAATGATACCCGCCAGGGTGGGAGAGCGCGAATCGCTTTGGGCGTAGAACGCGGGGGCGAGTATGCGGTTAAGGGCGATGAAAAAAAGGCCGGGCATGTGGAAGCTGAAAGCCGAAAGCGTCAGGGCCACCGAAGTTTCGTTGAAGAGGCGGTTCTGGAAGAGCAGGCGGATTAAAAGTTCCCCCTGGGAAAGGGAAAAAAAAGTGATCGGGATCGTAATGAGGGCAATAAGGTCCATCGCCGAAATCAGGCGTTCGTTGTATATATCCCAGCGGGAGGTTTTCGCGTATTCGGCAAGGTTGGGGAGCAGCACGGTTCCGATTGAGACGGCGAATACGCCGAGGATCAGTTCCTGGAGCCTCAGGGAATACTGGAGGCTTGAAACAACGCCTTCGCCGGCATTGCCCGCAAGGGCGGTGGAGATCAGATCGTTGAGCTGGTAGGCGGCCATTCCGATAACCGTCGGCCCGATGAGCCGGAGCGCTTTGCGCGTGCCGGGATTGGCGCAGGCGCGTCTGAGCCCGGTAAAAAAGAAACGCTGCCCCTGTTTAAGCACAAAGGGAAATTGTATCGCCGCTTCAAGGAAGCCCCCGATGATGATGCCCAGGGCCATGGCCCGCGCGGGGTTTTGGGTAAAGGGACTGAGGCCGTAAGCGCAGAGGATGGTAACGATATTGAGCAGAATGGGGGCAAGCCCCGAAGGGGTAAAAAGGTGGAGGCTGTTCAAAATCCCCTGAAACAGGGCGGCAAGGGAGATAAAACCGAGGAAGGGGAACATGATCCTCGTGAGCAGCACGGTTTCGTCAAAGGCTTCCATACCGAAAAAGGGGATGACCAGCGGAGCGGCAAGCACGCCCGCTATGACGGCAAGGGTTACCGTAAAAGTGAGCAGGGTGAAAATACCGGACAGGAATTCCCTTGTTTTCCGCGGATCGTTTTCAACGAGGTATTCCTTAAAGGTAGGAATGAATGCGGCCGAGATGGAACCTTCGGCAAAAAGGCGGCGGAACAGGTTGGGAAGCATGAAGGCCACTGAAAAAGCGTCCGAGAGGGCGCTCGTGCCAAGGAGGCTTGCCTTGGTCATCTCGCGGAGCAGGCCGAGTATGCGGGAAATCAAGGTGAGCAGGGACAGGGCGGAGCCGTGACGGACAAGGGAACGGGCGGCTTCCTGATGATCCGCGCTCACCCTGTTCCTTCCATTTTTGCCTTTAGTTCCGAAAGAGCCGCTCCGGCAGCGGCCTCTTTCTCAAGATCTCTGAACAAACGCTCATTGGCGGCCTCTGTTTCCTCTCCGGGGAGACGGCCCGCGGCGATCAGCAGTTCCTGTTCAAGCAAATCCGGATCGACGCTCCGTTCCCGCGCGGCAAGCAGCGGCAGCTTCCGGCGCATTTCCTCAATTTGGGATCGCAGCCCGGCGATCTCCGCGTTTAACCGCTGCTTTTTGTCGTTTGCCCGCGCAAGCCCTTTTTCCGCCTCCTCCGCCAGATCAGGGCGGCAAGCGGACCGGGCCAGTTCCGCACGGCTTTTCCACTTGCCTAATTCCTGTTCAAGTTCCAGCGCCTGTTTTTCGCTGAGTTTTAGGGAAGCGGCAAAAGCGAGTATATACTCCTTCGCGGCGGCGGGGGACATTCCGCTTAAATCGACCGGGTTCTGTTCCATATCAGGCTTTACGGTTTCTGCCTATAACGATGGCCCGCATCAGGTTTTCGGCGGCAAAGCCGAGATCCCGCCTGCTGTCCCGTATCATTGCCTCAAGGCCGATTTGGCCGCAGGCGGTGGACGCCGCGTAGTCAAAGGCCGCAAGCAAATCCGGGGCCTCCCCTCCCAGCGCGCCTGAAATGAGGGCGACCGGAATCCCCGCCCTGCGGCCTTCGCGGGCAACCACCGAGCAGAGTTTGCCCCCGCTGGTCTGAGCGTCGGTCATGCCCTCTCCGGTTATGATTAAGTCCGCTTCGCCAAGACGGCTGAAAAAGCCCGCGTATTGCATCACCAGCATCGCCCCCGATTCCATGCGCGCGCCAAGGCAGATCCGCAGGGCCGCGCCAACCCCGCCGGCCGCCCCATCCCCGCTCTGTTCCACGTCTTTGGCAAGGCCCGCCTTGATCCACGCCCCGCCCAGTCTGGCAAGCCCCTCGTCAAGAATTTGCACCATCTCCGGCGTGGCCCCCTTTTGCGGGCCGAATACGGCGGAAGCGCCCTTTGGTCCCAGGAGGGGGTTTGTTACGTCGCAGGCCACTTTTATCGAGACGTTTTTGAGCCGCCTGTCGGCCCCGTTGCAGTCCACCGAGGCGATTTTCGCCAGCGCTTCGCCGCCCTGACCCACGGGCCGCCCTTTGTCATCCAAAACCCTGAAACCGAGGGCGCTGATCATGCCGACGCCGCCGTCATTGGTGGCGCTTCCCCCTATCCCGATGATGAGTTCCTCCGCGCCCGTGTCCAGGGCCGCCGCGATAAGCTCGCCGGTTCCGTAGCTGCTGGCTTTCATCGGATCGAGCTTGTCCCGCCCGACCAGCTCTATGCCCGAAGCACTGGCCATGTCAAGAACCGCGACGCGGCCCTCTTCGATAAGGCCGAATCCGGTTTCAATGCGGCCGCCCAGAGGGCCGGTCACTTCGGCTTTTACAAAACGGCCGGCGGCGGCCTGCGTTACCGCCCGCGCCGTCCCTTCCCCGCCGTCCGCCAGGGGGATTTTATAAACCTCCGCGTCCTTCAGCGCCCGCAAAATCCCCGCCTCAATAACCGCGCAAGCCTCGGGCGCGCTCATGTTTCCCTTAAAAGAATCCGGCGCTACGATAATTTTCATGTCCGCATCTCCCGAATACCACTGTACGCGCGCGGGGAAATATATGCAAGGGCGCGGCGGGGCCGGCCGACAGGCCGGCTTTTGACTGTCATACCGGTGAAAAACCGGAATTTTTACCGCGAAGTTGAATGAGCCTCCGCGCGGCAAGCCGTGCGGTATCTGGAACGTGGGGCAATTTCTTGATCGGAGGCTCGTTCGAGAGGAAATTTATAATATCGTCTGGTTTAATACCGAATTTTTGAAATTGTTACGTTGTTTGAACCGCGGCAAGCCGCGGGGTATTAAACCAGACTTTCGAATAAGCCGAAAAAGTTTTTACTTCAAAGCCCTTTTTGGGCTTCCTTCTTTGACTTTTTCGACGACTTTGCGGTAGATTTTTCTTCCCTGGTGTATAATAATGAAAGCGGGAAAATAAATTAAGGAGCGCGCAATGGGATCGTCTTTTAATCCTGAAGAACTGTCGGACTTTGCCCGGTACTACGGGTTTCATTATGACAACTGGGAGCCGCTGGCCCTGGTTAAGGATGTGCTTATCGACATGGAACGGGGCCTTAAGGGGCAAAGTTCCAGCCTGCCCATGATCCCCTCTTACATTACCCCGGTGTCGCGGGTTCCTCCGGGGAAAACCGTGCTCGCCCTGGACGCGGGGGGGACTAATCTCCGGGCCAGCCTGGTGCGTTTTGACGAACAGGGCGGCGCCGTGGCGGAGGGAACCAGAAAGGTCCCCATGCCCGGCACCAAAGGCAGGGTGAACGCGGAGCGGTTTTTTGACGAGATCGCCGCCGCCGCTTTCCCGCTGCTTTCCGGCGCTTCCGGCATTGAGGGGATCGGCTTTACCTTTTCCTACCCGATGAACATCACTTCCGACGCAGACGGGATTCTGCTGGCTTTCAGCAAAGAGGTTGACGCGCCGGAGGTAATCGGAAAGGCTGTCGGCGCGGGCCTGCGGGAGGCCCTGGCCCGCCGGGGCTGCAAATATAACGGCCGCATTGTGCTGCTGAACGACACGGTGGCGACCCTGCTTTCGGGTATCGCGTCCATCCCCCCTGAAGGCGAGGCGGCGCGGACGAAAAACGCCTACGGTTTCACGGGCGGGCCGGTGATCGGCTGCATTCTGGGTACCGGATTCAACACCGCCTATCCCGAAACAAGCATCCCTAAAATCGGCTTTGAATCCGGCGGCGCCCCCCAGATTGTGGTATGCGAAACCGGTACTTTCAAGATCCGCCACCGGGGACAGCTTGATCAGGAATACGACAACACCACCAGGAACCCCGGCGCCTATACCCTGGAAAAGGCCGCCGCCGGCGCTTACCTTGGCCCGCTGACTCTGTACATCCTCAAACAGGCGGTAAAAGACAAGGTTATACAGTTCAGGAAATCCGAAGAACTCCTTTCCATGCCGTATCTTGAAACGAGAACGCTCAACGAATTTACCCACTCCCCCCTTGCCGCCGAAGGCCCCCTGGGCGGCCTCTTCGGCCTTGACGAGGGAGGCACCCTGGCCGCAACGCAGTACCTCGTCTCTATTGTTACCGAGCGGGGCGCGCTCCTGTCGGCGGCGGTATTAGCCGCCACTGTCGGGCGAATAAATCCGGGCTTCGAGCCCTACGCGCCGGTCCGCATTGCCGTGGAAGGAACCACCTACCTTGTCTACAAAGGCATGCGCCGCGCCCTTGAATCCTGGCTGCACTTCATGATGTCCAGGGGGAAACCCCGGCCATATATCATTTCGCCGGTGGAACAGGCCAGCCTTTTCGGCGCGGCGGTAGCGGCCATGAGCAAATGAGCAAAAAGGAGCCGTACATGTCACAAAACGAAACCCGCATCCCGGCGCGTTCGGAAATCAGGACGGAGGACACCTGGGATCTTTCAAAACTGTTCGCCGGAGACGCGGCCTGGGACGAGGGGCTTGCCAAGTTTGAAAAAATGACGGAGCAAATTCCCCCGTTTCAGGGCACGCTGGGAAAATCGGCGGAGAGCCTCGCTTCTTATCTTGATTTTTCCAAAGGATTCCATATCCTGTTTGAACGGCTGAATTACTACGCCGAGCTCAGGCAGACCGAGGACGAGAGCGCGGCCGCGGCGCGGACCATGGCCGGGAAAATCGCCATGGCCGGGGCAAAGGCCCAGGCCGCCGGCGCCTGGGAAAAGCCGGAAATCCTCGCCATTCCCGAAAAGGACATGGAAGCCTTCCTCGCTCATCCCCGCATGGCCGATTACCGTATCTACCTGCAAAGAATACTCCGTTACAAGCCCTATATCCTCAGCGATAAAGAGGAGCGGATCATCGCCCTCCACGCCGAAGGGGAAAACATCCCCGGAGACGCTTTTTCCGTGCTGACCAACGTGGATTTTGATTTCGGCCTTATCGATACGCCGGAAGGAAAACGCCCCCTTTCCCAGTCCACCTGGCCGGTTTTTATGGAACACCCCGACCGCCGCCTGCGCCGCCGCGTCTATGAGGCTTTCTACGGCCGTTTCGAGGCCCACAAAACCACCCTGGCAAGCCTGTACTCCGGTTCGGTCAAGCAGAACGTGATCCGGGCGAGGATACGCGGCTACCCCTCCGCGCGGGCGGCCGCTCTTTTCCCCGACAACGTGGACGAGGCGGTCTATGACAACCTCGTGGCAACGGTGAACGGCAGCCTTGGCGATCTGCACCGCTACTACAGCCTGCGCAGGAAAACGCTCAAACTCCCGGAACTGCGGCACTACGATGTCTACGCCCCGCTCGTGCCCGCGTTCAAAAAGCGCAGCGCCTGGAACGAGGCCGTTGACCTGATCTCCGAGGCCCTCTCTCCCCTGGGCAACGAATACGTTTCCACCCTGCGCGGCGGGCTGCTGGGACGCTGGGCGGACCGTTACGAGAACAGGGGCAAACGCTCCGGCGCTTTTTCCGCGGGCAGCTACACCGGCGATCCGTACATCCTGATGAACTACAAAGACAACAGCATCCGCGACATATTCACCCTGGCCCATGAAGGCGGCCATTCCATGCACTCCTGGTACTCCGCCCGCTCCAACCCCTTCATGCACTACGCTTATACGATCTTCGAGGCCGAAGCAGCCAGCACCTTCAACGAAGAACTGCTTTTCCGTCACCTGGAAAAAACCGCCGCCGACCGGGAAACCAGGCTCTGCCTGGTCAACAAACGGGCCGACGATCTGCTTTCAACGCTGTACCGCCAAACCATGTTCGCCGAGTTTGAAAAAATCACCCACGAAATTGAGGAAAGCGGCCGCCCCCTGACCGGGGAACTGCTCCGGAGCGAATACCGCGGCCTGCTTGCCAAATACTTCGGCCCCGAAATGGTCCTGGAAGAGACAAGCGACCTTGAAGGCCTGCGCATCCCCCACTTTTACCGGGCCTTCTACGTGTACAAATACGCCACCGGCGTTTCCGCCGCCCTTGCCCTGGCCGAACGTGTCCTTTCGGGCGGCGAGAAAGAGCGCGGGGACTACTTCGCCTTCCTCAAATCCGGCGGCTCCCGCTTCCCCATCGAGTCCCTCAAAATCGCCGGAGTGGACATGAGTTCCCCCGCACCCGTTAAGGCCGCCTGCGAATCATTCGGCCGTCTGGTGGACGAACTGGAAGCGCTGTTGTAAAAAACAGCAGGGCCGGCGCGTGCGTGCGTGCGGTTGACAAAAAATCGGTTTCAGATGACAATAAGGCACTAATACACATCTTAGGAGGATTTTATGAAAAAAATCATGGCAATGTGCCTGGCGGGTCTGCTCGTGACCGGCGCGGCTTTTGCGGGCGGTGGACAGGCCGGCGCCAAGAAAGGCAGGGTATTTGGTTATACCTGTATGCAGCTCAGCAACCCGTTCTTCACCATTCTTGAGAAGTCAATCCGCGACGCGGTTGAGGCAAACGGCGACCGGCTTATCACGGTGGATCCCGCGATGGACGTGGCAAAGCAGATAAATCAGATTGAAGATC
>JAIROT010000308.1 GCA_031257385.1 Treponema sp.
GGGACGAGGTATGTTGTTTTGGTAAGGTATTTGTCTCAGGGTACATACCCTTTATAACGCCCTGAAGCTCCCCCGCCGCAAGGCGGGCTCTTGGGTATGTACCCTTCGCATACAATCAAAGAGGAGGTGAATTTGGGCACGTTACTTTGGTAAGGGACGGGCGCCCCTGCTATTGTGGAAAAAAGGGCTGCGTAGACGCCTATTGTTCCCCTGTTTCCTCATCCGGGTCTTCCTCAAGCTCTCAAGGCCTTTTTCTTCCGCTGCTTTCGTTTTCCGTAACACACAAAACCGTAACGGTTTGTATTCTCCCTCATATTCATAATACAGCGTCTTTTCCCCGCTTCCTCCCGGCTGTAATCCCTTAAAATACCCCGGCACATTCACCTTCCTTCCCTGTTGGGGGAGCTTCAGGGCGGTTAAAAAGGCATTAAACCCCGAATGTAATACCTTACATGGAACAACACGCCCCGTCCTTCAGGGCGAGGTATGTTGATTCGCGGTAAAAATTCCGGTTTTCATCGGTATGATAGTCAAAATGATGCGCCGGCCCTGAAGCTTCCCCGCTATCCCTTTACCGCCCCGGCGGTAAGGCCCTTGATGAACTGTTTGCTGGCCGTAAGATACAGGGCAATGACCGGAACCGCCGACAATGTGAGGACGGCAAGCACCTTGGACCAGTCGGTCTGGTACTGGCCGAAAAGCCGGGTAACGCCCAGCAGCACAGTCTTGGCGCGGTCGTCGCTGATAAAAATCAGGGGGAACCAGAGGTCGTTCCAGAAGGGGACGAGGTTGTAAATGGCAACGGTGGCAAGCGCGGGCCGCAGCAAAGGGGCGACGATCAAGAGGAATGTGCCGAAACGTCCGGCCCCGTCGATAATGGCCGCCTCGGTCAGTTCGTAGGGCACGGCGCGAATAAATTCGGTAAGAACGAAAATAGCCACCGGTATGCCCATCGCCACGTAGATGGGGATAAGCCCCCATATTGTGTTTAGAAGACCTAAGCCTTTAACCAGTTCCAAAAGACGTATGGAGGCAATTTTAATGGGAAGCATCATACCGGCTATACAGAAAAAGTAGAGGATGCGCGAAAGCCTGCCCCGCCAGTTCGCCAGCGCGTAACTTGCCAGAGCGCCGACGATGAGCACGAACACAAGGGACAACACAACGACAACAAAACTGTTTTTGAAGTAGCCCAGAAAATCGCCGTCGGTGATAACCATGCCGTAATTGGCGATGTTCCATTTCCGGGGCAGGCCGAAGGGGTTTTGATAAATCGACAGCCGGTCCTTAAAAGAATTGATCACCATTACCCACAGGGGGAAGATCACGATGAGAGACCAAAGCCCCAAAATAATGTGAGAGGGAATGTGCAGGTTTTGCCGTTTGAGGGAAGCCCGTTTCATTTAGTCCTTCCCCTGAGTCGCCCGCAGGGTGGGGATGACCCCAAGGCAGAGTATAAAAAATGTAATGGTGGCGATGGCCGCGCCCATGCCCGGATCGGGAATACCCACCGGATGCTGCCCGGCAATCCCGACACGGTAAAATAAAGTACCGATAAGGTCCGTAGCGTAATTCGGCGCGCCGTTGACATTTTCCATGGCGAACACCACGTCAAAGGCGTTAAAGTTATTTACAAAAGTGAGAATGGCGATCATACCCACCACCGGCTTGATTAACGGCAATTTAATATGCCAAAAAACCTGCGCCGGTTTTGCCCCGTCAATTAAAGCCGCCTCAAAATAGTCCTCGCTGATATTGCGTAACGCGGCTACGAACATCATTGTCGGGATGCCCATCCACTGCCAGCAGGAAACCAGAGACACGCAGATAAGCGCGGTAAACCGGTCGCCCAGCCAGGGACGGACAAGGAAACCCAGATGAAACTGCTGCAAAAAAGGACCGCTCCATACCGGATTGAGGAGGAGCTTCCAGAGATAGCCGGTAATAAGTACCGCCAGCGTTACCGGTATAAAAATGACGGTCTGGTAGAATTCCCGGCCTTTTAAATTTTTTTCAGTCAGCAGTGTGGCAAAAACAATGCCGAGGCCGTTCTGAACCGCCAAATGGATAATGAAAAAGACAATGGTATGGACAAGGGCGCCCCAATACCTTTCGGAATAATTCTGTACGGTAAAAAGCTTGATGAAATTATCAAATCCGACAAAGCTGCGCCCTATACCGGCGGAACCGGTATACAAACTTAACCACAGTGAATTGAGGAGAGGCCAGGCCATAAAGACTACGTAAAAAACCAACGCAGGCGCCAAATACGGTAACCACGTTACCAGCGTCCCGTTTCCTATTCTATGATTTTCCCGTGCCTTTACAGCCATAAGCCTTCTTCACCTAACGCAGTTTTGCCGCGGTGGTTTCCATGTCTTCGGCCGCCTGCTGCGGGGTTTGCTCACCCTTTAATACCTTGATAACAGCCTGATTCATCGGCGCGTAGAGGTCGAGGAATTTGGGCCAGACAAAACGGGCGTCGGTATCCCTGCCGTTGTTGAGGGCGAGAAATTCGTTGGCGTGGGGATCGTCCAGGGTGATGGGCGCGCTGATCATGGGGAAAAAGCCCACGGGCAAAGCCTTTGACGCTACCGCCGCGCCCGCCGGGGAGGCAAGCCATGTGAGGAATTCCTGGCACTCTTTGGGGTACTTTGTAGCCCTGTTGTAGGTTATCGCCATGTCGGGGTGGAAGGTGATGAGGGTCTTGCGGCCCTCGGGCGCGGGCATGGCAAAGAGGCCCCACTCGAAGGGCGCTCCTGCGTAGACGCCGGCGGTCCAGGAGCCGTCCATGAACATTACCGCCTGCTGGGTGTTAAAGAGCGCCTGGGAATCGTTGTACGTTACCGACTCAAAACCCCTGGGAAGGTACTTGGCGACATCGGCCATTGCCTTGAAACTGGCAATAAAATTGGCGTCGTTCAGTTTTTTCGCACCCGATTCATACGCGGCGCGCTCCGTACTGCCGCCCACGAAGTTAGGGAGCATCCCCAGGTAGAAACATTCAAGGATGTCCCATTCATCGGCCACGCCGTTGGCCAGGGGCGTATAGCCTTTGGCGGCCAGGGCAGCGCAGAGGGCAAGAAATTCCTCGTAAGTGGCAGGAACTTTAAGCCCTTCCTTTCGGAAAATGGTTTTGTTGTAATACACCGCGTGGGAAACCGCGGCAAAGGGAACGGCGAACATTTTTCCGTCGGGCATCTGCCAGGGGGCAAGGTTTGCCGCGCTAAAGTTTTGCCTGACTCCGGGGAGATCGCTGCAATCGGCAAAATACCCGGCGCTGTACAACTCACGGCCAGGCGCGTAACTCCTCGCGTACATCAGATCGGGACCGGTCCCGCCGTCAAGCTGCAAACGCAGAGTAGCGTTGTAATCCGGCGGGTTTGTAGGCCGGAACTGTATCGTCATATTGGGCTTGAGCTTTTTGTACTCGGCCAGCAGGTTGTTCATCTGCGCCGTATCATCGGGCCGCCATGAACCCATCACCAGTGTTACGCTACCGGAATCGCCGCTTTGCGCCTGTCTTCCGCCGCCTGCGTACAACGGAGAAAAAACAGCCAATGCAAGTAATAAAATACCAATAACCTTCAATCCTCTTTTCATAATAAACTCCTCCTTACCCGCAATAAAGACATCTTCCATGCCAAATTGTAACGGCATGGTGTTTAAGTATCCGTTAGATCACTGTTTTTGTCAATGGTTGCGTTCCGTTACCATTAGCTGCCATACCCTGCCGGCGGTAAGTCCCCAGCGGCGGTTCACGTAGGCGGAAAAGGCCTCGGCCTCTGCGGTGAAAAGCCCGGCAAGGACGGGGCGGACGCCGGTAACGGGGTCCTTTTCGGGGAGCGCCGCCCTGCGCCAGGGGCTGGTCTCAATACGGGAAGGCAGGGTCTGGCCGAAATAGCGGCTTGCCTGGGAAATGGGCTGCTGCAAAATATGGGCCATGAATTCATTTATCATAAGGTATTCGTCCTGAATGTCGTAGCGCTGGTAATCAAAATACGAAATGATAAAACGTTTCGCCGGGGAGGGCAGGCTTTCCCAGCGGCCGCGGCTGAAGGCGCGGAAATCTTCATCGATAAAAAACAGGCCGTGGAAAGCCTCGTGGACCATAAACAGGGAGCGGAGATACGGCGCGGACTCCCGTGATATGGAGATGATCCCCCCCCCGCCGCCTGTTATGCCGCCGCCGGAACGGATGATCCCGTTATCAAGGAGTATCCTCTCAAGCTCCCGCTCTTCGGGCAGCAGCGGAAAATTTGAGACGCGGGCGGCTTCAAAAAAGCGGGCCAAATCCTCGGAGCGGTAGTCATGGGCGTTCCACCCGTGAAGATCGGCGATTTCTTCGTCTGGGGCAAGCCTGCCCCGAAAGCCCGCTTTTTCGGTAAAAAAGGCGAGTCGTTTGAACATCCGATCCTGTACGGCATAATCGGCGGTGTCGAAAATCAAAAGTGAGGGGAACTGTTCCCAGCGGAACAACTCGTAACGCTTATCGCGCCACTGTTCCTCGTGCCAGGCGAGGATGATGCGGGGGTCCGCCGTAATCGGCCGGGGGAAGGGCGGCGGCCCGCTGTAACTCAACTGAAAGGCCCTGATCCGGTCTCCTGAAACAATCAGCGGCCCGGCATCAGGCGGGAATATACCCGCGGGAACGCGCAGTTCCGCCGCGTAAGGCAAAGCCTCAAAGCGCCGGCCTCCCGCCGCTGCCGCGGCTTCCCGGCCGGGTAAAAGTTCGACTAACAGTTCCGGCAGCGGGCCGGGCCTTCCCCGCAAGGCAAAGACGCCGGGGGGATCGATCACGTAACTCTGCCCTGCGGCGTCTTGCGCGTCACCCTTCTTATACACAAAGGGACTGGTAAAACAATGCTCCACACCGCCGGCGTTTTCCTTATAATACCCGAACCAGCGTTCCTTTATTTCCAGTGAACGGATCTGAAAACGGGGAAGCTCCTCCCCTCCCCTCGGCGGATTTTTCCCCGCGCCCCGCTCTGCGGCCGTGAAGTGTATATTGAAATTTCCCGAAAAGGAATCGCCTGCCGGCACGGCGTAATGAATGACGCCGCCGCTCTCTGTACCGAGAAACGACAGCTCCATCGGCAGGGCCCAGGAGTCGCCGTCCGTCTCCAGCACAAGCTGGTACTGTTCTGTTAATTCCGTTGAAGGCGGAACAGAAAAATCATATTCGATTTCAAGGGATGAAAGGGACGGAACAAAGAGGGCCGTATCAAAACGGTATTCGAGTTTTTCCGGTTTGGCAAAATCAATAATCCCGGCTGCGGCGTTCCGGCTTAAAGCGGCAAGGGCGGCGCTTGTTCCCCGGACGGGAAAGCGCACCGGATACGTTCCGCCGCAGGAGACAAAAAAAACAAAAAAAAGAAAGAAAAACCGCGTCAGGAGGTTGCGGCTCTTCGCGCCTACCCCTCCCAAAAACCGTGATTTTTGCGGCGCAAAGCAGCTCAAAAACATGCAGGCGCTGCAGGCCCCTGGCAAAACCATGGGGGCCTGATTGGGAAAAGGGACACATACCCTGGCAGTTTGTTGCGCTTCACGCATAAAACCTCCAAAAATCGCCCCGCCCGCAAGGCGATTTTTTACCCTGCAAGTACAACAGGCCGCCAGGAGCTTCATTTTCACAACACGATAATACCCCTGGCGATCAGCTTTGCCAGGGCGAACCTTCGTTCCATAGTCGTATCCGGATCGGTACCGAGAAAGTTTTCAAATTCCGCCGGAAAAGACTCGGGCAGAATCGGCAGTTCCCGTACCTGTTTGTAATAGGCCCGGTGAGACGGTTCAAAACGCCGGTTAATACAAAAAAGGGTGAGACAGGCCGTTTTAATAAAACCGGCCGAGGAGATAAGGTAGTGAAACTCGTCCCCCTGAAAACTGGCCGCGCCCAGGTCGGAAAGAAAGTGTTCCATCTTTGACTGAGTCGCGTTACGCATTTCCATCCAGAACTGATCTCCCAGGTTTTCCAGGCGCTTGCGGATTCCGCGAATCCAGTTATTACGCGAAAAGACAATTTCCCCGTAAGCCAGGCGGTAAAAACCGTAGGTGCCTGAGTCTTTGAGAAGCCAGAGAAATTCCTGTTTTGTATCCGCGATTGAAACCAGTTCCTCTATTTTTCCGGAAAATTTATATTCCAGGCGCACGGGAATGTCGCCGATGAGAAAACGATCCTTGTTCCGGCCGGAACTTTCAAAGGCGGCCACATCACCGCCATAAAGCCGGCAGCGCTCCTCCGCATCGGGAATGGGGACCGAACAAAACACGTCCAGAATCAGGGCAAAATAGGGGTCCAGCGTATCAGACAGGGCCGCTTCGTTCACCGTTATACATTCAACCCCGTCCCATTTGGAAAGAGTTTCCGCAAAACGCTCCACCAGCATTTTGGTCTTATATTTCATAATGATTCCTCTTATACTGTTTCATAATAGCATGGAAGGGTGATTTTGAAAATCCATCGGGAAGGCCGGCGGGCCCCGGCACTCAGGCTCCTCATCCTCATACCCCACCGTGACGCGCGGCTGCCCCTGCGTTTTTACAGCGCCTCCTTATTCGCCGCCGGTTTTTGCGGCGCGTGGTCCTTTCCCTGGGCCGCGCCCCTTGCAATTCTTTCCCGTTCTTTCAGCGCCGCGGAACTAAAACACTGCGCCCATGCCCTGCGGGAACAGAGCATCGCCGGAGGCGGAGACGGAAAAATCAAAACCGGTCCCGCAGCCCGCGCCGTCTTTCCCGAAAGCGTCCTTGCCAATGCCGCCGTTTTCGGCCCGGCGCTGGACATCGCGCTGCCGGACGCGGCCTTTACGCTTGAGGCCGCCGCCAAAATTACCTACCGTTTTTCACCGCTGGTACTCGGCGTTGCCCTGACGCGCTCTTCCGAAACAGCCGCGCCTGAAGCGCCGGCCCTCTCTTTCAGGGCGGCTGCGCTGGCAAACATGGTCTACCGGCCCCTGTCCGCCACAGCGGGCGCTTTAGACAGCCCCCCCCCTGAGGACGCTTATTCGTTTGAATGGAAGATCGGGGAATCGCGCTGGCTTCCCCCCTTCGGGAAAAAAGGCTGAACCGTGGAAAACTGGTTCCGCGTAACAGGCGGTATTATTTACGTCAACATCAGGGCCGTACCGGGCGCGTCAAAAAACGAGTGTACCGGCATAAAAGATAATCGCCTGAAAATACGGATAGCCGCGACTCCCGAAGACGGCAGGGCCAATGCCGAACTAACCAATTGGTTTGCCAAAACTTTGGGCTGCGCCAGGCGGGATATACAGCTTATCAGCGGCGAAAAATCCCGCCTGAAAATTATCGCAATACCGCTGAAGTGTGAGGAACAACTGCGAAAAATGACGGAGGCAAAAGATTAAATACGGGATTTTTCCTCAGGGCCGGCGCATCATTTTGACTATCATGCCGGCTTAACGGCCGGCTTGGAGTTTTGCGCCTTCGCGTCTGTTTAGCTATCGACGGGCGGTCCGAAGAGGCGCAAAACTCCAGGTGCCCCCCCGGAATTTTTACCGCGAAGTGGAAAAAGTCAAATAAGTTTTTACTTCAAAGCCCTTTTTTGACCTCCTTCTTTGACTTTTTCGAAGCTATGATAAAACATGCGGTTGTCCGGTATAATGCAGGTGTTCGGAAGAACAACTGCCGGTTGTGCAAAGTCTGGGGCAGTATAC
>JAIROT010000063.1 GCA_031257385.1 Treponema sp.
ATTTGCTTAATGGGGAAAGCCCATACAACAATTATCAGGATGATTTTTATGAATACCCTGATTTGGATTCGCCAAACCCGGAAGAAACGGCGATAAAGACAGAATCCTTACAGGAAACGCTTGACGTTTTTAATGAGGTGTTTGGCGGAACACAGGAACGGATAAAACCCTATTTACGCCGGCTTATTTCCGCAAAGTATTATGACTATTTTGAGGCCGCGATTGCGCCGCGCCAATTACCGCGAAAATATCCCTTCTTTGATTATGAAGCAATAGCGGCATGGCGCAGCGGGAAAAAAGCACCTACCCAAAGAGACATAGCCCGGGAACAGGGAAGAACTGAACAGGACGCCAGCCGTACCATCGGAAAATTTGAAAAAAAAGTACAGAAAAAGCTGAAAAGGTGATGTACTCTTTTGATGAACTTGGACTTTTCGAGGTTCACTCATAAGGCGGAACAAGCCTCAAGGTTTTTCCGAAAAGCCCGCCGATCGATTATACGGATAGGGAACCGTAGCCCGGCGTTCCGCCCTATCCATAGGCGGAGAGTATCTGCGCCGTGTAGTCTTACTTGGAGGGCATACCGAACCGGGCGTAGGGATTGGCGGCTTCCTGCGGGGAAGCGGCATCCACGGAGGAGACGCTTCCCTGGATATATTGCCGCTGGGTAGGGGTAATTGTAATCACCTTTATGCCGGAGATGGTTTTCCCTGCGCCGCCACTAACCCTGCCCCCCTGCTGTTTCAGGAGGGTCCATTTTTTCCCGGTTTTAATATACGGAATAGAGGCAGAGGACCGATAGGAAGGAGTATATATCTTTTAGACCTTAAAACCGGAATATCCCCTTTATCCAGAGGGCGCTTAGATCCTTATAGGCCCCGTAGTCCCCCCGGTTTTCAATGCCTCCGGTGAAAAAATCGCTCCCCAGGGAAAGGCTTAATGAGTCGGTGAGCGCCCAGGCGGCGGATGCTCCGGCGGCGGCGTCAAAATCCCGGAGGTCCAGATAACACCATGCCGAAAGGCTGAGCAGTTCCCGGAAAAAGCTCCGGCCAACCCGCAGGGTCAGGGCGTTTTTCCGCCATGGCCGGGTGGTTCCGCCGCCGTATGCGTTCGGGAGCAGATCTTCGTAATACTGGACGGAAAGAGTCCAGCCGGAAGGGTTCCAATCCAGACCCGCCAGCAGTTGGAGCTTGTGTTTTTCCACCGGCTCGTCAGCCTGCCCGGCCAAAAGGGCAGCCGCCGTTTCTCCGGCGCTCCGATCGTAGCGGCCGCCGCCGGTACAGGCCGCCTCAAGCCGCAGGAGGAATTCCCCCAGCGGCACACTGGCATCCGCCCCGGCCATGAGGGTCCGCGCATAACCCGGCGCAAGTTCAAGCCTCTCCGGGACCGGCCCCGAAAAACGCAAGTCTTTCCTGAAATGGGGAATATCGTTCCAGCCGTAAAACAGGGCCAGGGAAAAATCCAGCGCCGGGGTGTATGCGGAAAGGCGGAGGCCGTATTCCCCATCGGCAATGGTCTGCGGGAGGCCGGCCTCCAAAACCGACACGGGCAGGGACGCGCCGCCCATATCAACAGAGGCGGGATAAAAAACACCGTACAGGGGGTTTTGTTCATCGCCGGGAAGCCGGGCGGGGCTAAAGAGGGGAATCCACAGGGCATCCACCGCAAAAACAGGGAAGGAATAACGCAGCCTGACGCCGTCCACCGGGAGGCGGCTCCCGGCAAAATCAAGCCCCGCATAGGCGGTCAAATTCTGCGGGCATACCACATCGGTAAGGACAAGGCCGTCCGCCGCGCCCCAGGACACCAACTGCCGCCCCAGCCGGAGTTGGAAATTCCCGGCGCTCCAGTTCATCCATGTTTCCCCCAAAGAAAGACCCGTCCGTTCCGGGCTTACGCCGTTGTATTCGGCGGACAGGGAAACAAAGGCCGAAGCCGCCCCGGCATAGGCCGACACTTCCCCGGTAAAGGCGGTCCGGGAATCGGTCAGAGTCAGGTCTTTTGAGAAAGGCGCCGCCTGGAGGGTTTCCGCCGTCCCGTGGAACTCAAGTTCTACCTGGGCGGACAGGGGGAGGAGGGTGAAGGTGAAAAGAAAAGCCGCCAAGAATTTTTTGAGGCGGGTTATATGGCCGGCGAGGCGGACGGAACAGCAACGGGCCTTCACCGGATATTCCCCCGCTCCAGGCTGGTAACCGCAAAGAGGCTGTCGTCCAGCGGTATGTTGAACCGGATCTCCGACATCCCGATTACCGTGGAATGTTTATCCTGCACGTTTGTCATTTCCATCTTTTGGGCGGTCCAGATGCCGTCGATTTGGCTGATGCCCGATACTCGTAAGGTTTTAAGGAGCCGGTCCTGGCGGTCGTAATAATCCACGGCCGCGATGATGTATGAATCCTTCCGTACCCGAAGGATCCGCCGTCTGTAGGGTTCCCTGCTGTCTTTTGCCCTTGCCTCCACCACCCAGCAGGAATCGCCGTCCACCGCTTCCTCTCCCCGGAGGCTGAACTCGTCCTTGTCCAGACTCCGGCTCCCCATGTCCTCATAGGTAAAATCGGTCCCCATGAAGCTGTCGTTTTTTCCCGATCCGGTGATGCGCCTGACCCGCTTCATCGCCGGGAGATAAAGCCATATATCGTCGTCCCGATCATCATCGTAGGAAACGGAAAGATAGCCCGTGCCGGCCACGTCCCGGGGGCTGCTAAAAAACATAAGGCTCTTTTCCGTATCACCGTAGTCCTTAAAATAATACGAAACTTCCCGTACCCTCGGCGCGCCACGACCGCTTGCCAGGGTCATGGTCAGTTTGTATTGGGCCGTATCCCCGGTATACCGCTCATCGGCCCGCTTCATAATGTCGTAGCCGCCGGGTGTCTGGGCGCTCAGCCCCGCCGTTCCCGCCAGCAGCAATACTACCGCGATAAAACATCCTTTTGTTTTCATGCCTGTTTCTCCTTTCCCATCGGTTTCAAAATATATATCAACAACGGCGTCAAGGTATAATCGGCCAACAGGGCCGCAGCCATACCGATGATTGCCAGGGTCCCCACATGGAAGAGCATGGCTATGGGGCTCAGGGCGTAGACAAAAAACATGGCGCAGAGGATCACCGTGGTGGTCCCCAGGGTCTTGCCGATTTTGCCGAAGGAATCCAGCGTCCCCTGCCGATAGGAGCCGGTCTTTTCAAGCCCCAGCTTGATGTGGGTAATAAAATGGATCGTGTCGTCCACGGCGATTCCCAGCAGCATGGGCATGATGGTCATGGTGAGCATATCCAGCGGTATCTTCGCATAGCCCATGATCCCCCCGATGATGATCACCGGCGCGATGTTGGGAATCATGCCGATCAGGGCCACCCGGAGGCTGCTGAAAGCCAGGGCCAGCAGGATAAAGATGATGACGAATGATCCGGCAAAGGATTTTAGTTCCCCGTAAACGATTTTGTTATTCATCTCCACAAAACTGGCTATCATGCCCACCACCGCCGTGTCCCCCCGGGGGAACCGGGCCCGGGCGGCCGCTTCCGCGTCTTTGACGGTTTTGGCGATGCGGTTGGCGTCATAGCCGGTAAGCTCCACCGTCACGGCGGCGGCGGAAAAATCCTCGCTGACCCGGTTGAAAAGGCCGGCGCCTCCGGAAATCTCGTAGAGGAACAGAAGCTGGGCCAGGAGGTCCGGATCATCCGGGACGGCGTAAAAAGCAGGATCATCCCCGTTCAGGGAGCGGTTCATCTCCTTGACAATTTCCGTTACCGCCGACACCCGCGGCCGGGTTCCTGAAACTTTGGTAATGTCTAATCTCCCCAGATCTTCGCAGAGAGCGTCCAGATTTTGCATCTCCCGGGGGTCCTTAAAAATATCGCTCTCGTCGTAGCGGATCATCACCGTGTAAGTGTAGAGGGAACCGATCTTTGCCTCAAGCATTTCCGCCAGCCGGGCAATGTAGGGAATCTTTTTTCCCATAAAAGAAAAATAATCCATGTTCACGCTGATCCCGAGGACGCCGGGAATAAAAGCGGCGATAATAATAAAAGAAAGAACAATAACCGGCGTCCGTTTTTTTAAGAGCGATTCCCCCAGCCGGTAGAACTTCCGGTCAACGATAGTTCCGCCGCCTTCCGCGAGGGCGCCGGCGTCCACGGGCTGCCGGTCTTTACCGAAACTAAAAAGCGCGGGCACAAGCAGTATCACATAGAAGTACACCGCAAAAACCGCCAGCGCACTGGTAAGGCCCACCCAGCGCAACGGGCCGATACCGGCGGCGAGAAACGAAAGCAGGGAGGCGATAGTAGTAACCGCGGTAAACAGTATGGGCCAGCCCGTTTCCCCCACCGCGGCAACAATGGCTTCCTTCCGCTTCCCCGACCGGCGGAAATGAAACTTAAAGGCGTTTATCAAATGAATGGCGTAGCCCACGGACAGGGCCATAGCGAGCAGCACCGGCAGGGTCATCATGTTGGAGTCCGCGGAAATTCCCAGATGGGCCATGGCGCCAAAAACTGAGCCGATACCCCCGATGGTGGTCAGTACAGGAACCAGGACCCCCCGGAGGGACCGGGTAAAAATGACAAGGCAGAGGACCACCACAACAAAACCGCCGATGATCCGCCGGACTGTTTCTTCCATGACGGCAAGCCGTTCCTCCCATTCGGTATAGGCCATGCCCGAAGGCATCAGCGTGTATTTGCCGCTCTGCCATTTGGGATCGGTAATAATTTCCATGGCCGCCCGCCCCACGGAGTACATTTCCTCTACCTCATTTTCCCCTTCGTAGTTGTAAAGGCTTAAGGAGAGCCAGGTTTCCCGGCAATCGTCGGAGACCAGCATATTTACCAGCGAAGACCGGGACAGGATGTAGGCCCGCTTTTCCTCCATCTCCGGCCCCGCCGGGGGAATGCCGTCTTCGAAGGGGCTTTTCACATCGATGCCCTCTTCGGTTCCAAAAGAGACGGACATATCCGTGAGGGACCGCAGCTCCTTCGCGTAGGGAACCTTTTCAAGCAGTTCCGCGCCCAGGTCCCGGATCACCGCCAGCACTTCCGGGTCAAAAACATCCTCCGCCCGGATCAGCACCAGCACCTGATCTTCGTTTCCAAAAAGAGCCTCAAAACGGTCGGTGTTGACCTGTATGGTGTCGTATTCGTCGAACCAGTCTTCCATGTTGTCACTGGTGGCTAGTTTCGGCAGCCCTGCCAGGCCGATGATGATCAAAACCGCCAAGGCCGCGATAATGGCCCAGCGCCACCGTATCTGAAACGCGCCAAATCCGGCGAAGCGGCGGTTAATCCAGTCCAGTTTCATAGATGCCTCCATAAAATCAACCGGTGAAAAGCCCTTAACCGGCTTTTCTCTCTTTTCCCGGTAACACCGGTTTTCTCATTTTAAATGTATGATAAATCTAACATACACAATAACAAAACCATCAAATAGACTCCAATGTACATGCAGCTCCGGTTTTCGTCAAGTTAGTTGGCGCTAATATTTTTTTACGAAATGTTCCGGGTGTAACGCCATAGCGACACTTGAAAACTTGAGAAAAGTTTGAATGTTTCCTATAGCCAACCAGAGCGGCAATTTCACCAAGGGAGACGTTTGTGTTTTTTACGAAGTTAAGCGCTTTTTCCATGCGAAGATGACGGACATACTCCGCTGCGGAAAGGCCCGTGTGGTTCTTAAAAACAGCAGTAAATTTGCTCCTGCTCATGGACGCCTGTTTTGCCAGGGCGCGTAGGACAAGCGGTTCGGAAAGGTGTTCTTCCGCGTAACGCAGCGCCTGGGCAATGCCAAGCCGATCCTGGTCATTAACCGGAGGTAACGCCAATGCCTTGCGCCCCCTGTACCAGGCCAGTATAACTGAAAACAATTCGAGAGATTTTGTTTCGATCCACAGGTTTTCCATGTCTTCTGAGAAAGCGGCCTTGCCAATCCGATCCAGTATGACAACGGCATCGGGGATAAATGGCAGATCATATAAACCGGCAACAGTTTCTTCCACTTCAAGGGGTGAAATGCCATGGCGCGAGGTTATAAAGGTTTCAATAAATTCCGGCAGAAAAGAGACCTCCACCCCGGAACAGCAATAACCGGCCTTACTATGCCGCTTGAATATTTCGGTTTTACCAATTATGTACCCGCCCGTGTTTTTTTTGTTATTCCTGCGGAAAAGACCGGCATACGACGGCTCCTCTTTTATACTGCGTTCAAAGGGCCGCAGATAAGTAAGGTTTATCGAGCGAACTACTAGGCTTTTGCCCGCCGGCCTTACACGGCAGGCGTCCTCTGTAAAATTTTTTTCTGCCGTCAATTCCATGCTCCCGTTTCCGGCGATCTTTGACTCCAGCGGAAAACCATAAATGAAAAGATCATGCAGGGAAAAGTTTTTGGCTGATGAATTCATAGGACGGTATTCTCCTTGTGGTTACGGCTCATTACCCAATGCGAACAAAAAATTACCCAAAGCGGACAAAATTTCACGTATTCTCTTGTAACTGCCAGCCGCGTCATGGCAATTTTATGTTGGTGTTAGTATAATAAAACACTTATAACATATCATTGCATTGTCGAATATGCAAGCA
>JAIROT010000066.1 GCA_031257385.1 Treponema sp.
GCTCGTAGGGCGTGTTTGAGAAAGAGATTATGTCTCCCAAAGCGCCGTGCTCAATGGCCTTGATTATCGAGCGGGCCGCCTCCATATTGGGATGAATAAAGTGATCGATACCCAGTACCTGTTTGTCACCGGAGCGGCTCAGGTGCATGTAGTCGTCGTTGCGTACCCTGGCTATTTTCAGCAGGCCCCTTTCCCGGCCGTAGCGGGAAGCCGCCAGCCCGCAGATGATCATGTTGACCTCGTCGGAATCGGTAACACTGACCAGCGCGTCCGCCCTGGCGATCCCCGCCTCTTCCAGCGCTTTAAGGCTGTTCCCCTCGTCATGGATCACCATGCAGTCAATCCGGTTCGAGGCATGCCTGGCCCGTTCCTCATTCGCCTCAATAATTGAAACGTCATGTTTTTCCTGGATGAGATGTTTGGCAAGCTGGGTACCGACCATGCCGGCCCCTACAATAACGATACGCATGTGAATACCGGAAACAGTATAACAAATAGAACGGCCAGCGGGAAGCTTCGGTTCACCCTTTAACCGCTGAATCAACAACCTCGCCCTGAAGCTCCCCCGCCGCAAGGCGGGTTCTTGGGTATGTACCCTTCGCATAAACCATGAAGAAAAATCCACCGCAAAGGCTCACGGCACGGGAATATCATCGTACCTGCCTGAATTGTTCCAGTAGGTAAGGCCGGGGCGGCCCGCGTCCCGGACGCCTTCCATTTCGCGGCGGACATACTCAGGATCGTAGTATTTACGGTCGTAGGATACGTTGAGATAGAAAGCCTGCACATAGGGGCGGACAATGATCCGTCCCCGGCCGATTCGGGCGGTGCGGAGGGTTCCCTGATAGTAGATACGGTAGGGCCGCAGCTCAGGCGGGTCCTGGGCGAGAAAGTCCTGCTCGAAATGGCTGGGGTAGTACATCGGGCAAATCACATCGACCCAGGGAGCGAGGAGTTCTACTTCCTGACCGGTGCGGGCGCCGGTGCGGTACCAGCCGTTGGCCCCGTAGATGTCGATGGAAACGGGGGCGCTTACCCTTGAGCGGATATGGCGGAGGAATGACAGAATGGCGCTTTCCATGTCCATGCCGTTTTCCTGCCAGCGGTAGCGGGCGTCGGAAAGGTTCACCCCGTCCGTGGGAAAGCGAATATAGTCAAACTGGATTTCGTCAAATCCCCGCCCGGTAAGTTCGAGCGCTATGGCCGCGGTGTATTCCCAGACTTCTTCCGAATAGGGGTCCACCCAGCGTTCATCATAAAAAGTGCGGACAATTTCATAGTCCGGATCGCCGGCGGGAAGTATGGTGATGAGATCGTTTTTGCGATCCTCCCCGCTTATATCCGATTTTTTCCGCCGCGAGTCGTAATAGCCCGCCCAGAACTTGTTGTTCTTTCCGTCCCATACGGCGTACTTTCCGTTTTCTTTCGCGGCCAGAACGGGGTCTTTGAACACCACGATACGGGCGATTGTGTAGATGCCCCTGCCTTTCATGTCCCTGAGGAAGGCGTCAATATCCAGGGGCCGGAAGACCCGGCCTTTGGCGCTTATGGCGGGGTTATTCGGGGTAAAGCGGAGACGGCCGTAATCGTCCTTCATGTCGATAACGATCATGTCCAGGCCCCGCTCGTTTATCACGTTCAGATAGGGGCGGAGGCTGTAGCTGTCCATGGCGTGGTTTACCGGCAAATACAGGCCCTCTTTGCCGGCGGCGTTTGCCGGCGGCAGGGCGGTACTGCCCGGGGCCGCCGGAATTAAGCCGCCGGGGGGACGGAGGTTCCCCGGCTCATTTTCGCCGAGGAGCCATAGCTCGCTTAAGATGACCGGCTCCGAATTCGGGGCCTCCCGTATTACTACACAATTCGGCTGTTCATTGATGCTTTCCTGAACGGCGCGGACCAGTTCCACAAGATCGGGCCGTTCCCGTATCCGCGGCCCGCTCCCCTCCCCTCCCCCAGGCGGGGCATAGTCAATTTCGGCAACCATGCCTTCCCGCAAAAAGCGGAGGCCGGTCTTCCCGGCGTCAAGAGAATCCGTTGTACCAAAGGGGGCCTTGTCCGACCAGAGCAAATCAAAGGTTTTGAGCTTCCAGTCCAGCCGGTACAAGCGGCGGCGGAAAGTTTGAGACACGCAGATTTCGGCCCCGTCCGCACCGCTGCCGGGAATCACGGCGATATCCGAAACTTCATCGGCGTTGTCGGTGGTTTCCAGTTTTTCAAGGCCCCTGCTGAGTTCCGCCCACTGCGCGCCGGCCATGTCCGGCTGAATATAGAAAAGCCCGTAGGTACTGTGGGAGAGAAAAACCGTCAGCGCTCCCGCCCCGCCGGAGGCGCTGCCGGCGGCGGGCAAATACGCCGCGGCCACGGCCTTGATACCGTTGGTCCGGTAGGGCGGCGCGCCCAGGCCCGACCAGGAGCGGCCCTGATTGCGGGAAAGATAGACCTGATCCTTGGTAGCGCAGACCATGATGTTCGGGTCTGCGGGATTTATCTCCAGATCTTTTATTTCCTGCGCCATCGGAAAGAACGATTTTTTTTCATTCTGAAAAACCTTGATGGTTTTTACCGGCAAGCCCTGGCTGCGGTTTTCCCAGTTTTGCAGATCATTCGAGACAAAAATTCCCTCGCCGCTCAGAATCGCCCAGGTCCCGGTACTGCCGCTCCCGTCAAGGTCTCCTCCGAGCGGGACAATTTTCCGCACCGTTCCGCCTGACCACAGAGACCGGGCTTTTTCCTGCCTCCCCGCCCGCAGTTCAAGACTGAAAAGCCCCGTGTCACTGCCAACGAGCAGCCTCATTTCCGGCCCCGCAGCGGCTTCACTGACGGCAGTTTCGCCCGCGGCCTTCGGGAAAGAGCGGGCCGCGTTTTCTGCTAAGGGTATACCCCGCCTTTCCCCGGAGGATCCGGCATAGACATGATCGGCATAAAAGAAAATACAAAAAACGATATAGCACAGGACGCCTGTTTTTTTAATGCTGCCCTCCAATCATAAACGCTCATCTTATTTGTAATAAAAAAACCCCGCTTGTGGAAGAGCCTTTTCTGTTGTATAACACCACTATGGCACTTACACGCGCCAGCGTTACCAAAACTTTCGGTATCTTGACCGCCGGGGGCGACTGCCCCGGCCTCAACGCCGCCATCCGGGGTGTTTGCAGGGCGGCCCACGACCGTTACGGCATGAACATTATCGGCATTGCCAACGGCTTCCGGGGCCTCATCGAAGAAAACACCAGGACGCTCAGGCCCGTCGACTTTTCCGGCATACTGACGCGGGGAGGGACCATACTGGGGGCGAGTAGGGAAAAACCCTTCAAATCGACGGCCGGGGACCCCGGGGAGATCGTCGGCGAAAAAGTGGCCGCCATCAAGGACACCTACCACAGGCTTGGCCTTGACTGCCTCGTCGTGCTGGGGGGAAACGGCACCAACACCACCGGCTGCAAACTCGCGCGGGAAGGCCTCAACGTGATCGGCCTCCCCAAAACCATTGACAACGACATCGCCGGCACCGACCGGACCTTCGGCTTCCACTCCGCCCTGGCCATCGGAACCGAAGCCATAGACCGCCTGCACACCACCGCTCAAAGCCACAGCAGGGTTATCGTAATAGAGCTGATGGGCCACAAGGCCGGCTGGCTGGCCCTCTACGCCGGAGTCGCCGGCGGCGGCGACATCATTCTTATACCGGAAATTCCCTACGACATAAAAGCCATCGGACGGCATCTTGAAGGCCGGGCAAAGTCGGGCAAAACTTTTTCGATAGTCGTTGTCGCCGAAGGCGCCATGTCAATCGAAGAAGCGAAAATGGAAAAACGCGAGAGGAAAAAATACCGTGCCGAAAACGGCCCCTCGACCGCCTACCGCGTCGCCGGGCAAATTGAGGCGGAAACCGGCACGGAAACCCGTGCGACTGTCCTTGGTTATGTGCAGCGGGGCGGCGTCCCCAGCGCGTCCGACCGCGTCCTTGCCACCAGCCTCGGCACCGCCGCAGCCGATCTCCTCGCCAGGGGCGATTACGGCCGCATGGCCGCCCTCATCGGCAGCGAAATCGGTTCGGTGGACCTCAGCGTCCCCGAAGGCAAAGTAAAAACCGTCCCCCATGATCATTACATGATTGACACTGCCGTGGCGGTGGGGACCTGCATGGGAGTTTAAGGTTTTTCGGCCTGTCGTCTTCCGCTTTATTGTATGCGAAGGGTACATACCCCGCCTTGATGCTATTCTTGACCCGCAAAAGATCGCTTGCCCGGTGAAGGGCCGCCTCTCCCTGCCCCGTGATTTTTACCGGTTTTTGTCCCCGCGGCTAAAGCAAAACAGCCCCTCGCTCCCATATAGGGGGTATGAGGAAAACACGTACATTAGCTCAGGGAGTGTGGTATGAGATACGCTCCCACATCAATAACCGGGAGCGCATCCTCAGCCTGCCGAGGGCCGCTTCCCTCTTTGCCGGGGTTTTCCGGGAAACCATGCGCCGCTTCAGTTTCGGCTTCCGGGGCCTCCGTTTTGACGCGGACCGGCTGAGCTTCTACATCAAGCCCGAGGACGGGATGGAGCTGCCGGCTATCATGCAGTGGCTGAAACAGACTTTCGCGCAGCGGTACAACGCGCTGACGGGGAGGACGGGGCATATCTGGGGAGACCGGTATTGGTCGTTGATTCTGGAGGGGGAGCCTGTGGAGGA
>JAIROT010000106.1 GCA_031257385.1 Treponema sp.
ACCGCTTCGGTTTTATTGTTTTATATTAATCCTATGTATTTAATATGTTATAAGATGAATTTTTTTCTGTCAAGTAAGGCAGTTCCAAAATCAGCAATTTAACGGTAAAAAAATTTGCGCTGCCTTGGGGACCGGGCTTTTCGGGGTTCCGCGCCAGGGCTGGCTGCTCCGTACCCTCCACCCCCTTGGGCGGCGGTTTTTGTGTCAAAAAGGGGACGGATAAGGGTTAAATCACCGCAAAGGGCGCCTTTTTAAATGGCGAGGGAGTTTTGAAAAAGGCACAAAGGTCAAATTTTTGAGCCGATGATTCCGGAATCGTTGTTTTGTTACCGGCCCTTGCGGTTTCTCAGACCAAAGCCGAACCGTGTTTTCAAGGTTACCGGACAAGTTTTACTTATCCGAGGCTGTTCCAAAACTTCAGTTTTTGGAACAGCTTCTTACCCTTGGAAAAAATTGCATAAGCCGTAAGGACTTAACTTATAAAGAATTAGCAATTTTTTTCTCAAGCCTGTTCCGAAACCAACCGGGTTTTGGAACAGGCTCATCCGGTAAAATCATATACTTGCCGGTTTATAGGATTTTGAAACCGCCCCTGTTTTTCGACAGCGGCGCGGTTCATGCTCCTGGGATTTAGGGCTTAAGATTTTTTAGTATATTCAAAACCCGTTTTCCCCCGTTGCCGATATAACTGGTATCGGCGCCGCAGGAAATAACATTGATTCCCTTATCGTACCAATACCTGATTTGGTCCGGATCCTCGGTAATACAGGATATCCCCGCCGATTTTCCCGCTTTTTTAAGCCGGTCTACCGCCAGATCAATAAGATCGCCGGTGGGCTTTTCATAAATTTTGAACAGTTCCCCAATAGAACCGGACAAATCGCAGGGGCCGAAAATAAAACAGTCAACCCAGGGATTTTTCGCCATTTCCTCCAGATTATCCACGGCCAGTTTGCTTTCCACCTGTACACAACGGATCAGGTCAAGGCTTGTTTTGTTGATGTAAATTTCCTGATCATCCAGGGCGTAAGTGACCGCCCGCAAGGGACCGAATCCCCGGTTCCCCAGCGGCGGATAAAGGGTACATTTCATGGCCCTGTCCAGTTCTTCCGGCGTATTGATCATAGGAAAAATGATCCCCGTAGGACCCATTTCCAGGACCCGCTTCGCCAGTACCGGATCGTTCCAGGGAATCCGGACCAGGGTGTCGCAGCCTGAAGCCTTGGCGGCGATAAGATGTTGTACCAGTATATGATAATCCGTGGGAGTATGTTCCGTGTCTATCCACAAAAAATCAAATCCGATGGAACCGCAAAGCTCGGAAATACAAGGGTCCGCAAGAAGCACGTGGGTACCGGTTACCAATTCACGGTTTTTCATCTTTTCTTTTGTCGCGTTCATATCATTCCTCCTTTTCAGTTACCGAGTACAAGATTTGGTATTAACGTAGTAATCCAGGGAATAAAGGTTACCAAAAGCAGAACAACCAGCAGAGGAATCAGGAAGGGTACCGTTGCCTTGGTAACCCGTTCAAAGGGAACTTTGGCGACATTGGCGACCACATACAACACCACACCGATCGGGGGGGTAATAACCCCTATCATCAAATTCATGATCATGATGAGGCAGGCTTGGGTAATATTTATACCCATGTTCACCATGATGGGAATCAAAATCGGCGTCAGGATCAGAATCGCCGCGGTTCCTTCCATAAACATACCGACAAAAAGCAGGAACATATTGAGGATCAGCAGTACCAGTATTTTCGTATGGGCAATGGAAAGCAGCATCTGGGATATGGACTGGGGAACCTGGGATACCGAGAGGATCCAGCCGAAAATCGAGGCGGTCATTACCAGGGCAAGGACAACCCCGGTAGTCTCGCAGGTTGAAAAAATCACTTTGGGAATATCTTTGAAGGTAAATTCCCGGTATACAAAAAGGCCCAGGATGAGGGAATAAAAGGCGGCGATCACGGCGGCTTCGGTGGGGGTAAAAATACCTGAAAAAATCCCCACAAAAAGAATAACCGGCGCCATCAACGCCCAAAAAGCCTCTTTAAAGGCGCTCCAGAGGAGTTTTAACGTCGGTCTTTGAGCCCGCGGATAGTTCCGTTTATGGGCGTATATCGAGACCATGATCATCAGCGTTATCGCCATGAGCAATCCCGGTATGATGCCTCCCAGGAACAGGCGGCCGATGGAAGCTTCCGCCGCCACCGCGAGAATGACCATCGGCAGGGACGGGGGGATTATCGGCCCTATCACCGAAGATGCGGCGGTGATGGCACAACTAAAGTCGTCATCATAACCGGCATCCTGCATGGCCTTTATTTCGATATTTCCCAGCCCACCCGCATCGGCCACGGCAGTTCCGCTCATTCCCGCGAACATGACGCTGGCCACCACATTGGCATGCCCCAGGCCGCCGGGGAGTCTCCCCACAAGCACATTGGCAAAATCAAACATCCGTTTGGTAACCCCCGAATTGTTCATAATATTGCCCATAATGATAAAAAAGGGCGCCGCCAGCAGGGTAAAAGAATTGGCCGCCATGGTAACCCGCTGAAGCACCGTGATGGGATTAAAGCCTCCCAAGAAAATATAAATTACTGAACAGAGTCCCAGGTTGACGTAGAGGGGCAGTCCGGTAAAGAGAAGCAGAACAAACAGAGTAAAGGCCAAGGTCATGATAAAGCTCCTTGAGGTTCAGCGGGACTTTTTTTCCAGATATGGACGATCTCCAATATCTGATACAAAAAAATAATAAAGTTTGTTATGGGGGCGCTGACATACACCAAAGCGAAATTGATAGGCAAGGTAACCGCCATACCCCGGCCCCCGACCTCGGTCATCTCAATTCCAAAGTAGACCATAAACACTGAAAAAACGATCACCAGAAAGCAGTTAAAGGTTTGTATGACTTTCCGCGCACCAGCCGGCAGCCTTGAAATAAAGGTGGTAATGCAGATGTGGCTTTTGTTTCTGGACGCCATGGTCCAGCCCATATAACATATCCAGATAAACATCAGCCGAATCAATTCTTCGGACCAAACAATGGGATTTTTGAATATCCAGCGCATTATTATCTGCGCGATGGCAACAAAAAAAATAACCGTAAAAAAAAGGACCGCAGCCCAGTCGATGATTTTCTCGATCCCCTGTTTTATCCGGTTAAAAAATAAGGATGCCGACATATTTTCTCCTGTCGTTTTGTTTAAAGGGTTGTTCGGAAACCTCAGTTTCCAAACAACCCTATAGGATCCCGCAAGCGCGGCGAACATTTTTTTCCCCGGAAGATACCGCGCAAAAGACTCTGCGGCTATTCATGAACGGCCAACAAGCCCTCAATACCGGGCTGCCATTTATACCTTTCGAGAATTCGTTCTATTTCACATTCTGAATAAATTCCCAAGTTCCCTTGCCCCAGTCGGCTTCCATCCTTGAAACAAGCCACGGCCCGGTAACCGCCCGGAAGGATTCCACATCCGGGGTTATAACGGTAACACCCTTTGCGGTAAGGTCTTTCTTGAGATCTTCCTCGGATTTCTTGACCTCCGCGTCGTTCCAGGCAATACCGTTGGCCACCGCGACCTGGATGATTTGCTGATCCGCCGGGGATATTTTTTTCCATACGTCTTCGTTGATAAAGATCATGTTGGGACAGATAATATGATCCGTCAGGATGAGGTACTTTTGAATTTCGTAGAATTTCTGGCCGTCAAATGTGGTCAGGGGATTTTCCTGTCCATCCGCAACATTGGTCTGCAGGGACATATAAAGATCCCCAAAGGGGATGGGCGTAGGCCGGGCCCCCCAGCTATTGATCATTTCCACATAGGCTTTTACCTCGGGGACCCGGATCTTAAGGCCCTGCATATCCTTTACCGAATTGATTTGCGCCTTGCTTGTGGTAAGCTGGCGGGTCCCGTAATAAAAAGAACCCAGGATGCGGACATTTTTCTTTAAGAATTCTTCATTAAGTTTGTCGCCGAAGGGACCGTTCAGGGCCTTGTTCATATGGGAAACATCCCGGTAGATATATGGCGCTTCCGCAATACTTGCCATAGGAATCCAACTCGCAAACTGCGCCGGTCCTTCTGAAATCATTTCCATAATACCAGCCTGAACTCCCTCAACCAAATCCCGGGAACCACCCAAAGCGCTGTTGGGATAACCCTGAATCTCCACCCTGCCCTCGGTTTTTGAGTTAATCTCCTGAATAATCCGGCGCATCATTTGGGTTGTAATCGTAGTCTCCGCGTGAACAGAACCCCACCGCAGCACCACCTTCTGCTGCTGCTCTCCGGAACCTCTCCCGAATACCGCGGGCGCCAGGAGCATTACCGCTAATAAAAGAAGAATTGCCTTTTTCATGTTCTTTTCCCTCCTGATAAAAAATAAAAACAGGCTTTGTTCCAAACCTTTAGAATTTTAAAACAAGGCCAATATACAGATAATGATAATTATACCTGTATTATTACAACAAGTATACCACCCCGTAACCAAAAGTCAACAAAAATAAATCCCCTGATAAAAAGAGCCCGGGATACTATATCCACAGGGAAGCTCCGGAAACCCCGGTTGAATTTCCGGACATTGGGACAAAAGCAAAGCGGGGCTCCCAGGGGCCATAAAAAACACGAAAGCCCCCCTGCCCCCCGGAATAACATAGAAGAAAATCGCTCATTTTTTTACAACTTAAGTAATTATGGGTTGTGTAATTCCTTATGGTATAAATAATTAGCTGATTTGTAGGAATTCAGGACTTATTAACGAAAATTTTACAAATTTTTCTTGACAGATAAAAAAAAGTATAGGAAAATAAACCGTAAGCTGTATGATAGGTATACAGCTCATGAAATTATTGAGGGATTAATGGACAAGCTCGACTATGCGGTAAACAAAACCAACCTCTACGAGCAGATCGCCGATACCCTGGAACAGGCGATTATCCACTCCGACAGTTTAGTTGAAAAGCTGCCGTCGGAACAGGAACTTTCCAAACGTTTTCAGGTAAGCAGGACCGTTATTAGGGAGGCCCTCAAGGTTCTTAAAGAGCGGGGCCTCATTCAATCCCGCAATGGGGAAGGTTCCTACATTTCCAAGCCAAACACGGATACTATTTCCAGCGCGGTAAACCGCCTTATCAGGATGGACAATATCAGCAATGACGAATTACACGCCATGCGGATGATCCTGGAAACCCAGGGCGCCCGACTCGCCGCAGCCCGGATCAGAAACAACAAAATTGAATATTTGGCATCCATCCTGGAGAAAATGGCGGATATTGACATCCCCCTGAAAGAACGGATCCGCCTTGAGACGGAATTTCATGTTACCATTGCCCATTCGAGCGGCAATTCCCTGCTGGGGATGTTTGTGGAGGTCATGACCATCCTGCTCTACGACTACATGGTCAAGGGTGTCTCCGGCCCGCCGGGGATAATAAAAACCCTTGCCCAACATCACAAGATCCTGGAGGCTATCAGAAAAAGGGATGCCGACGGCGCGGAGGCGGCTCTCCGGGAGCATCTTACCGCTTCCAGAAACGATGTTGACAAATACGAACGAAGGGAAAAATCAAAATGCAAAAGGGTATCCACGGCGAATAAACGCCGATAATACAATTTTTTATTTTGGAGGAGTTTATGAAAAAACTGGCATTTCTTTTGGTGTTGATTCTGGCGGCGGGCATGCTCTTTGCCGGCGGCGGAGGGCAGCAGGGTTCATCCGGCGGCGCTGCTCCGGCGGCTAAACCCATCGAACTGGTTTACACCATGACCGCGGTTCCCACCGATGCCCACGCCGGCGCCATGATGGTCTTTAAAGAGACGGTGGAACGGCTTTCCGGCGGTACCATCAAAGTGTTAACCTATGATTCCGCTTCCCTTTTTAAGCAGGAGCAGGAGGTTTCGGCGGTTAAGTCAGGCCAGGCCGATATATCCGCTGTGGCGGCACCGTGGCTTACCGACGGCTCCCCTTGGATTTCAATGTTTACCGCAGGTTACATCTTCCAGAGTTATGAACACATGACCAAGGTCCTAAACGGTCCCATCGGGCAGCAGGCCTTCGAGCGGGTAGCCAGGGAACAAGGGCTCCGTCCTCTGGGAGCGCAATACCTTGGGACCCGGCAGCTTAACCTGGTGGAAGACAAACCTATCAGAACCCCGGGGGATCTCCGGGGGGTAAATCTCAGGATGCCTAACTCCGACGCCTGGCTTTTTCTTGGCCGGGCCCTCGGGGCCAATCCTACGCCTATTTCTTTTTCAGAGCTTTATATGGCTCTCCAAACCAAAACCGTGGACGGCCAGGACAACCCCCTGCCCAGTACCAAGAACGCGAAGTTCTACGAGGTGACCAAATCCATTACCATAACCAATCATGTAGTTGACAGCGTATGGCCGGCTATTAATGAGGCTAAATGGCAGTCCCTTACCCAGCAGCAAAAAGATTGGATCATGGAAGGAGTTAAGGCGGGAATTAAATACTGCGATGAGACCAACCTGAAAGCCGAAGCGGAGATGGTACAGTTCTTCAAAGACTCAGGTCTCAAGGTCTATAATGCGGATCTGGACGCCTTCTCAAGCCATGTACTGGATCAATACCTACAATCTGATTTTGCCAAGACTTGGGATTTGGACCTTTTCAAAAATATCCAGGACGCGGCCAAGTAAGGCCGTCTGATTTTACCGGACCGAATAAAGCGCCGGGGCAAAGCGCCGGCGCTTCCTCACCCGTAGATATGTACAGGAGGAATTGGTGAAAAAAATTTTATTTTTTATTCGAGATATAATCGAGAAATATATACCGGTTTTGTCTTTTATCGTTATGTTTGTGACTTTCATCATGCAGGTTTTTTTTAGATATATAATCCGCCATCCCCTTACCTGGAGTATGGAAATTATAGTTATTGGTTTTGTCTGGACGGTGGTGTTTGGGTCCTGTTATACCATGAGGCGGAGAAGTCATGTAAAATTTACGATGATTTACGACCGTCTACCCCCGGTTCCTGCGGCGGTTATACGCATGCTCGGAAATATTATTATTGCAGTAACCTTCGCCAGCCTGGTTTCCGCTGCTTATAAATATTCATTTTTTGTCGGATTTCAAAAAACATCTTTTTTTAGAATTTCTTATACGCTTGTTTTCATGCCCTTTGTCTATTTTCTTTGTTCCATTATCGGATACACCATTACTGAAATTATTGAAGATATAAAAGTGATTATCGGAAAAATACCGGATAGCGCGGATCATAAAACGGCGGAGGCGGCGCGATGAATTTAGCCTTGACAGTTTGTCTTTTAGTTTTTGTTTTGATTTTTTTCCTTAGAATACCCATCGCTCTGGGTATGATTGCCGCGGCGACATCTTATTTTTTGGTAAAAGGCGGTGATCTGAGTCTGGTAGCGAATCAGATAATAAACACCTACTATACTAACTACATCATCATAGCCGTACCCCTGTTTATCTTTACGGCCAATGTGATGAATACCGGGAAAGTAACCGATATGATCTACGGCTTTGCCCATGCTCTTTGCGGCCGGATGCGCGGCGCCTTGGGGCATGTAAATATTCTGGGCTCCCTCATATTCGCGGGGATGACCGGTTCGGCCATCGCCGATGCCGCAGGGCTCGGTAAGATAGAAATTGAAGCCATGACTGAGGCCGGATACGAACCGGCTTTTTCCTGTTCCCTCACCGCTTCATCGGCCACTTTGGGGCCGACTTTCCCTCCCAGTATTCCCCTGGTTATCTACGCTATGCTTTCCGATACTTCCGTGGGGGCCCTTTTCCTGGGGGGTATGGTTCCGGCGCTTGTTTTGTCTATTGCGTTGATGCTCTATGTTGGTTTTATCGCCAGAAGACGGAATTATCCCCGGGGTAAAAAAATCCGGCTTCAGGAATTTCTTATGTCCTCCCTGCGGTCCCTTCCCGCGCTTTTAACGCCGGTGATACTCCTTGTGGGAATCTATGCCGGCGTCATGACCCCCACCGAGGCGGGAGCCATCGCCGGATTTTATGCCATATTGATTTCCATTTTCGTTTACCGGGCCCTGGGCCTTAAAGATTTCTTTAGGGTCATTGTGGATTCGGTCAGGGACATTGGCGCCACCAGCATCATGATAGGGGCCGCCTCGATTATTTCCTACATTGTCGCCCGGGAGCAGATCGCGTCAAATCTGGGAGTTTGGATTATTGAAATATCAAACAATAAATATTTCTTCCTGTTTCTCGTCAATGTGGTGATCCTCATCCTGGGGATGTTTATTGATACGTCTACTATCCAGTTAATCTTTGTTCCCATATTAATCCCCGTAGCCAGAACTTTGGGAATAGATCTTGTTCATTTCGGCGTAGTTGTTACGTTCAATATGATGGTCGGCCTTTGTACGCCCCCCTTCGGTATGCTTCTTTTTATAACATCCGGCATTTCCGGTACCCCTTTAAAAGATATTATCCGCGAAATTTTACCTCAACTAGCGGTTATGATTATCGTTCTTTTTATCATGACCTATATTCCTCAAACCATAATCTTTTTACCAAAGATTTTAGGCCTGATGTAAGGAGACCATAAATGAATAAAACTTTTTTCGGCTGCTGGCCGACCATGATCACCCCTTTTACCGGTGACAACAAAATTGATTACACGGCGGTTGAAAATTTAACCGAATGGTTTATCGCCAGGGGTTGTGACGGTATCTTTGCGGTATGTCAATCCAGTGAAATGTTTTTTCTTTCGGAACAGGAAAAACTCGGCCTTGCCCGGGCGGTTAAGAATACTGCCGCCGGCAGGGTCAAGGTTATCGCCTCGGGACATACCGCCGACGACATATCCCAGCAGATTGATGAACTGGGCCGCATGGCCGAAACCGGCGTGGACGCGGTAGTTCTGGTGAGTAACCGGCTGGTAAAACAAAACGAAGACGAATCAATATTGAGGAATAATTTTTACGATATACTCAGGCAGCTTCCCCAGGCGGCCTTCGGCTTCTATGAGTGTCCTTATCCGTACCTCAGACTTCTCACAACCGAATTCCTCGCGGACTGTGGATCACGGAAAAACATCATTTTTCTGAAGGATGTAAGTTGCGCGCTGGACATACAAAGGGAACGGCGCACGGCGCTGGAAGGAACGGAACTTGCCCTTTTCAACGCCAATACCGCTACGCTGCTGGATTCTCTTATCGCCGGCTATGACGGATACAGCGGGGTTATGGGTAACTTTCATATTGATATGTATAAATGGATGTACACCCATTTTATGGAACAGCCGGAATTGGCCCGGGAAGTCAGCGATTTTTTAACCCTGGCCGCAGTATGCGAGATCAGGGCATATCCGGTAAACGCAAAATTTTATCACTGCCTTACGGGAGTCCCCATGGACATTCAAACCAGGAGTAAAAGCAAGGAGATCCTCAATGAAAATGCCCGTCATGAAATTCAGAGCCTTATCCGCATGGAAAAGATCCTCCGGAAAAAACTGGGATTATGAGCCTCCGCGGGGCAAGCCCCGCGGTATCTTAGGCGTTGCGTTAGTTTGAACGGAGGCTCGTTCGATAGGAAGTTGCGGACCTCCGGTCCATACCGTCTGGTTTAATACCAAGTCTTTGTAAGTGTTGCGTTATTTGAGCCGCGGCAAGCCGCGGGGTATTAAACCAGACTCCCGAATAAAAACCCGTTTTCCCCCCTAACCGGCTTTTGAAAAAGGCCCAAAAAATTACGCCTAGCAGTTTGTTGCGCTTCAGCGCAAAATTGTATAAAAATTCACGAAAGTGAATTTTTATACCGC
>JAIROT010000162.1 GCA_031257385.1 Treponema sp.
GTGCGGCATTCTACTGGGCAGGCGGCACTTCCAACGTATCCACAACAGAGAAAACCGTTACCGTTGAAACCGGAACGGTTAAGTACGACGGGACCGATACCCCGTAGATAGGGGCGCCACCCAAACGCAAGGGTTCAGGCACCCTGTTCCGGATAGCGGAGACAGCCTGTCTTTTGCGTCAGAGACAGGCTGTCTTTCCTTTTTCAACTTTTTCGCGGTAAAAATTCCGGTTTTCACCTGGAGTTTTGAGCCTCTTCGGACCGCCCGCCGATAGCTAAACAGACGCGAAGGCGCAAAACTCCAAGCCGGCCGTTAGGCCGGCATGATAGTCAAAATGATGCGCCGGCCCTGTGACCCGCGTATGAACCTGTATATTTAATGGCAAAAGTTTTCATCCGGCGCAGGCCTCTAAAAACGCACCGTCATGGATCAGCGCTTCTCTAAGCTTCGCGGTATCAAGCTCAAGTGTAGAGCCGCCCGTTCCCGCGGCAACGGCGGCGGGGGCGGCCAAAACAGCGCGGGCGGCGCGGGCGGCAGCGGCATCGTGATCGTGCGGTGAGAGTACGTTAACTAATGAGCGGAAGAAGCGGCGCTGGGCGGAAGCGCGGCGGCCGCTTGCCCGCCGCCGGCCATTGTAAAGGGCGCGCCCCCGGGGTATATTTGGAGTAAGGAGCGTGATATGGAACTTCAGTACACCTATTGGAAAGGAAAAAACGGCTGGTTTGTTGGTTACCTCAATATTTGGCCCGATCACTTGACCCAGGGGAAAACGATAGCGGATCTGGAAGAAATGCTCGCCGATCTGTATCTGTTTTATAAAGAAGAGCGGGAAGGAAAAACAGAAAAGAAGAGTGGAACATTGAAGGTTATCGCGTGAAAAAGGGGGCGCTTCTCAAAATGCCAAGGAGGCAAGGTTGTATTTTTGTTAAACACGGCAAAAAGCATGACCAATATTTGCAGCCCAGAACAGGAAAAACGGATCAAATCCCCCGTCATCCCGGCATTGACGAGGATCTTGCCCGAAGTATCATAAAAAATCTTTCATAGGGGTGAGCGGGAGGAACCATGCCGGATTTGACCGAAGAAGCATATGATGCGCTTGGAGCCTGTGGGACTTGTGGATTTTTGGGCTAAAGCCCCACAGACTCTTAGGCATGAAAAACACCGGTCAAAACCCGTCAAGAAAATTGCCTGTCAAAAATTCGGGGGCGTTACGGGGGCAGCGCCCCCGTAGAGGGGGTAGGCCGGGACATTGGCCCGGCCGCAGGGGGAGGCTTCCCATGTGCGTTTACTTAAATAATCACAGCGGCAAATAAGGCAAAATTAGGAAGGAAAACCCCCAATTTTTTGATACAAAAACCATTGTTTTCCTTCTTTTTGCTCATGACTAAAACCTAAGTAAACGCACATGGGGAGGCTTCCCCCTCCAAAATACACCAATGCTATTTTCAGACCTAAAATGGTAAAAGTTTTCATCCGGCATAGGTCTCTAAAAACGCACCGTCATGGATCAACGCTTCTCTAAGCTTCGCGGTATCAAGCTCAAGTGTAGAGCCGCCCGTTCTTGCGGCAAGGGCGGCGGCGGTTCCGGCGGCCTGTCCCAGGGCCATTGCAAGCGGAGTTACCCGTACCGCGCCCAAAGCCTCGTGGCTTACGCTGATGCAGCGCCCTGTAACGACAAGGTTTTCCGCCTTGTACGCGATAAGGCTCCGGTAAGGAATGGAATACCAACTGCCTTTGCGCAATGTATACTCTCCCATATCGAACGCCACTTCAGGGGCAGGTTCTTTACCGTCTACCGGATGAATGTCAATCGGATAACCGCCCATTGCGACCGCGTCATCGAACATCGTGTTATTAACGAGGTCTTTGGCGGTGAGTTTGTAAACACCGTTTATTTTGCGGCTTTCGCGTATGCCGATATTAGGGCCTGTGGAGTGGATCCGCGCATTTTTAAAACCAGGAACATCATCCTTCAAAAAACGGAAAAGCTCGTAACACTGACGGCGTCCCTCCATTTCCGCGGCGCTTAAATCAAAAGCGTCTACGGCGCTTTTTCCCGCCATACGGCTCATGTTGATGATAAATTCACCCGGATTGTTTGTTTCAAAACAGAGCAGCCAACCCCTGTCCACTGTAAAGCGGCCCTCATCTCTTGCCTTCCTGATAACAGAATAGCCGCCCTGGATTCCTGTGCGCGGAATAAGGCGCAGTTTTTCAAACGGAATGGCCGGAAGCATATCGTTCTTATTATTAATAACAAAATCAATCACCGCATCGCGGTCTACTCCGTAGAGTTTCATGTTCATCGTCATGGGCTGCGCAAGGCCGGAACCTTCCTCACCATAAACGGCGTCAACTCCGGCGTGTACCGCCAGGTCGGCATCGGCGGAAGCGTCGATAAAGACACCGGCGGCGGCGTTAAAAAAACCGTTTTTGGAATAGAGCTTGACACTCTTTATTTTTCCGCATTCTGTTTCACAGCCGGTATATACCGTATGATAGAGAATCTCCACGCCGGCTTCCCGTACCATGTTTTCAAGAACAAGTTTGAGACCTTCCGCATCGAAGGGCGTAACCGACGATGCGTACCCGGCAAAGTCCTCCATGTGTCCGGGGGAGAAACCTTCCTTAATCATGCGCTTGACAAGTTCGTCAGGAATGCCGCGCACCACCTGGGTGCTTCCTGCGTGGTAGGTCATTTGCGGGCCCGTACCGCAGGCGGTTAACGCGCCGCCAAGGTAGCCGTACTGCTCGACAAGCAGGGTCCGCGCATTATTGCGTCCGGCGGCAATTGCCGCCAAAGCGCCGGCCGGCCCGCCGCCAATAATGACAACATCGTACTCAAGTTTTGTTTTCATGTATCTCTTCCTTTCCTGTTGACAGGTCATAATATGTCCGTGCAAATCCATGAGCGCCAATCTCGGACAGGGCGCGTATACCGGTACTGCCGATTTTTAACGGCCCCAGTATCAGCATGGGCACCTGGTAAATACGGCTGGTGAGTCCCAGTTTTGTGCACTCAAGATGATGGAAATACTCATGGCTTAAAATAAGATTCCCTGCCTGCCGCCTGTCAAGGCCGTACTCGGCCGCCCAGAGATCAATCGAACGCGCATAAAGGAACACTCGTTTTCTGCCTGAAAGATAATCGCTAAAATAGCGCTGGCCGCCCAGTACATAGTCTTTATCCACCCATTCGCAGGAGAGGCCGCTTTTTTGCGCAATAGCAAAAAAATCGCGTTCTCCTTCAAAACGGATAAAAGTTTCCCGTGCCGCGCTTTCACCTTTTTCCCACGCGGCGCGGGCAATACCTTCCCTGTCTTCCGGTTTTATTTTGCCGTAACAGTAGTCGCGGCTCAGTTCCACACCGGCAAGATTCCTGCCGGGAAACGGGAACGCTGTATTCTCCGCCATCTGTTACCCGGTTCGCTTTGAACCGATAAGGATAAGTTTTTCGTCCGCGGCGCAGCCGGAAAGTTCTACCTCGCCCAGGCTAAAAATCTGCTCCTCGCCGGAAAGCCCTGAAAGATCTATGACACGTTTACCCGAAACTACATAAAGATTCGGAAGCGCCGTGCCGCCGTCATCATAAATCGTAAGCTCCCTAAGGATTTTGGCTGTTTCTTCTTTCCAGGAAGCTGCCGTTCCCGGCAAAACAACCGCATCGCTTTTCTGCAGCCGGATAACGCCTTCTTCATCAATAAGGCGCAGGGGGCGGCTTTTGCTTTTTAAAAGGCCGAAAAGTTTTTTTTGCGTTTTTTCGCACTGGTAGGCGAACATGACGCCGTTTTCCGCCGCGGAGTAAAGTTCCGCCGCTGTAACCTCAAGGTTATCACACAGGATGGCTTCCAGCGCCGCCCTGCCCAGCTTGCGGTCCAGCATGTTCTTGCTGCGCAGCTCCGTAGCGCCCACGGCGACAGCCCTCACCATATTCCGCTGGGTGTCGACTTCTACGCTCACTTCTACGGTGCCCGGCGCGGCGCCGGCGGCAATCGCTTTCTGCCCGGCCTCCCTGCGTATGGCGATAATGTCGTCGCCCGTTGGGTTCGGGATGATTCGTTCAACCATGTCCCGCACCATTGCCAGGGCCACCCCGATGGTCGAAATAACCGGAGCGTTTCCGGCGATGCGGAAACGCTGTCCCATAGTCTTTGAAAGGTGCGGTACCACAACGCCGGCGCCGCCGCCCCCCCCTACAAGCTCGGTGGTCCGGGTATCCATGTTGTAATCTTTCATTAGTTGGGCAACCACTTGGCTGTTTTTTTTGGCTGAAAGGGCCAGTACCGCTTCAGCCGCTTTTTCTACGCTGAGTCCCATGTTGCCGGCAAGCGGTTTCCAGGCGCGGCGGGCGGCTTCGATATCGCCATGGGCATAGTCGCCTTCTCCTGTAAAACCCGCGATATTTGCGGCTCCGGCGAGACTCAACGCAAAACGTTCTCCCCCGTCACACTCAATACAGGCGTAGGGCGGGTCGCCCTCTTTAGGGCACACTTCCAAAAGGCGGGGGTTCACCATTTTACCGGCGGGGCTGTAGACTTCGTAGGCAAGACCGGCGATATGCACGCTGCGCGGCCCGACATCAACCGCCCTTCCGTCTTTGATCTGTACCATGCTGCCGCCGCCTATACCAACCGTCCGCACGTCAAGGCTGTTCAGGTAGGTTTTGTGTCCGCCGACCTCGGCATAGCGGATCATCACCTTGCCGTCTTTAACACAGGATATGTCGGTTGATGTACCGCCCACCTCAAGAAAAATACCGTCCGTTAGTTTTTCGTACATCAGCGCGCCGGCGACACCGGCAGCCGGACCGGAAAGAATCGTCATTATCGGACGGCGGCGCACTTCTTCAACCGTCATTACGCCGCCGTCGCAGCGCATTACCATAAGCGGGCTTTTTATACCGGCGGCAATAATGCTTTGTTCCGTCATCATCGCCGCTTCAAGCATCTTTGGCATAATGCTGGCGTTTACCACCGCCGTCCGTGTCCTCATCTTGAGCCCGTACAGTTTTGAAATGTCGTTTGTCGCCGTACCGGGGATACTCTGTGCGTTGCACAATGTTACCGCGATGTTTTCATTTTTTGGGTCGTCAACACTGAACGCTTCGGCCGCGACAATTCCGAGGGCGCCTTCTTTTTTAAGGGCGTCGATTGCCTCGTTTACACGGCTTTCGATGGCGGCGCCGGATGTGTCGGCGTAAGAATTGAAAGAGTGCAGAAACTTACCCGGCGCAAGCTCAATCCTGCCGATATTGGTATCGGATTTACTTTTTAAGCCTTCCAGTCCGCGCCCCAGCGTGATAATGCCGACCTTTGCGACATCGCCCTCAAGCAAAGCATTTGTCGCCTGGGTCGTTCCGTGGGCGATAAAGGCGACATCGGCGCTTTTAATGCCGTGTTTTTGCATTACTTCCGTAAGGGCCTGTACAATACCAGCGGCAACGCCCCCGGCGGCGAAGTGTGTTGTCGGAACCTTGCAGATGCCGATTATCCCGAAGGTATCGCCGTTAATGGCGACAGCATCCGTAAAGGTTCCGCCAACATCAATTCCAATTCGTACATCCATTAAAAGTACACCGCACCGGTAATGATAACGCCGATAATCGCAATTGCCCACAGATAGGGCAGCGTTTTTTTTGTTATCAAATTTACGTCAATCCCGGTAAAATTTGCCGTCCATACGTTGTGCGTATTGGTAGGATCGCCGGCGCCCTGAATGCGTTCGGAAGAAAGAAACGCGCCCATGACGGCAAGCGGGTTCAGCGTACCAAGCCCGATGATAAGGGCGGCAATGCCTGAACCAAGGCCGAACAGGTTAAGCGGCCCGCGGTACAGCGAAAGCGGGGCCAATAGCGCAAAGAAAACAATAAACGCTATTCTGCCTGAGGGAACAATCACCAGCATAAACGGATTGAGTATTTCTTTTACCAGGGGATTGGTAACCGCAAGAAACAGAATCCCAATGCCGATAAAAAGGAGCACCGCCGGAGCGATAGATGCGATACCGTCATACGCCGCCTTTATCAGCATGTTCATCGCCTTACCGAAACTTTTCGCGGTAAAAACAAGAATCCAGATAATGCCCACGATAAAGGCGGGGTTAATGGGAACCTTGAAAAGAACGACAAGCAGAATGGGAATGACAGGGCTGAGCATGGCAAGAAAGCCTGAGACCCCCTTGATGGGCCTGGTATCCTCGCCCGGATTACCGCCACGTGAAGGATCGGCGCCATCGATCGGGGCGGCAAACGCGAACTTTCTGCCGTTGCGGAAATACTCGACCAGGAGGAACGCTATTGTCAGCGCCAGCGTTGTAACAAGCATATAAGTCATAAACTGCTGAATCTGGGCAAGTTCCAGGCCGAAGATGCTGCGGAAGGTCTGCCAGTTTGTCATATTGAAGGTAAGTCCGATATTGAACGACATCAGAAAGAGACAACTTGCCGTAACCGCAGGGACCCCGACAGAAATCAAAATGGGAAGGAATATCGAACCCACCATGATGACCGACCCCAAACCGCTCAGCGTGGTAAACAGGATCGCGTTTGCGGCCATCAAAATGACGGACACGACCAGAGGCCTGTCGCCGCCCAGTTCGGCGCTTTTTTTGATAATCGTTTCGGTAACGCCGGTACGGTTCATAAGCTGCCCCAGCCAGCCCCCAAAAATACTGGCGACAATGGCGGACGCCATCCTGATCGAGCCTGCCTCGATAATAGTTTGCAGCCAGCCGATTTCCCTGCCGTCGGCGTCTTTACCCATAAACGGAACACCCGAAACCACGCAGGTAACAATCGCCATCAACAGCAACGCCACAAATGTGGGTATCTTGCGTCTAATCATAAGTACCGCAAGGATGAAGAAAACAACAATGATTACAATGCCCTGAATCATACTAAACCTCCAAGTGATAATATATTGAAACCGTGGCCACGGAAATCAATCCAATAACGAGACTCCACGCTACAAATGCTGAACCGCTTCCGCAAAGGCGGCGGTACATTTTTCAATGTCATATTCGGCCGGATCACTGCCCGTTACAACCGCTCCTATCATCAGCGCCTTGCAGCCGGCTTTGTAAAGCGCCCTTGTTTCAGCGGGGGCCATCCATTTTTGTGTGGGAACAAGGCACGGTATTTTGACTTTGGACGCAATATCGGCATAACGCAGTACATCGGCAAAAGTCATTTTGGAATGGTAGGCTTCCCCGCTCTGAATACTGCATTCCAGGACATCTGGCGGGAGCACGTTGATACCGTCCAGCGTATGCTGAGTATAACCGCTGTCAATGGCGACCATGTGACTTAACGCTGTCGATTCCATCATAAAATTGGGGAGATACTCCGCATAAGAAGAAAAAAAATCTATTCCCAGTTTTTCAATTTCATGCAGCTCTTCTTCGTTTACATAGGCGGAATCGGCGCCGCATACAAGGCCGGCGGGCGTACCGGCGCAGGTATCAACCAGCGCTTTAATAAAGTCCCTGTTCTCGCCGAAGGACCCAAAACGGCGCCCTGAAGCCCTGTGCCATACATTAATGTGACACTTGATGGCGTCCGCCCCCCCTCGCAAAGCGGCTTTGACCAGCGTTATATCGTTTGACGGCAGGCTTACTACCAGTGTAAACTTATTTTCTTTTACCATTTTATGAAACTTCATTATCATCCCCTCAACACAGAATTGAATTTCGCAGGCGCAGCGCCATGCTTCCCGCCGCCTGCATCTCTATCGCATCAGCGTCAAACGTAAAACCGGAAAGAAGCCGGCCCAGAGCATCCAGCAGGGGAGTGGCATCGGCTTTTTCATGGCTCTTTAGTTTGAGCTGCCGCCCGTTCACCGTTACGCTTTCCAGCAGATTATTGACAATGGTGATTTGCGCGTTGTTCCGTGCCCTGTCGCCCGCTTCGGGACTAAGCATCCCCGCCGTCAGTTCGTTCATCGCATATTCGCCGATTACCGGTACCTTGAACCGGGTATACAGCGCATCTTTTATACTGATATTGTCTGAATAAAGGGATGTCGAGTACATTACGTTAAGGTCGCTCTGCTCCATATCTTCCATATAAAGCAAGCCGATGCCGGCAAGCGGGATTCCGCTCTCGCCGAAGCGGTTTTGGATTGCATGTACAATTTCGGGGAAAAGACTGTTCCCCGCGGCCCGGTGATGGATGATCGGAAACTCGCCGGTCTTTTGTAACGCCATGTCATACACCGACATATTCGCCTCGGTCCTTTTGATTTCGATAATGACGATTTGACCATAGCCGCTGTTGACACTCAACTCTTTACTTGACCTCCCTTTCGTCAGCCCTTTCTCTCCTGTTTCCATCAGAATTCCCTGTTCTATAAGTTCGGCTACAATACCCGTTACCGTACTTGGAGAAAGGCCTGTTTTCCTGGATATACCGATGCGGGAGGTGCTGCATCCGCCAAGAATAGTTTCCATAATAACCTGGCGGTTATGGGCTTTTAGATCCTTTAGACTGGCCTTGTGCGCCGGAAATCCGGTTTTGTCCCACTGCACCCGGTACCGCTCCTTATTTCGGACTATGAAATAAGTTACCACGGATATTTTTTGCTGTCAAGCTTTCTTTACGAAAATTTTTGGTGAAATTCCCAAGAGTCTGTGGGGCTTTAGCCCAAAAATCCACAAGTCCCACAGGCTCCTAAGACAAAATCACCTTGTATCCGAACACATCCTGAAAAAGCCCGGCCTTTTCCTCAATGCCTATCAGCTCAAGGGAAAGATCGTAGACCCGCTCGGTGTGCAGCGCCAGGGTCTCGGTTCTCCGTTCCACGGTGATGTTTTTTATCTGCTGGGAATGGCCCCGGTCAAGGGCGTCGGCGACACGGAGAATCGAAGCCATTTTGAGTACCAGTATCCGCTCTTCACGCTGAAGGGTAACGTATTCGAAGTCCGATTCCGAAGGCGGGTCGCCCCGGTGGTAGCGGACAACATTGGCGATGATGCCCATTTCGTCCCGGTGCAGGCCGAATATCTCCGAATTGGCGACGATGTACTGTCCGTGTTTCTGGTGGCCCGAACCCATGATGTACATACCGATATCGTGGAGAATCGCCGCGGTTTCCAGCATCATCCGCTGGCGGCGGTTCATGCCGTGTTCCTTTGCCAGAGCGTCAAAGAGGATCATGCAGAGAAAGGCCACATGCCGTGAGTGGGCCTCGTCGAAGTGGAATTTTCGCCCCAGATTGACCGCCGAGGCGGTGATCTGGGAGAAAAAATCCTCCTGCAATTCGGAGTCCACCCCCATGGTCAGATCGATGAGGTAACCTTCCCGAATGGAAACCTGGGGAACCACCAGCCGGGACGCCCCGGTCTGATCGAGGAACAGCCTCAGCGTTAAAATGCCGGGAATAAAACCCTCGGCATCGGCGTAAGAGATTTTAAGTTTTTGAACACATTCCTCAATGCTGAAACTGCGTACCTTTTCGGCGAAGGAAATAAAATCATTTCTATCGATAATCCTGCAATTTTCATTTAATTCGCTGCCGACCATATCCGCCGCGAAACGGGCGTCTGAACCGGCGACCACGAAAGTCCGCACATGGGTCAGATCCAGCTCGTCATTCAGGAAGCCCGAAGTATTCCTGATACTTTCGTTGAGGTAACGTTCCGGGGAAAAGCCTCCGCCCATTCCAAGACGGGAGCGCTGATCAATAATGATCGTCCCCAGCCTGATACTGTGGGCCGCCACCATCTGCCCCCGCCGCAGAAGCATGATTTCGGTTGATCCCCCTCCTATTTCAATGATCATTGAATTGGCTTTCCAGAACAGGGGAAGGTCCTGCTTGAGGGCGAAACGTACCGCAAGGTACATAAGCCGGTTTTCCTCAATCCCTTCGACAATGGAAAGATTGAAACCCGTTTCCTGCCGCACACGGTCAATAAACACGTCGCGGTTACGCGCGACCCGCAGGGCGCTGGTGGCGATTACGTGAATATCCGCGGCGGCGATGCCCCAGCCGGCGAGAAGTTCGCGGTAGCTCTGCAATACCGAAAGACACTCAAGCACCGACTCGCGGGAAATCTCCCTTGATGTAAACACGTCACGGCCCAGGGCCACCGGCCGCCCGGCGTGGTCCACCGCCTTCCACTTCCGGCCGTGAATTTCCGCCACGAGGAGCCTTATGCCGGTAGAGCCGATTTCAAGAACAGCGACCAGACGGTTTTCCATATTCCATATACCTGACTTGTCCGGAAACCTGTTTAACGGCAGCCCGCGGGTTTCCGGACAAGGCTGCTATAATTTATCGATCAGCATTGAACATTTACCCGAAGGAATGGGCAGGGTCTTTTTCTTCTTCCCCAGAATGTTAATCGTAAAATAATACAGTTTCTCGCTTTCCATGTGTATTTCCCACCCCCGCCCGCTCTTGTTGGAAAGAATCGTGATCATGTTTTTCTTGAGGGACAGATTCTCCACGCCCATGATCTCCAGATTGGGAATGATCCAGTCCACGGTTTTGCGGGGCAGGGAGATAAAAAGGCCCACGACATTTTCGATGGTAAGGCAGATCGTGGAAAGGGCGTCGTAGGTAAGGAACTGGGGCCGGGGGAACTCCGGCTTGTCCTGCCATTTGGCGGGGCCTTCCTTTGTGGGAAGGTAGGCCTCCCAGAGCGTACCCTTGTGGTGATCCCCATCGGGACTCATCGAATCCAGCATAAAGTACAGGTGCCTGATGGCGCATTCCCGCGCCAGGTCCCAGCGCTGGTAGCGTTCCAGCCCTTTTATCACCATAAAGTTGAGGTGGGGAAAAACCGAACCCCGATAACCCCGGCCATATTCGTCAAAGGTCTTTTCGGAAACGGCCAGCGAGGGAAAGGGGTGGATCGTACCAAAATAGCGGGGATCGGAAAGTTTATCAATGATCCGCTCCGCCTTTTCGTCATTGGGAATTTCGGCCAAAAGCGGCCAATAACCGGCTATGGTCTTGACCGGCACCCGCTCCTCGTTTCTGTCGATATCGCAGTAGAAACCTTCCTCATTATCCCACATAAGGGAATTGATTCTGGTTTTGAGTGAAAAATACTGCCGTTTGTACTGAAAGCTCGATTCCTTGTCATTGAGAATATCCGCCAGGGCGGACATGTAGAGCATATTGACCGCCATCATCGTGTTGAAGTCCATGGCGTAACAGGTGTCCTCCCTCGGGGAATTGTCCATCCCCGTTACCGAGAAAGGGACTTTGTACAGTCCGTTTGGCTGTTTGAAAACCGAATCAATCCATTCGGAATATCTATGCAGTATGGGCAGTACGTCCTTGACCCGCTTTTTGTTGGCCGATTTATGGTACATGTTGTACTCTGCCCAGGCAAACAGAGGGATGCCCAGGCCGTCGGGGTTGTCCCGCTCCACCGAAGGCGAACCGGTGGTGATATCGTAGGCGCAGCGGATAGCCCCGTTCGGCTCCTGGCGGTCGTAAAACAGGTCCAGGGTCGGATGGGCCTGGTAAATCCGGTTAGAATACACCAAAAAGAACGAAGAAAGTATGGCGTCAGCCTGATTAACCGTGGGAGAACCGGGATAGGAGAAGAATTTTTCCTCAATTCCGCTTTTTTCAGCCCCATTGTTCCAGCAATCCTGTATCCAGGCCCATGTTTTATCATATATGTCAACAAAATCCTGATCATAGAAGTGAATCTTGGGAAAATCGTGTTTTGTCACCTATACTCCTTTTTTATGAGAACAACATAGCCCTTTAGGGCGAGGTTGTTATTTTCTAATCAAGTGTACCATAAAACCGCTGAATTTACCATGTTTTTTTTCATTTTTTTTAAAATTATACCGATTTAGTCCAGTTCAAGCCGTTCGCCAATGGCATCGTATTCAAGATTGTCCAATTGTTCCCGCAGCCAGCCGATGAGTTCTCCGCCGGATTCATATTCTTTTTTCTCAAGTTTGCGCAGAGTCTCTTCCATGGCGCCTATTTTGTAATGTTTACAGGCCTCCCGCAGCTCCGCAAGCAGGGCCTTGTCCGGTTCCGGAACACGGGGCTTTGCTTCCGCCCTCCCCGTAATTTTCTCCAGCAGATTCCGTATGTTTTGAAGCAGTGTTTCGGTGTTTTCAAGGAAACGGTCGTTGTTGGCTTCGATAAATTGCGTATCCCCGTTCCGGGCCGCGTGTTCAAGGTCCCCGGCCTGTTTCGCCGCCTGGTCGGCGCAGATTCCGTAAGCGGAACCTTTAAGGCCGTGGACCGTAATGGTATAGTCCCTGAGGATATCCCCTTCCAGAGGGGCTTTTACCAGCTCCCGCACCTTTTCCAGCAGCGCCGGGGTGTGTATGCCGTAGGAACGAAGCACCTCCAGATAGGCTTCTTCGCCGTAACGTTCCCTTGCCGCCGCGAGGTTAATGCCCTCCACTGAAATATCCGGCGGCAGCAGGGGGGATTTTTCTTCTTCTCCCGCCGCATCCTGATGGATTTTCTTGTGTGCCGGAATCCAGATGTCCATTATGTCGTTGAGTCTGGGAATTTCAATGGGCTTGCTGAGGTAATCGTTAAAACCGTTTTCCAGAAACATTTCTTTCATTCCGGCGATAGCGTTGGCGGTAAGGGCAATCACGGGCAGGTCCCGGAAACGATCCCCCCTGAGGGAACGTATTGCCGCGGTGGCCGCGATTCCGTCCATGTCCGGCATCATGTGATCCATAAAAACGATGTCGTAGTCGTTTTTTTGTACCAGCTCAACGGCTTCCTGCCCGCCGGTACAGATGTCCACTTTTACTTTGAACATGGCCAGCAGTCCCTGGGCTACGGTTAAATTGGTCCGGATGTCGTCTACTACGAGAATCCGCGCTTCCGGGGCGATAAAGCCGCCCCGCCGCTTTCGGCGTTCCGCCGTAGTCTTGCGGTTGAGGACATTGGCTACCGTTACGGCGTAGGCGGGCATGAATATGGCGGGCATATTCCAGCTTGAGGAAGTTTCTCCGGGATTTGCCAGTAATACCAGGGTACTTGAGAGGGAAAGGTTCTTTTTCATCTCCACGGCTATCTTGGCAATATCGGCGCTGACAAAGACAAAGGGGTAGATTTCCCCTCCGGCCTGTTTGTTTTTACCGCCCGGTTTTTTGCCGGGCGGCTTCTTGCCGGAGGGCTGGTTCCCAAACTCCTGAAAAAATTCCGCTTCCGTGGCGCAGATTTTTACCGGCGTTTCCAGACTTCGGAGGGTGAGGGCAATGGACTCGGCGTAGAGCGGCCGTTTCTCAAAACAGAGCACTTTTTTTTCAGCGGGCTTCTCCACCGACGCCAGACTCGGGCCGTTCAGGATTCCCTGGGGGATAGCGGCGGTGAAAGCCGAGCCTTTGTTGTATGTACTGCTGAGGCTTATATCCCCGCCCATGGCCCAGCAGAGACTCCGCGTAATGGCAAGCCCCAGCCCTGTGCCCTCAATTCCCGAATTCTTCTGTATGTCCAGCCGCGTAAAACGGGTAAAAATATTCGGCATATCTTTTTCATGTATACCGATGCCGCTGTCGGCGACTGTAAAGACCATGAGGATATTTTCCACCGCCCGGTTTGGAACTGTGACGGAGCTTGCTTTCCGGACGCTAAGGCGGATAAATCCCTCGTTGGTGTACTTTACCGCGTTGGAGAGCAGGTTGATGAGAATCTGCCGAATCCGCGCATCGTCACCTAACAGGTTGTTGGGGAGGAAGGGGTCCACATCGACGAGGAAGATGATGGGTTTTTCCGCCACCCGCAGGCGGATCATGCTGATCACATCGTTCAGGAGGGATGCCAGTGAATAGGCAACCGGCTTTATCTCCAGGGTTCCCGCCTCAATTTTTGAAATGTCCAGAATATCGTTGATGATGGTGAGAAGGCTCATTCCCGCCTGTTTAATGCCCTCGACATATTCCCGGGCCCTGGGCAGAGAGTCGGCCCGCAGCGCCAGCTCGCTCATGCCTATCACAACGTTCATCGGGGTACGAATCTCATGGCTTGTCTGGGCAAGAAAAACCGATTTGGCCCTGTTGGCCTGCTCGGCCTGTTCTTTGGCCTGCATGATTTCGGTAAAGTCCTGAAATTGCAGGAGGGTACCTTCGGAAATTCCCCTCTCGTTCAGCATGGAAGAGACATATATCCGGTAATTCCGGGGATTGCCTTTTCTGCCTACGTCTATCAAGCGGTCAATGATCTGGGCCTTTCTGTCTGCTGCCGCACGGTCAAGGGAAGAGAGAATCTCTTTAACCGAGACGCAGTCTACATACTCAAGAAAAATTTCATGCAGAGTCCGGTCGTTGACAAAGCCTATATTATCTATACCGGCAAGTTCCAAAAAACAATCAGAACAATACACCAGCCTCAGATCCTGATCCAGCAGCAGAATAATGTTTTTCGTGTTTTTCAGCAGCAGGGTAAAAAAGTTTTTTTGTTTCGTATTTTTAAGCATGAGGGAATCATAGAGATGGTCCCTTGCGCGGCTGTAGCTTTCAAGGCGGTACACGGCGTCCTGCGCCGATGAGACCTTGCGTTTGAGCGCCTTGTTTTCCGCAGCCAGGCATTTGTTTTCCTCTTCCAGCCGGGTTAATTTTTCTTCCGCGTACATTACATCGCTTTGCATGTCCTGTTCCATTGGCGGCGTTTCCTAAAGCCGGCAGGCTATAAGGGCAAAAACAGAAAACCGGTTTACCCCTTCCCCGGATTTTGTGTATTGGGGACAGACCTCCCCTGCGGAATAGAGAAACAGATAAGGAACGGGAAAACCGCTCATCTCTTTTTGAACCAGTTCAATTTCCGCCGCGGAATTTCCCCCCAGCACCACATTGCGCAAAAAACACGAGAACACGAAAAAGCCCGCGCTGTCTTCGTTTTTTTTGATGGTCTGAAGCAGGATATTCATGCTTTCAAGCACATAATCGGCGGTAATGGCGCCTATGTTCAGTATCCCTCCAACCCGCACATTTTTACTGCATATCAGCGCCCCTTCAGGGTTGGTATCATGAATAATGACCAGTTGAGGCTCGGCCTCGTCACGGTAATCAATAACCAGCGGGAATGCAAGAGAGACGCTGTGCCCGTCTTTTTCAATAAGACCCAGCTCTTTTATAAAGGAAATCGCGGGCATATTATTTATACCGGTGATTTTGCCTTCCTCCGCGCCGGTAATGACCGCCTCCTGGGTAAACACGGATTTTAGCGGAAAGGCGAAGGAAAAAAACCGGGGCTTGATCGGGCCCTTGAGCAGCAGCAGCGCCATTCTGTCATCGTATGCCGTACCCTGGTAGAAAATTTGGGGATGCCTGCAGTCCATGTGGATGTCCAGGGCGCTGGTACCGAAGGCCGGTATTCCCCCGCAGGCACGGTCCAGGGCGGCGACCATATCATCGCCGCCCAGACTGTAAATCGTTGGCAGCAGCGTGAAAACAAGTTCCGGCGGAGAGTCAAGGGAAGCGGCGGTTTTTTGGTAGAGGGCTTTAATGCAGCCTTCCGCATTCTCCGCTGTCAGCGGCCCGGAAAGGCCCACGGCAAATTCCATGTCGTCGCCGGTCAGCACCGTTACGGTCAGCATGATTTCGCCCGACGCGCCGGCCAGGGCGAAATGCTGGGAAGTGCAGCCCAGCGTTTCAAAGGGCAGGCTTTCGCTTACCGCTTTGGCAATGCCGGATTTGATAAATTCACTGTGACAGAAAAGCAGGGCCGCAGAATGCGCAAGCTGGTTTTTGGCAAGGTCCAGTTGTTCCAGAATTTCTCCGGCCGCTTTTGCCGGATCATCCGCTTCCTGTGTATAGGCCGTTAACAATCTAATCATAGGAGTCCTCTCGTTAAGGAGTCTGTGGGGCTTTAGCCCAAATGATAAAGAAAATGCACAATTTTGTGCATTTTCTACCTTGCAGACTCCCAAAGGAGCCCAAAAATCCACAAGTCCCACAGGCTCTAAGGCTACC
>JAIROT010000222.1 GCA_031257385.1 Treponema sp.
GAAATTTATTGTACTGGCGTGGTCCATACCCCGATACGCAAATCGGTTTACATCTTTCTACGGGTTGTAAATTTTCCGGAGCAAGCTCCGGGGTATGGACCACGCCTTCCAATCAAGGGCGGGGTATTAAACCAGACTTCCGAATGAGCCTCCGCGGAGCAGAGCTCTAAACTTGACCCACAATTCAGGCCCCGCCTCTGGGCGGATCTTCCCTGCGGGATATGCTTGTCAGGGGGTATAGAGAGGGATTCGGCAGGGCGGGGGGCGGTATTTTGCCCTTTAGCCGGGTGTGGGGGCGCGTGGCGCGGGGAAAACGGGGGAAAATCGGGGGCCGCGCCTCCGTTCCCGCCTATGGGGGCTGTCCCCGTTCCCCGCCTCAAGCGCCGCCCCCTCTTCCTCCACAGGCTCCCCCTCCAGAATCAACGACCAATACCGGTCCCCCCATATATGCCCAGTCCTCCCCGTCAGCGCGTTGTACCGCTGCGCGAAAGTCTGTTTCAGCCACTGCATGATAGCCGGCAGCTCCATCCCGTCCTCAGGCTTGATGTAGAAGCTCAGCCGGTCCGCGTCATAACGGAGGCCCCGGAAGCCGAAACTGAAGCGGCGCATGGTTTCCCGGAAAACCCCGGCAAAGAGGGAAGCGGCCGTTGGCAGGCTGAGGATGCGTTCCCGGTTGTTGATGTGGGAGCGGATCTCATACCACACCCCCTGAGCTAATGTACGTGTTTTCCTCATACCCCCTATATGGGAGCGGGGGGCTGTTTTGCTTTAGCCGCGGTGACAAAACCGGTAAAAAATCACGGGGCAGGGAGAGGCGGCCCTTCGCCTGGCAAGCGATCTTTTACGGGTCAAGTTTAGAGCAGAGATCCGGGGTATTAAACCAGACTTCCGAATAAAGGACGGCCTGTTTCTTTGTTCCGGGCAAGCATACGGGACAGGGGCCGGATAGCATCATTGAAGTGATCGTCTATGTAACGCAGGGCCAAAGGAATGTCGCCCTGCCGGTAAGCCTCAAAAACATGCTGATGCTGTAAGACGGCCCTGTCCCGTGTCATTTCTTTATCGGCGTAATAAAATTTAACCAGAAGCAGCCAGAGGACTCCGTGTTGAGAATAGATATGTCTGATACGGGCATTCCCGCAAAAATCAAAAAAAAGCTGATGAAACTGCCTGTCATATTCAAAATAGGAGTCGTCATTAATGTATTGTAATTGATTATCCAGAGTCTCTTTTAACTGAAGAATTACCTTTTCCCTGGGAGTATATTTCATGGACAGGCTCAGGGCTTCCCGATTCAACATGCTCATCACTTCAATCACCTCAAGGGCTATTTTGAAGTCAAAGGAAATGATCCGGGCGCCGCTCGTGGAGATTTTGTCCAGGAAGCCGTCATGGTAAAGGCGGTTAATGGCGTCCCGGACCGGTGTGGAACTGACGCCGTAGCGCTCCTGTAAATCACGGTTGGTCACCTTCTCACCAAAACCAAAGATTTGATTCAAAATATCCTGCTTGAGGGCGTCATATACCTGATCGGATAATTTTGTTTTGCGCACAACCATAATAGATACATTCAGCCTTCTGCGGTATTGTACATTTTTTCCATAAAATTATCTACTGTTGTTGCTGTCCGGTTTAATTTTTACCCTAAAGGGGCTTTTTCCAAAACCAACGGGGTTTTGAAAAAAACTCCTCAATTTAAGCTAAATTTTTACCGATTGTGTCATTATGACACGGCTTACCGGGATTTTGATGCAACACCTTAGCCGGTGAAAAGTGTGCCCCTAAAGGGAAATTTTTCGATGAAACGGATAGCAACGGTGAATATTATCTTAAAATTATAAAAAAAACTTGTGTTTCCGGAAAATGTGGTGTACTATATTATACGTGATGCATGATGCATCATATTTTAAACAAAGAAGGGGGGGAGGATTTATCCGTAATGTCGTTTCAATATTTCAGAGGAGGTAAGACATGATGCGTGAATTAATGTCCGGCAATGAGGCGATTGCGAGGGGAGCCTATGAAGCGGGTTTGATTTTTGCTTCCGCTTATCCCGGTACCCCAAGCACTGAAATTCTGGAAAATTTGGCGCAATACAAAGATGCGTTGTACTGTGAGTGGGCGCCCAATGAAAAGGTAGCTCTGGAAGCGGCTATCGGCGCGTCCGTGGCTGGCGTGCGGTCAATGGCGGCGATGAAACATGTCGGCGTCAATGTTGCCGCGGATCCGCTTTTTACTTTTGCGTATACAGGCGTTACCGGCGGACTTGTCCTGGTATCCGCGGACGATCCTGGTATGCACAGCTCTCAAAATGAGCAGGACAACAGGAATTACGCGGAAGCGGCGCGTGTGCTGATGCTCAATCCTTCCGACAGCCAGGAAGCAAAAGACTTTTTGAAGCTGGGTTTTGAATTATCCGAGCGGTTTAACACGCCGGTTCTCCTGCACATGACCACACGGGTCTGTCACAGCAAGGGTATTGTTACGCTGGAAGACCGGAAAGAAACGCCGCCTGTGCCGTATACCAAAAATATCGCCAAGTACGTGGCAACGCCGGCCAACGCCAGGGTGATGCGCTCCCGTCTGGAAGAGCGGCTGGAAGCCATGGAAGAGTACGCCAACAAGGCCGCGGTTAACCGGACGGAATACCGTGGAAGCGCGGTGGGGGTCATCACATCGGGTGTCGCGTATCAATACGCCAGGGAAACATTTGGCGAAGACGCCTCAATATTAAAACTGGGTTTGACATTCCCCATGCCCCGGGATCTTATCCGCGAGTTTGCGTCCAAAGTGGACAAACTGTATATCGTGGAGGAGATGGATCCCTATATTGAACGCCATGTACAGCAGTTGGGCATTGCCTGTGAAGGAAAGTCCCTTCTTCCCAAATTCGGCGAACTCAACGCGGATATTGTACGCAGGGCTGTATTTGGAAAAGAAAACGAACATCTCGCGGTTGAAAAGAAAGCCGTGGACAGGCCTCCGGTGCTCTGCGCCGGCTGCCCGCACCGGGGCTTTTTTTATGCCCTCAGCAAGAAAAAGGACCTGGTAATCACCGGTGACATCGGCTGTTATACCCTGGGCAGCGCGCCGCCCCTTTCCGCTATGGATACCTGCTTTTGCATGGGCGGCAGCATCAGTTCCGGGCACGGCGCGGCACAGGCGCTCCGCTTTGTAGGCTCGAAAGAAAAGGTGGTGGCGGTCATCGGCGACTCTACTTTTTTCCACACCGGCATCAACAGCCTTATAGACGTGGTGTATAACAAAGGCAGCAGCGTTTCGGTGATTTTGGATAACCGTATCACCGGCATGACCGGCCACCAGGAAAATCCCGGTAGCGGTTTTACCCTTATGGGGGAACCCACGGTGCAGGTGGACATTAAAAAACTGTGTCTGGCTATCGGCATGAAAGAAGAGAATATCTATACCGTCAATCCCCTGCGGCTGGACGAGGTAAACAAGGCGCTGGACGATGCCCTCGCCAAAAACGAACCCACGGTCATTATTACCCGCTGGCCCTGCATCCTCAAACGGTTTAGCCAACAGGACAAGGATGAATTTGCCATGTTCGGAAAAAAATGCCGGATTGTCCAGGAGACCTGCAAAAAGTGTAAGTCCTGCGTCCGTACCGGTTGTCCGGCGATTAGCAGCGCCGATGCCGTTGTCATTGACGAGACAGCCTGTACAGGCTGTACGGTCTGCAAGCAGGTCTGCCCCTTTGACTCTATTGTTGAGGAGGTACGCTAACATGAGCGAAGTCAAAAATATTTTGTTGGTAGGCGTCGGCGGTCAAGGCACTATCCTTGCCAGTAAAATCCTTTCGGAAGCCCTGGTGGAAGCCGGTTATGATGTCAAAATGTCGGAAGTACACGGCATGAGCCAGCGCGGAGGCAATGTAAGCACCCAAATCCGCTACGGCGACAAGGTATACAGCCCCATTATCGGGCTTGGCGCCGCTGATGTTATTGTCGCGTTTGAAAAGATGGAGGCCCTGCGCTGGGTTGAATACCTTAAAAAAGACGGCAAAATCGTCATCAATGACTTTGAAATCCCCTCCGCGCCCATTCTCATGGGAAAAGCGGCGTATCCCGGGGCCATTGTGGAGACCCTCTCCGAAAAAGCCGATGTTCTTGTATTCGGGGCGGCGGATATCGCCAAAGGGCTGGGCAATTCCAGAGTGATGAACATCGTGCTGTTGGGGGCGCTGGTCAAGGCCATGAATATTCAGGGCATCGACTGGGAGGAAAGAATCCGTAAAAACGTCAAGAAGGGATTTGAGGAACTCAACATCAGGGCGTTTCAGGCCGGTTACAACATTTCCTAAGGAAGCACTGATTTATTCAATCGAGAATAAATCAGTGCTACTTTAATGTGGTTTTTTCGCAGTTTTCCGTAGGAAAACGAGAAAAATAATAGGGCAACGCTGATTA
>JAIROT010000225.1 GCA_031257385.1 Treponema sp.
AAGGGTTTGTCCGTCTGTTTCAGCGGCGGGGCGGAAAGCAAGTCCTCAAGCGCCTTTATCTTGAAATTGACCTGCGGCATGGTGGACATATAACTCATCGCCTTGATAAAGAGCGGCCCGATAGAAAAGCCCATGCACAGGACCAGCGCAAAATCCGGCAGGCTCGAATGTCCCTGCAACACGAGGTTCGCGCCGATGGGCAGGGTAAAAAGCGCCACGCAGGGCAGGATGCTTGAGTAAAGCGCCATCCAGAGCCAGCAGGGCTTGTACCATGCAAGGGTAAAATCCCGGTAGTCCTTTACGTCCGTTTCAAAGCGGTGGTAACTCTCGCTGTCCCGGTTGAACACCTTGACCACTTCCATGCCGTTGATGTACTCGATGATGGTGTTGTTCATCTTGTTGCCGGAAGCGTACCATGCGGCCATTTTTTTCATGCCGATTGCGTACATGATTCCCATCGAAAGCACGCCAACCGGCAGGGAGCCCAGGGAGAGGAGCGCCAGCCTCCAGTCAACAAAAAACATTCCGGCATATATCAGCACAGGCAGCGCCAGATTGGAAAAGCCCTCAGGCAGGGAATGCGCCAGAAGAAGCTCAATGGTCTCGATGTCGTCGATGAAGGTCTTTTTAAGCGCGCCGGTTCCTATGTCCTGGATGTTTCCCAGGGGCTGCTTTTCAAGCCTCCTTTGAAGGGTGACGCGCAGGTTTTCGAGCGTGTGAAACGCCGACTTGTGGGACAGGTCCAGCCCCTTGAGGTACAGAACGCCGTACAGCGCCCCGCACACCGCGATGGCCGCGGTTATCGCCGCCGCCGTCTGGAAAGCAAGGCTCTCCCTCATCAAAAGCGGCCTCATGATCCGGTAGGCCAGAAAAAAGGGAACCACACTCGCCACAAGCCCGGCAAACATGACCGCTATGGCCGCGTAGGTCGTCTTCCGGTATTCACCGGCATATTCAAGCGCTTTCCTGAACATCTTCGTTTCCTCCCTTAACTATCAAATAATACTGTTAGATATATCTAACTATAAAGCAATGTCTCACTACAGTCAAGCATGGTAAAGCGGCTAAAAAGAAGGCCTCCGCATAAGCGGAAGCCTTCTTTAACCGGGTTTTACTACGGGATGAGCGCGGAGACCATCGGCCCCGGTTTGTCCTTCCTGCCGTCGCTTTCCGCCTGTACGGCGGAGTACGCCGTCCTGCGTTTGGCGGCTGTCAAGGGCGGGGACGAAATTGCCGGCAGCCGCGGCGCGTTTGTTCCGGGGCGGAGCGGGCCCTGACGCCGTCAGTAAGACGGATGCTAATCTATCGCCCCTTCGTAGATGATTTTTTCATCGCCGTCTATTGTTACGGTTAGATGTTCCTCAAGCCGGGACATCGCCTTTCCAACCTGCGCGATGTACACGATGTTCGGATTTATCATCCGCAGCATATCGCGCGAGAATTCAGAAGCGCCCTCTACGATTATGCCGCCCGCGATTCTGATGATGGGGATGAATGAATTATCGAGCGTGTGCGTAAGCAGAATTTCACCGCCCTTGTTGCGCAGCACGTAGGAGGCTTCGCTTAGCGTGTTGGCCTTTACGATGCGGCCCGTGCAGCGGCCGCCGAAGCCGCGCTGCCCGCGCGCCAGAATTTTGCCTATTACATGGATGCGAATCATGTTCGCTGAGTTTGGCGAATTGACAGGAATGCCCGCGGTGAACACCACTTTGTCCGACACTTTGACGAAGCCTTCTTTCAGGGCGGCGCTCTGGGCGCCCTGAATCGTAGCTTCGCTGTCAATCTCATTTTGGACGGCGAGCGGGATTATGCCCCAGTAAAACAGCATCCTGCGGCGTACCTTCGCGTTTGGAGACGCGCCGATTACGGGGCAGAAGGGGCGGTACTTGCTTACAAGGCGCGCCGTATTACCCGAGATCGTGGACACGATTATGCAGGCGGCGTCGATTCTTTCGGCGAGCAGGGCGGCGGATTCGGCTATGGACTGCGGTATATCGCCGTCCCGTTTCAGGAGCCTGCGGCGCTCCGCCTGATGACGTTTGTACACATCGGAGGCTTCCACCGTGAGCGCTATGCGTTCCATCGTTTCGACGGCTTCTTCCGGGTAGGCGCCGCTGGCGGTCTCGCCTGAGAGCATCACGCAATCGCTGCCGTCAAGGATCGCATTGGCGACATCGCCCGCTTCGGCGCGGGTTGGGCGCGGGTTGCGTATCATCGAATCGAGCATCTGTGTGGCGGTAATGACGGGTTTCCCCTCGTTGTTACAGAGCGAGATGATGCGTTTTTGAGCCAGGGGGACCTGTTCCGGCGGTATCTGTACGCCAAGATCGCCGCGGGCAACCATTATTCCCGCAGAAACGCGGATTATCTCCTCTATGTTTTCCAGCCCTTCATCATCCTCAATCTTTGCGATGACGGGCATATCGGAACCTATCGAAGCCAGGAACTTCTGTATCGTGATAATATCCTGAGGCTTCCTGATAAACGAGGCGGCCACGCAATCCATGTTCTGTTCCGCGCCGAAGCGGAGATCGGCCATGTCCTGCTCGGACATGGCGGGGAGACGGGTGTGAACGCCCAGCACGTTGACGTTCTTCCGGCTTCCAAGCTCTCCGCCCGCTTCAACCCTGCAGTGGATTATCCGCCCCTCAAGCCCGACGAATTCCAGAGAAAGGATGCCGTCCGCTATCAGAATCCTCGCTCCGTCCCTGATATCGTCGGCCAAAAGATCGTAACTCACTATGACGCGCGTCCTGCCGCCTTCTTTCCGCGTGAAAGCGCCGTCCGCTCCGTAAAGCGCCTCCGCGTCCGCGGCGGCAATAAGCTCAACCGCCGCTCCCGCTTCCAGAAGAATATTCTTCCCGTCTTTGACGAGTCCGGTGCGTATCTCAGGCCCCTTGGTATCAAGCAACAAGGCTACCGGAACGCCCTCCATTTCCGCCGCCTGCCTGACACGGGCTATAGCCCGCGCCTTGTCCTTATGGTCACCGTGCGAAAAGTTGAACCGCGCTATGTTCATGCCCTTGCGGATGAGGGAACGCGCCATGTCAACGGTTTCTACCGCCGGCCCCATAGTACAGATTATCCGCGTGTTTCTTATCGGCTTCATAAATACAGTATATTGATTTTTTTGTTTATTTGTAAGTAAACGCGCATGGGTTTAATACCCAAAAGCCCGCGGAACGGGCGGCGGGGGTAACGGGGAAACAATTAAAGATCCGTGCGGCAGATCTTGGAATTTTACCGGTACTCCTCCCAGGCCTTGATCTCCGGCGCCGCGGATCTTATGCCGGAAGTTTTACCGCCGCCGCCGGCCCTTTTTCCGGAGGCGGCAAGCGCGTCGATAAATTCCCGCGCCACTTTGATGTTGGTAAAAAGCGGAATGTCAAAGTCTACCGCCATGCGGCGGATGATGTAATCGTTCTTCAGTTCTGTTTCCCGGTTGTTTTTGGGGATGTTGATGATCATGTCCACTTCCCGGCGTCTGATGTATCCGGCGATGTTCGGCTCCCTGGATTCCAGGGGCCAGTTAAGGGCCTTTACCGGAACGCCGCTGGCCGCAAGGAATTTCGCCGTGCCCCGCGAGCCAAAAAGCTCGTAACCCATCTCCACGAGTTTGCGGGCCGAGTCAAGGAAGTCGAGTTTATCCTCAATGGGGCCGGTGGAAAGGAGAATCCGTTTTTTGGGAATCCGGTAGCCGACGGAGAGCAGGGCCTTGAGGAAGGCGTCGGAGAGGTCGGTACCGATGCAGCCCACTTCGCCGGTGGAGGCCATTTCCACGCCGGAGACCGGATCGGCGCCGTGGAGCCGGGAGTAGCTGAACTGCGCCGCCTTGACTCCCACCCATTCCAAATCCAGGGCGGAAAGGGATACCCGCTGTACCGGTTCGTCTAACATGGCCCTGACTGCCAGTTCGATCATGTTTACCCTGCTCACCTTTGAACAGAAGGGGAAACTCCGGCTGGCCCGAAGGTTACACTCAATGACCCGGACGCGGTTGCGCTGGGCAAGGAACTGGATGTTAAAGGGGCCGGTAATATCCAGCGCCCCGGCGATCTGCTCGCTGATGCGGCGGATCTTCCTGATGGTTTCGATGTAGAGCCGCTGTGCGGGAAGCACCACCGTGGCATCGCCTGAATGGACACCGGCGTTTTCAATATGCTCGGTAATCGCGTGAAAAAGAATCTCCCCCCGCCTGGCCACGGCGTCAATCTCGATTTCCTTGGAATTCTCAATGAACTTGGAGATAACCACCGGATGCTCGGCTGAAACATCCGAGGCGAGACTCAAAAAACGCTCCAGACTCTGATCGTCCCAGGCGACATTCATCGCCGCGCCGGACAGCACATAGCTCGGCCGTATCAGTACCGGATAGCCGGCTTCGGCGGCGAATGCCTTTGCCGATGCGAGATCGGTAAGCTCCTTCCATTCCGGCTGTTCGATTCCCTGTTTGTCCAAAAGCGCGGAGAATTTATTCCGGTCTTCAGCCATGTCAATTGATTGGGGGCTGGTCCCGTAGATCAGGGTCCCCGCCTCAAAAAGCCTGGTCGCCAGGTTGTTGGGGATTTGCCCGCCCATGGAGAGAATGATCCCGTCCGGCCGCTCCCACTCGTAAATATCCAGAATCCGCTCAAGTGACAGTTCCTCAAAATAGAGCCTGTCACACATGTCATAATCGGTGGAAACCGTTTCGGGGTTGCAGTTAACCATGATCGAGTAACGCCCCAGTTTGCGGGCGGTCGCCGCCGCATTAACGCAGCACCAGTCGAATTCGACGCTGCTCCCGATGCGGTAAGCTCCGGAGCCGAGCACCATCACGCCCCGGCCTGAGGGACTCACATCATCGGCGGGAAGGGCCGCGCTGCCGGGGCCGGCGGGTTTTGAACCGGCCGCGCCGTAAGTCATGTACAGGTAATTGGTTTTGGCGGGATACTCCGCAGCCAGGGTGTCGATTTGCTTAATCGCCGGCCTGATGCGGTACTCTTCCCGCAGCTTGCGGATATCCGTCTCGGAAAAGCCGGTACATTCCCCGATACGGCTGTCGGAAAAGCCCAGACGCTTGGCGGCGGCGAGCAGATCGCAATCAACAGCGGCTGTTCTGTCAAGGGCGCGCAGGGCGTTTTCCGTTTCCAGCGCGCCGGCGATTTTATGCAAAAACCACCGGTCTATTCGGGTGAGCTTGTGGATTTTTTCAACACTCCAGCCTTCCGCCAGGGCGCGGTAGATTACAAATATCCGCCTGTCCGTGGGCCTTGAAAGGGCGTCGCGGATTTTTGCGCTCATATCGGCTTTCTTTTTTAGCGCGCCGTCCTTTGCCCCGCCCCTGCTTTTTTTCCCGCCGCCGGACTCCGCGCGGGCGGAAAAACTCCCGCCGCACAGGGAATCCTCTCCGGCAAGGCCCGGCGCGCCTACACCGGTCATGCGCAGGGCTTTCTGCAGGGCTTCCTCAAAACTCCGCCCGATAGCCATTACCTCGCCGACGGACTTCATCTCCGATCCTATACGGAGATCCACGTTTTTGAATTTTGACAAATCCCAGCGGGGAGCTTTTACCACGATGTAATCCAGGGCAGGCTCAAAGCAGGATTTGGTCACCCTGGTGATCCGGTTTTCAATATCTATGAGGGAATAACCCAGGGCGAGTTTTGCCGCCACAAAGGCCAAAGGATAGCCGGTAGCTTTGGAGGCCAGGGCTGAACTGCGGGAAAGCCGGGCGTTTACCTCGATAATGCGGTAATCATCGGAGGCCGGATCAAGAGCGTACTGGATATTACATTCGCCCACGATGCCCAGGTGACGTATAAGGTCAATGGCGATTTTTCTGAGTTTATGGTATTCGGAATCGGTAAGTGTCTGGGACGGGGCGACAACGATACTTTCGCCGGTATGTATCCCCAACGGATCAACGTTTTCCATATTGCAGACCGTAACGCAGTTGTCAAATGCGTCACGCACCACCTCGTACTCGATCTCTTTCCAGCCGCCGAGCCATTCCTCCACCAGCACCTGTCCGGAAGAATCCACCTCGCTGGTTTTGGCAAAGGCCCGGTCGCACCTGCGCCGCAGTTCGGCTTCGTTCCGGCAGATGCCCGATCCCGCGCCGCCCAGGGCGTAGGCGGCCCTGGCCATCACCGGATAGCCGATATCCTTTGCCGCCAGAACCGCAGAATCCGTATCCTTTGCCGCGATACTCCGGGGGCTGAGCGCGCCGATCTCATTTAAGCGGCTTACAAAACGCTGCCGGTCCTCGGTGTCCTCAATGGTTTTAACCGGAGTGCCCAGTACCTTCACCCCGTATTTATACAGGACGCCGTCCCGGTCCAGGGCGACGCCGCAGTTAAGGGCCGTCTGTCCGCCAAAGGACAGGAGCATCCCGCCGGGCTTTTCCTTCTCAATAACACCGCGCACATATTCAGGGGTTACCGGCAGGAAGTAAGTACGGTCCGCCATACCCTCGCTGGTCTGAATCGTGGCGATATTGGGGTTAATCAGAATCGTTTTAATTCCCTCTTCCCGCAGGGCCTTGAGGGCCTGTGAGCCTGAATAATCAAATTCCCCTGCCTGTCCGATTTTTAAGCCGCCCGAACCGAGGACCAGGATTTTTTGGGGGAAATCCCCCTGTATCGTATTCATTTTACGCCCTCCTTCACCTGGGCGATAAACCGGTCGATAAGGAATTCGGTGTCTCTCGGTCCCGGACAGCCTTCGGGGTGGAACTGCACCGCCGAAAAGGGATTCTTTGTTGAGCGTATTCCCTCAATCGTGCCGTCGTTGGCGTTGATGAACCAGGGTTCCCAGCCCCTGGGCAGGGTCTCGTTCCGCACCGCATAGCCGTGGTTCTGGCTGGTGATATAACAGCGTCCCGTGCCGGTTTCAATGCAGGGCTGGTTCTGCCCCCGGTGTCCGTAGGGAAGTTTATACGTATCGGCCCCCGCGGCCAGGGCCATGATCTGATTTCCCAGACAGATTCCGAAAATCGGCTTGCCCAGCGTAAAAGCCTTCCGTACCGCCGCGATAGTTTTGCCGCAGTCTTTCGGATCGCCGGGGCCGTTCGACAAAAAGAGGCCGTCGTATGCAACAGCGCCCGGGTCATAATTCCAGGGCGCCCGTATCACTTCAACGTTACGCGCCAATAAACAGCGAAATATATTCGCCTTGGCTCCGCAGTCAATCAATGCTATTTTAAGACGCTTATCGTTTTTGGCCGCCGGGGCCGGGGGAAGAAATGTCTTCAGTTCCGTGTTGGAAACATCGGCAACCGGATTTGGCACAAGGCCCGAATCAATCGTAAGGTCCCTGCCGCCCTCAACGAGAATTTTCCCGCGCATTACGCCCCGTTCCCGCAGGCGCACGGTCAGCGCCCTGGTATCAACACCGAAAATGCCCGGCACGTTTCCTTTTTCAAGCCAGGCGGAAAGCGTGGCGCCCGATGTGAAGTGGCTCGGTTCGTCGCAGATCTCCGAAACTACAAAGCCGGAAACCTGAATACGGTCGGATTCAAAATGTAGGGGAATCCCCTGTTCGTCAAAAAAACCTTCGCCGCTTTTGGATTTAACCGGCACGCCGTAGTTTCCCGCCAGGGGGTAGGTGGACACCAGTATCTGTCCCCGGTAGCTGGGGTCCGTCAAAGACTGGGGATAGCCGGTCATGCCGGTGGTAAAAACCACTTCCCCCGCCTGGGATCTTGCCCGCCCGAACGACCGGCCCGAATACTCCGAGCCGTCTTCCAGCACCAGTTTTGCCTGCTTCGCGGCCCTGTGCCGGACCGGTTGTAATGCTCCGCCCGCTTTCAGCCCGGTTTCTTTTTTATCCATGATTTCCCCTTCATTGTTTCTATCTTCGGATATTACTAAATTATTATGTTTTATACAAGCGGGAGAGATAATTAAGAATAAAAAACCTGGTTTTAAGCATTTTTCAGTCTCCGGCCTTCGTAAATTCACTCCAATCAGTGAAATGTATTCTAAAATATCGCCTGCCAGAGCTTTTCATGACAAGGGCGCTGCCTGCGGGTTTGGCGGGTTTTCTCTGTTGCCCCTCCGCCATCCGGGCCTAACGATTATACCTATCTTTAGCGGCGCACCAAGTTAAAAAAATATTTTGGAAAGGTCTCCGGCCAGGGTATGCGGACGATGCAATCATCCTATTATAAGGGTATCATCATCAATTCCAGGCAAAATCTTCAATGGGAAAACCGTAAACTGAACTCGTTGCTCCAGCTCCCTCCGCTTTCCAGTGAAAGGTCAAACAGGGGCAGGAAGCGGCTTGACTGGTACTGATCCCCGGCCCGCGACGGGGCCAGACGGCTTTCAAAGGGTTTGGTGGAGGCAAATTTTATCTGCACCTCGTTTTTCAAATCCTGGATTTTAAGACCCTCGGCGCCGCTTATGGGCGCGCCGCCCGTTTCGCCCAGGGGCGTGTCTTTGGTTCCGCTTTTGCAGATGAAAAAACGGACAAACTCTTCCCCCTCGCCCGCAAAGGAAAGGTTGATTTCAGGAACAAAGCGGAAAGCCGCTCTTTCCCCGCCGCCATTGGTAAGGGTATAGCCCACGGTGAGCAGGTCCTTTTTAAGGGAAAAACATTTTTTGATTTCGATGTTTCCCAGAGGGTTCCCGAAGGGAAGAGCGGCGGCCTGAAGGGTAAAGCAGATTTTCCCCCTGGAGCGGTACCCGGCTTCGGCCTCGTATTTTTCAGTGAAGCAGAGGCGCACACCTTCAGGCAGGGGAGCCGGACCGGTCAGGGCCCGCAGCAAATCATCGGAGTCTGAGGCCGCCGGCAGCAGATAATCGGCAAAGCAGGTACGCCTGCGCGGAAGGCCAGCCTCTTCGAAGGAACCGGCGTCCAGATAATTCCAGGTTTTAGGAAGGTAGTCCAGTTCAAAAATACCGGCCCCGGCAGGCTGTATGTAACAGTTGAGTCTGGCATCCTGAAAAAGATACTCCCCGACGCCGTCAAAATCAAAATCAAACTGTATCAGCGAGGGGCTGAACTTCCCCTTTTCCCTGGTAATCCGCTCGGCCCCGATAAGGGAACGGTAGGCGGCTTTACGCAGGGAAGGCCGGCAGGGGCCGCTCTTTCCGGTTGGATAAAAAAGATCGCAGGCGTGGGCTTTCCAGAGTTCTTCCCTGGCGCTGAGTTTACGGGATTTGTCGCCCCTGAGCTGGTTTACCAAGACACTGGTAAAAATCATCTTCGAGTAAATACTGTTCGCCTCGGGGTGTTCAATGAGGAAGCGGCGGGGCGTTACACGTATATCGTTTTCACCGGAACCGATAAAGCCGACGGAATCGGGGAAGGCGGCCTTTTTCAGCCCCTTCAATCCCTTGAGCAGTTTCGCGGGACTTATACATTCAACCAGGGATTCGCAGAGGGAAAGTTCCTCAAAAAAACGGTTCCAGGTATAATCGGGGGACTCCCCTTCTGAGGAAACGAGTTTTTCCGGAAAGACTGAAACGATCCGTTCTCCGCCCGGAGGAAGGCGGCTTTTCAGTTCTTCCAAAACCACGGAGACGTTTTTTTCAGCCAGGGCCGCCCCGGCGGATTGAAAAACAGGAAAAACGGTAATGAACTTTCCCTGATCCTCGCTGATACAGGGGGCAAAGAGGTCCTCCGTCCCAAGTCCCGCCAGGAGGAACTGGTTTTCCCCAAGGAAGGTATACGTCATGCCGCAGGCGGCCAGGGGGCTTACCAGGTGCTGCTCCCAGGCAAGGGCGGGTATCCAGCAGCCCAGAGGGCGTTTGCCGAAATGCTTACGGAGGTAGGTGGTTAAAAGTTCGATCTGCCCTATCCGGTCCTGCAGGGGGATGAGGGGCAGCATGGGCTCGTAAAAACCGCCGCCCAAAAGCTCCGCCTGCTTGCGGGAGACCATGTCCTCGATCAGCATGAACAGTTCCGGCCGGGAGCGCTCCACCCAGTAAAGCAAAGCCCCCGAATAGTGCAGAACCGCCTGTATTTTCGGATACTTGCTGAGGGTCGAGACAAAGGGCCGCAGTACTTTTTCATAGACGTTTTCGAATTCATGCTCTTCAGCGCCGGTGGGGACATGGGCGTGGGAACCCAGGACAAGATTGATTTTCGTGTCGGCAACGCTCATTCAGCCTCCAATGACCCTGAAAAAGACCAGCGCCGCCGAAGAAAAAACCAGAGATAAAAGCCCCATCGAGATAAGGCTTAAAGGCGCGCCGCGCAAAAAACGGGGCACCGCCTCCATCATGGAACGGCGGCGGATCTCCCCGATAATCACAAAAACGAGCAGTATCCCCAGCACAAACCCGAAAGAAAGGGAGGCCGCCTCGACAAATCCCCCGGCGATGTTAAGGCTGACAAAGAGCGCCGCCGCGGCCAGGCCGGAGCAGTAATGAATGGGGCCGTCGCTTTCCAGGGCTCTTTTCAGCACAAAACGGTATACCAGGTATTCAAGGCCGAAATGGACAAGAGCGCTCAGGGGAAAAAGGAGTACGTACATAAAAAATCCCAATGGAAGGGACGAGATAATGTATGAAAAAATAATCCATAAGAGCAGAATGGTAATAAAAAGTATTCCCAGTTTTACCAGGGGCGGCTTTTCACCTGCTTTCTGGGTCACGGCTATTCCCCGCATATCAAGGCCGCATTGCAGCGCCAGATTCATGGAAAGGCTCGCAAAAACCGCGAAAAGGGCGAGAGGCGCGGGCTGGAAATTCATAGTTCATCCTCCCTCGGGGCATGTATCTTCCTGAAATACCGGTACAAACCCGCGCCGTATCCAAAAAGCAGGACTATGCCCAGGGAGCTTCCCGGCAGTGAAAAAGAATAGAAACCCAAAAGCTCCCGCAGAACCGCAAAAGCTATGATAAGCCCCCCCAGTACGGCCGCCTCGCCAAGCGCCCTGATCACGGCGTCGGAGAAACCAAGGGATTCAATCCGGCTGAAAATTCCGGAACCGGCGCAAAACAGGGGAATCAGCGAAATAAAAAGAAAAGCCTCCAGCGCCGCCAGAGGGTTGATGAACCAGAACAGCAGCAGGTAGACGCTCCCGGCAAAAGAAGCCGCAAAGAGCAGGATCAGCGGTTTGCCCTGGCCGGGGAATATGCGGAAACCGGCATAGCGGAACAGCACCGAAAGGCCGTATACCCACAGCAAGGCCCCCGCGGCCACAAGGGCAAAGAAGAGCCGGGCCGAGGCTATAATCAGCAGCGCGCCTCCGCTCAAGCCGGCCAGCGGGGAAAGGGAACCCCAGAATATATGCTGCCTTTTCATTGTCCGCCCCTTCCCGCCGCGGCGGCTTCCACCCGGCGGACATACATTTGAACCACACTTTCGGGAAGCTGATCCAAAAGCCGCCTCGCGTATTCGGTCAGGGGCAGCAGTTCTTCCACCTTCCCTTCCGGGGACACCAGCGCCCCGCAGGGAATAAGGATGCCGTCCCACATAATGGCAAACACAAACATATTGGCCGCTGAACCAAGCACAGAATACCATACCCCCATCGGATTCGCGTTTATGGGACGCCGCCCCAGGGGGGCGGAAAGCCGCCGGGTGTCTTCCGTGGATACAAACACCTTGTTCACCGCCCGCAGAAGACTGCGGGCCTGCAGAGACTGGGTAAGGGACCAGAGTAAGATCCCGGCAAGGAGGAAACCGGCGATCCAGGCCAGAAAAACCGCCCGGTCTTTTAGTTCAGGCGCGTTCATGCCGTACCTCCTGATACGGCTTCTCCGGCGTGTTTTTTCCGCGAATAGAACAGGCGGCCCTCGAAGATCCGCAGCGCCGGGGTAAGGGCGTTCACCAGGGCAAGGGCGTAAAAACAGCCGTACAGTTCAAGGCCGATACAGCGGAAGACCCAGGAGAGAAACGCGCCCAGCGCCGTGACAAACAGCACGCCGCCTCCGGATTTTGCGCCGCTTGCCGGTTCCGCGGCGAGGATAAAAGCCGCAGCGATTGTACCGCCGGAACACAGGGCAAAAAGCACATCCCCCTGCCGGAGAAGCCCGCCGGAAACCGGGCCGCCTAAGCTCCTGACAAGGACCGCAAATATTGCCAGAAACACCGCCGGCGCCCAGGATCTGCTCACGCGGAAGGCGGTAATAAGAATTGTACCCAAAAGCAGGGCCAACAGCCCCCGGTCGGCGATAATACCCGGTGTTCCGGGGAACAACAGATCAATATACCCCGAAGGGAGTTCCGCGCCCAAAAGCGAAAAAACCGTGTTATTCAAAAAAGCGGTCACTCTGCCGTCCAGGATGCTTGCGGCCGGTTCTCCCAAAGGAAGGGCATTTTCCGGAAGCGCGCCCTCAAGGGCCCTGGCGAACACGTCCGGCCAGGAAAAGCGGACAAAGAGCCAGCCTCCAAGGCTCGGGTTCAGCCAGTTTGATCCCAGGCCCCCGAAACTGTGTTTCACTATCGTCACGGCAAAGAGCGCGCCCAGAGCCGCATAAGCCGGATGAATACGGTTGGGGAGAAGCAGCGCCAGAACCAGGGCCGAGGCGGCGGCGCTCCCGTCTTTTATTTTCGAGAAACCGCTTTTACGCCAGGTAAAGACCAGCTCCGCCGCAAGCGCCGGGCAAAGGGCACAGAAGGCTACCATAAGCGAAGCCCCCTTGTCGCCAAGGGCCGATTGGGCTATCCCCAGGGCGGCGCAGCAAAAGACCAGCCACATTCGGCCCGAAGCGGACCGGGAAAGATTGATCTGAGGCTTCCGTCTCGGCGGGAGGTTCAAGTCAGGCATACCGCTCCCCCTGGGGATTCCCCCGTATCACCCCCGACAGGGGCAATTGGGAAGGACACACCGCCTCGCAGCAGCCGCAGCCGTGACATTCCGCCGCCCCTTCCGGAGGGGCGGAATTGAAGGCATTGATCGCTTTGTACAACTCTTCGGGGTCAAGGCCCACCGGACACACATTCCGGCATTCACCACAACCTATGCAGTTCCGTTCGGGATGATCGGCGGATCGGGCTTTCAGCATGGCGAAGACTGCGAAACAGGTCTTGGTCAGCGGTTCGTTCAGATTCAGCACCGCCCTTCCCAAAAGAGGCGTACCCTTTGCGATGTGTTTCGGCGGGGCGACAAAGCCCCCGCATTCGGCGAACAGCTCACCCAGCTGCTTTCCAATACGGGCCTTCATCACCTGGGGGGTTTTCACCGCCGGGCCGCCCACCGCCACGTACCGGTCAAGGGGAGGGCGCTTGAATTTTACCGCGTCGTATACCGCCGCCATAGTCGCCGGCCCCAGGATAAGGAGGGACCCCAGAGCGGGGCCCTCTTTTTTTTCATAGTTTCGCAACACCAGTTCCAGTTCCCTGCGGTTCCGCTGGGGATAGCGGGACCCCACCAGCGCCAGGAAAGCGGGAATATCCCAGCGGGCTGCCTCGGCGAGCATCGCCTCACCCAGATCCCGTTCCTGATGCGAAACGGCGAACACTATCCGCTCCAGCTTACCGGCGGCGCGGACCGTGATGGCGCTCCCCTCTACCACCGCGGCGAGCCTTTCCCTGCAGAGTACATAGTCGGCGGCCAGCCAGGGATCGTCAAACACGCAGCGCACCACAAGGCTCCCCGCTTCTCCGGCTCTTCTGAAAGCGGAAATGATTTCCGCCGCCGGAATACCCGAACCTTCCATCTCTACCACTCCGTACTCGGCGATAATGCGCTGCAGATCATAGCAGTTCATCCCGCTCCAGGAAAAAACCTCTTCCCGCCTGCCGAGCCGATCAAAAGACCCTTCCATGCGGATAAGCAGGGCGTTGCAGGAGTTTCCTTCATTGTCCTTCCAGGGAATCTTGCGAGCCACCCTGCCCGGCACAGTGGCGTGTACGTTGGCCTCCCCCGGTCCGGAAGCCCTGCCGATGAGCATCCCTTCCTTTACCCGTTCGCCCACATTGACCAGCGGATACACCCGTCCGCCGGTGCCGGAACCTATGGGAACAACCGTGAGAACAGGCAGGAAGGCTACCACGCTGAAATCTTTAGGCGGAACCGCGGGATCGTCAAAAGAAAGCCCCCCCCGCGGAAATGTGTACACTTTCATACGACCGATCTTTACGATAAAGTTTTTTTTGCCGATATACAAGGGGGCTCGCGTAGCCGGGCCCAGGGTAATGAGCCTCCGCGCGGCAAGCCGCGCATCGTCTTCTCCGGTGGGGCCGCGCGGCATTGCCGCATCTGACGGAAAAGCCGAAGCGCCGGGGCGGAGGCAAAAGGAGCGTTGCGTTTTGTCCAAAATTGACATCATGGTCCTCGTTTCAGGCGGAGGGTCGAATTTTCAGGCTTTGTACGACGCGGAAATAGCCGGTAAACTCAGACCGGGCAGACTCGCCCTGGCGGTTTCGGACCGGCCCGGAGCTTACGCCCTGGAACGCGCAAAGCGCTGGGGTATTCCGGTGTATGTTCAAGAGCCGGACAAGCGTCTTCCCAAAGGAGAGCGGCGGGAAGAACTTTCAGACTGGATCTTGCGCATCGCCAGGGATAACGGCATCGGTCTTATCGTGATGGCGGGTTTTCTTTCGATTTTGACGGGGAAGATTATCCGCTGCTATGCCGGCAGGATCATCAATCTGCATCCGAGCCTGCTGCCCAAATACGGCGGCAACGGAATGTACGGGGAACGGGTACATAGGGCGGTGCTGGACGCAGGGGAAACAGAATCGGGCTGTACCGTTCACCTGGTGAACGCCGGAACCGACACCGGCTCTATTCTTTTGCAGCGCCGGGTGCCGGTGTTGAAATGGGACACCCCCGGAATCCTCGCGGAGCGTATTCACGGGGAGGAGCGTATCGCCATTGTGGAGGCCACCGCCATGATGGCCGGCCGTCTGCAAAAGCGGCTGCTCGATCAGGCAAACAGGGTCCCTGAGCCTCTCTGCCTTGAGATTTCCCCGTACAGAGAGTCTGTAGAAAAAGACAAAGACGACAATCGAAAGGAGAAAAGATAATGCGGGCGCTTATCAGTGTGTTTTACAAGGATGGCGTTTCGGAGCTGGCTTCGTTTTTGAGCGGCTCGGGCTGGGAGATTCTTTCCACCGGCGGGACGGCAAAGTACCTTCAGGAAAATAAAATTGCCGTTACCGATGTTTCCTCGGTAACGGGCTTTCCCGAATGTCTCGACGGCAGGGTGAAGACCCTGCATCCTGCGATTCACGCCGGTATTCTCGCGCGCCGGGACGAGCGGTCCCATCTGGAAACGCTTGAAAAGCTGGGCTTTTCCGCCATCGACCTTGTATGCGTCAACCTTTATCCCTTTTTTGAAAAGGTACAGGCCGGCCTTTCCCTTAAGGAAACGGTGGAGTTCATCGACATCGGCGGGCCGGCCATGCTCCGTTCCTCGGCGAAAAATTACCGTGACGTGATTGTTCTCTGCGATCCGGCGGATTACGCCGAAGCAGTGGCGGCTCTTAAGGCAGGAAACGTTCCCCTGGAATTCAGAAAGCGCCTCGCGGGCAAGGTCTTCGATCTTAGCTCGGCTTATGACGCAGCCATCGCCCGCTATCTGCTGGACGACGAATATCCCCAATACTGGCCGCTTTCGCTTAAAAAGGGACAGGGCCTGCGCTACGGCGAAAACAGCCATCAGTCCGCGGCGCTCTATCTGCACGCCGGTCCGCCCGGCGTTTTGGGCGGTATGGAGCAGCTTCACGGAAAAGAGCTGAGTTACAACAACATCAGGGATCTGGACCTGGCGTGGAAGGCGGCCTGCGCCTTCGGCCTTCCCCGGGCGGGGATCGGCCCTGTGGGAGAAGACGAGGTAAAGCGTATGGTTCCCGCCGCGTCCGGCGGGGCGGGCGGCGTCCTCCCCGGAGAGCGGGTTTGCTGCGTCGCGGTAAAACACAACACCCCCTGCGGAATTGCCCTGGGTAACACCCCGCTTGAAGCCTGCGGGAAAACCTGTGCCTGCGATCCGGTCTCGATTTTCGGCGGTATCGTAACATTTAACACAAAGATAGACGCGGCCGCGGCCGCCAGACTGGGAGAACTGTTCCTTGAGATTGTCGCCGCCCCGGATTTTGAAACCGATGCCCTAGAAATGCTCAAACGGAAGAAAAATCTCCGTATAATAAAACTTGACAAAGCGCCGCTTGAAACCCACGAGTACAGCGCCGTTGACGGCGGCCTTTTGGTTCAGCAAAGCGACCGGAAGCTCCTCGAAAAGTGGGAAGTGGCGACCAGGGCCGCGCCCGCCGTAGAAGACATAAAAGACATGATCTTCGGCATGAGGGCGGTAACTTTCGTGAAGTCCAACGCCATCATGATCGTTAAGGATGAGGCGGCAACAGGCATAGGCGGCGGCCAGGTAAACCGTATCTGGCCCGCGGTTCAGGCTCTGGAACGGAGCGCCGCCGCGATCAAGGCGGCCGCTGAAACAGGCGGGCCCTGGAAAGACGCCGCGCCCGCCAGGGTACTTGCCTCGGATGCCTTCTTCCCCTTTGCCGATGTGGTACAGGCCGCCGCCGCTTCGGGGATAAGGTCCATTATTCAGCCCGGCGGCTCGCTCAACGACAAACTTTCAATAGAAGCCTGCGATAAATACGGCATCGCCATGGTCTTTACCGGAACACGGCATTTCAGGCATTGAGGGGGCATACCTATTTATATATAGCGGCGCGTTTTTGCTTTTTTAAGCGGAAAACTTCTAAAAATCGAAGTTTTTAGAAGTTCCCTATGAGCCTGTGGGACTTGTGGATTTTTGGGCTCCTTTGGGAGTCTGCAA
>JAIROT010000242.1 GCA_031257385.1 Treponema sp.
ACTACCAAGCGTGTAGCGGACTTTCACCGCCTAGTTACTCCCCATGCCGGGCGCACAGGTAGAAAATGCACAAAATTGTGCATTTTCTTTATCATTTGGGCTAAAGCCCCACAGACTCCGAGGGAAGAAAAGCGGTGGAAATCATTGAGTGTATATACCGGAGCGCCAAAACCCACAGCCCGGTAACGCCGCCTTCGCGGCAGCTGAAGAATTAACCCGCCCGGTAACGTACGCGAAGCATTGAGACGGAGCGCCTATTCCAGCCGCATCTCAAGAGTCCTCATGAACCGTAGCGCCCCGGTGACGGTCCGGGCGGGATCGGCGGACCGGGAAAAAATCTCCATGCTTAGCCAGCCTGAAAAGCCCGTCTCCCTGAGAGCTTTGAAAGCGGGGGCATAATCGGAACTGCCTGAGCCGGGAGGGCCGCCGTCCATTTCGTTGATGTGGACATGCTGAATCGTTTCCCTGTTTTGCCGGATAAGGGCGTCCCAGCTTTTGGTTTCATCGCCCGTGTTGTGAAAATCGAACATGCCGGAAACGCCGGGGGAATTAAGGGCCCGGATCAGTTCCCCCGCCTCATCGAGGGTGTTGATCACATCGCACTGACCGTGATCGAGGGCTTCCAGCAGGATACGGGAGTTATGCGAAACGGCACAGCCGCCCAGCGCGGCAAGGTTTTCTTTCAGTATGGTTTTAGCTTCATCAACACTCTGACCGGGGCAGGCGCTCCGCTGTTTCGGGGAACCGAGGATCAAATGCCCTCCGCCCAGTTCCCCGGCTGCGGCGAGCAGGAGCCGCAGGTGATCCAGCGTTGCCTGCCGCAGTTCCCTGTCCGGGCTGACCAGCGACAAGGGCCGGGGTGAAACGAGCAGCCAGTGGAAACCGGCAAATTGCAGGTTGTTTTCTGCCAGAACCTTCTTCATTTCGCCGATACCGGCCCTGATATCCTCCGGAGAAAAAGAGCCGAAAAAGGTATAGGGGGCAAATTCAATCCCCTGGTAACCTGCTTTTCCGGTAATCCTTCCCATTTCAAAAGGGTCCATTGGGCCGAAGAGTTCGTTACAGACCGCGCAGCGGATCATTTTTTCTCCATATCTTTGTTTTAGCGCGTTTGCCGGCTTTGTTACAATGGGGAGCCGGTACTTGACTATGCGGCGCCTGATGTGTTTAACTCAGGGACTGATCGCTTAACACTGTCTACCCAATAGAGTAACGCAAGAGGGAACTGAGATGCCGGAATTGCTGCGGATAGAGCATATAGAAAAACACTTTGGCGGGATCCGGGCATTGAATGACGTGAGTTTTTCCATAGAAGCCGCTCAGGTATGCGCCCTCATCGGGGAAAACGGGGCCGGGAAAAGCACCCTGGGGAAGATCATTGCCGGGGTGGAAAGCGCCGACAGGGGCAGCTTCTTTTTTGACGGCGCCGAATACAGGCCCCAAAGCCCCCTGGACGCGCAAAAGCGGGGGGTGGCCATGATATTCCAGGAACTGGACCTTTTCCCGAATCAGAGTGTTGCGGCGAATCTGGCGCTGGGTAATCTGGAATTAATGGATAAAAAGCAAAAAGTAATTAACCGCAAAATTCTGGAAACCGCGGCGCGGCCCTGGCTGGAAAAAGTGGGGCTTACGATCAATTCCGATATTCCCCTGGGTTCCCTGCCCATTGCGCATATACAGCTTGTGGCTATTGCACGGGCCTTGAGCATGAATACCCGGCTCATCGTAATGGACGAACCCACCAGCGCCCTTACCGAAGAGGCAGCCGAAATACTGTTTAACACGATAGAGAAGCTGACCGCGGCGGGGGTTACCGTTGTGTATGTTTCCCACAAGATGGACGAAATTTTTAAAATAGCCAATACCATTGTGGTAATGCGGGATGGTGAATATATCGGTACCCGGCAAAAAAACAATACCGATGTTAACGAGATTATTTCAATGATGGTAGGCCGGAAATTCGAGACTAAAAACCGCCGCAAGCCGCCGGCGTCAAATGAGAGGCCGTTTACGGAAAAAGAGCCTGTTTGTCTGTCTGTACGGAATCTGTGCACCGGAAAATTGTCGAATATCAGTTTTGATCTCAGGGCGGGGGAGATACTCGGCGTTGCGGGACTCGTTGGGGCGGGCCGCACGGAACTGGGGGAAGCGCTCTTCGGCCTGGACGCCGTGCTTTCCGGGGAGCTTATTCTCAACGGCGCGCCATATACGCCCAAAGGCCCCCGTGAGGCAATGAGGTCGGGGATCGGCCTTATCCCTGAGGATCGTAAAAAAGAAGGTCTTTTTATCCAGCAAACCGTGGCGGATAATATGGCTGTCTCCATTATGGAGCAGAATCAGCGCTTCGGCTTTATCCGCCGCCAGGCAATCGCCGGCCATGTGGCGGATATGATTGGCAGGACGCGGCTCAAGACGGCAGGCCCCCAGGCGGGAATTAATACCCTGAGCGGCGGCAATCAGCAGAAGGCCCTGGTATGCCGTACCCTTATGACCGAACCCGCAGTTTTCTTCCTTGACGATCCTACCCGCGGGGTTGATGTGGGCGCAAAGGAGGATATTTACGAAATTATGGAAACCCTCGCGGAGCGGGGCAAGGGCATTATCTTTGTCAGTTCCGAATTGCCGGAGCTGCTTCGTTCAGCAGACCGGATCATGACGCTCCACGACGGAAAGGTTTCCGGTATTGTGGATGCCGCTGCCACAAATCAGCATGAACTTATGCGGCTTGCGATGGGATACGAAAGAACGGAGGCTCCTCAGAATGGCTAACAGGATTATTGATCTATTCAAATCGCAGAGGAAAAAAATCTTTGCGGCGGGGAATTTGCAGCAAATCCTTGGCCTGGCGCTGCTCTTTATCATCGCGGCATTAATAAGTCCCGTGTCGCGCAGGAGCGGCCAGAACATCTTCCTTTCCATTGATAATTTAACGGACATCATGCGGCAGGTATCGGAGAAAGGCATCATCGCGCTCGGCATGACCTTTGTTATTCTTACCGGAGGAATCGACCTAAGCGTCGGTTCGGTATTGGCCCTGTCGGCAACTTTTACGGCGAAAATGCTCACCGCCTGGAAGCCTGTTGGCATGATCTGGCCGGTGGAGATAACCGTTGTCATTATTATGGCAATGGCTATGTGTACGGCCTTTGGCGCCCTGCAGGGCACGCTCATCGCCAGGCTTAAGGTGCAGCCTTTTATAATAACCCTCGCGGGAATGATCGGGATACGCGGCTTTGCCCGCTTTCTTACGACGAACGAGAATATCGACATCGGTTTTGGCCAGGATATTTCCTCGCTGTTTGCCAATACCGTCTCGAACAAAGCGATTGTCATCAGCGTCTTTATTGTGCTGGCAATTGTTTTTGGGATAATCCTCGCGCGGACGGTATTCGGGCTGCAGGTAAAGTCCGTAGGCGACAATCCGGTGGCGGCGCGGTATGCCGGTCTCCCGGTAACGAGGACGCTGATCTTTACTTATGCGATTTCCGGCCTGCTGGTTGGAATCGCCGGTGTTCTGCACTGCGCCCAGAATCACCAGGGCAACCCGAATGACGGCGTTTCGTATGAATTGGACGCTATCGCCTCGGTTGTTATCGGCGGCACGAGTATGAGCGGCGGCAAGGGTACCATTACCGGAACCATTATCGGCGCATTTATCCTGGGCATTCTTACCAATATGTTCAGGCTAAAGGGCGTGGATATTAATGTGGAAATGATGTTCAAATCGGTCATTATCGTTATCGCGGTGTGGATGCAGATGCCCCGGCGGACGAAGAGGGCGGCAAAACAGCAGATTAAGACCGCTTAATCACGGAGGATTTTATACAGGGAAGTACCGATCTTTGATCGGAAAAAATATTTTGCGAGGAGGAAAAGTGTATGAAAAAGGTGTTGATCGTATTGCTCATCGCGTTGATCACGGTGTCGATGGGGTTTGCGGGAGGCCGGAAACAGGCCGACGAAAAAAAACTGGTTATTTTTAGCCAGTGCAACAATGCGGAACCCTACCGGGCGGCGCAAAACGCGTCGTTCCAGGCTCTGTGGGCACAGTATCCCGAAGTGACCTTTGAGATTATGGACGCCCAGCAGGACAATTCCACCCAGGTTTCCCAGATTGAGACGGCGATTCGCCGTGAGCCGGATCTGTTGATCGTCGCGCCGAATGAGCGGGCCCCGCTGAATGACGTGGTGGGCAGAGCCAAGAGAGCGGGTATTCCGGTTATTTGCCTGGAGCGGGACATTGAAAACCATGATAACTTTACTACCTGGATTATGTCCGACAATTATTCTATCGGTAAACTTGCCGGTGAATTCATTGTCGATTATCTGACCAGGAAGTACGGCGAGCCCCGGGGAAATGTGGTTGACATGCAGGGACTCCTGGGCGTCGAGGGTGAGACGAACCGGAATAACGGCGCCTGGGATGTACTCAAAGCGTATCCGAACATCAGGCAGGCGGCAAAAGCGGAATGCAGCTGGCTGCAGGATCAGGCGAAGGATCGGATGACCGAAATCCTTCGTACCCAGGATCAGATCGATGTCCTTTATGGACACAACGACCCCATGGCTGTCGGCGCCTATATAGCGGCGCAGGCGCTGGGCCGTGAAAAAGAAATGATCTTTATCGGCGTGGACGGACTTAACGGTCCCGAAGGCGCCATTAAGAAGGTACTGGACGGTATGATGGCTGCCACCTTTACCTATCCGCTCTGCACGGATAAGGCAGTGGAAATCGGTTACAAGATACTTACCGATCCTTCCTTTGTGCCTGAAAAACAGTACGAAGTCAAGTCAGAAATGGTAACCTCCGCCAACGCCGCCCGGCTCTACAAACCGTAATGCCGCTTTAGCGGTCCGCCTGTCCGGGAACCCCTTTGGTTTCCGGACAGGCTATAGGGAGCCGCTAAAAACCGGCTGTTTTTTTTGTTGTCCATATATTTCCTGTCCGATGCGGCGCAGGCATTCGTGTCCTTGCATAAGTTCTCCCCTTTCGATAAAATGACTGTACAGACTGCGTTTTGCCCTTACCGGGGGAACGCCGTACTTTTCAAATCGGAGTTTAACAGATGGGGATACTTGGCATCGTTCTTTTGGTTGTTTTCGTTATTGTGGCGATTCTGCTCATATTGCTGGTGTTGCTTCAAAATGAAGAAGGCGACAGCCTGGGCGGTATCTTTGCCGGCGGCAGCGGTTCGGCTTTTGGCTCCCGCTCGGGGAATGTGCTTACCAGGGCTACTACCGTCCTTGGAGCTTTGTTCCTGATTATAAGCCTGGGGCTGGCCCTTTTGAACCGGACGCCCGGCGGCAGCGGGGTTGAGTCCGCGGGACGGCAGCTTTCCACCGAGGCGGCGGGGAGCAACTGGCTTGACGAGGAACTGAATCCGCCCGGCACGGAAAGCCCCGCCGGGGACGCCGCCGAAACGGAAAATTAAGGCGCAGGCCGGAGGTTCAAATGTTCCTATACGAGGTGTTTTCGCCTGAATTCATTAAACTTGATTTGGAGGCGGAAGATAAAGACGAGGCTTTTGAGGAACTGGCAGACTATTTCTGTCAGAGTGCAAAAACAAATATCAGGGAGGAGATGCTTGAGGCCCTGCGGGAACGGGAGGCGAAAATGTCTACCGGTATCCACAAGGGGATCGCCATCCCCCACGGCAAGACCAACGCGGTGGATACGGTCCGGGGCGTGCTGGGGATTTCCCGTAAAGGGGTTGATTACGACGCTCTGGACGGCGAGCCGGTGTATCTGCTGTTTATGATGGTAACCCCCCAGAAAGATTCGGAAAAGCACCTGCGGATATTAAAACGTCTTGCGGAACTGCTGGAAAATCCCCAGTTTTACATTGATCTGCAATCCCAGAAAGATGCCCAGAGCGCGCACAAAGTTATCTGCAAATACGAAGATGTGCTTGCGGCCATGGATTGACGTGTGATGAACGACGAAGAGATCCTTGGTCATCTGCTGAAAATTGAGGCTGAGGCTGCCGCCCTGGTAAACGACGCCCAGGCGGAAGCGGACCGGCGGGTGGCCGAAGGTGAAAAGCAAAACCGCGCGGATTATGAGGAGCGTTACCGCGCTGAGGCCGAAAGGCTGGAAGCGGAATTTCAAAAAGAAAAAGATCAAGTGAGGGATCAATACCAAAAAGAACTTGAAGCCTACAGAGAAAAATTAAACGCCATTAACGCGGACACGGGCCGCTTTGCCGCGTCCCTGGAAGGTTTTCTGTCCGGCGGGGAAGGATATGCCTGATGCGGGAGAACGGGCCTACGCTTACACCAAGGCCTGTGGAATTATCGGCAAGTCATTTGTGGGAAGGCGCATTTCCGCCCTTTCGGGACCCAGATCCCTCAGTGAGTTTGACCGTCTGGTTTTTCCGGAGCTTAAGCGGGAACTGCCCGGGCGGGAACTGTTAGTCGATCTTGAAAGCCGCATTGTCAAACGGGCGGTGAAGCAGATTCTTTCGGTGATCAATTCTTATGCGAAACCGCCTGAGCTGCTGGTCCGCCAGCTCCGTTCTTATGAGTACGGAGATCTCAAAACCTGCCTGCATTACCTCGCCGGGGGCATCAAGACCCTTCCCGCCCTCTGTGATATCGGCCGTTTCAGGACCGTGCGTTTTGAAGCCTTTCCCGATCTTGCGGCCATGCTCACCGGCACCGAATTCGAATTCATGCTTGACGGGAATATCAGGGCCATCGAAACGGGCAAGTTCGATCTTACAGCCCTTGAAACCGAACTTGACCTGCGTTATTACACTGCCCTTAAAAAAAGCCTCCGGCATCTTTTGGGAGAGGATCGGGCCTTTGCCGAGCGTATTCTCGCCGAAGAAATATCCCTGCGGAATTGCGTATGGGCGCTCAGGCTCCGCACCTATTTCAAAAAAAATTCCGCCGAAACCAAAAAGCACCTGATGGACATTAAAATGCGGGTGGGCCTTGAAAAGATACCTGGAGATTTGCCGGAGCATAAAAGGGAAGCTCCCCGCGTAAAAGAAATCGCCCTTGCCGCCGAGGCTTTTGAATCCCTGGAACTGCCCCTGGACCTCCGCTCTCCCTGGCGCTCCTGGAGATGGGAAAAATTTCTTAACCCCGAAAAACCCGGCGAGATGTGGCAGGCGGAGCCGAGGTATTTTCAGAACGCCGCCTCCGAATACCTGTACCAACTGGCCATGCACTGTTTCCACAATATGCCCTTCGCGGTCAGCACGGTCTTCTGCTATATCAAACTCAAACAGTTTGAGGAAGACCTTCTTACCAGTATCGCCGGGGGCCTGGGGCTGGGCATGCCCGGCAGGGATGTGTTTGAACTGCTGGAGGTCAGGCTGTGATACGCCCCCGCAAAATGAAACGCATAGAAATGACGGTCCTCAAATCCGATATGAACGCGGTAATCGAATACCTGGGCCGTCATGAGCTGATACATTTTCCCGAATCGCAGGGGGGAGAGGGAAAAGATTCCGCGAGGATCAGGGATATTCTGGATAAACTCCGCGCCGCGGCGGAATTCCTCGCGCTGGAACTTCCCGCCGAGCCGGAAGCGGACAGCGTCATGCCCGGCGAAACGGAAGAGGCCCGGAGCGAAAAAATCTGCGCCGCCGTTGAGGCCCTGAAAAACCGGGAGATTGAGGCGGTCAGGCAGCGGCAGCGGATCAGCGAAACCTTCAGCGAGGCCAGGGCCTTTTCAAATCTGAACGCCCCCTTTGCCGATTTGGATCAGCTCTCCTACCTCACCCTGCGCGTGGGGCGGCTTGACCCCAAGAGTCAGCCTGAACTGCGGCAGACCCTGTCGGACCGGGCGGTGATCATACCCCTGGGCGGGGACAGAATTCTCGCCGCCGGTTCCCGAAAGGGACGTTTCGCCCTGGATTCCGAACTGAAAAAATACTCGTTTGAACCTATCGCCATACCGGAAGGTTATCAGGGGATTCCGGCGGAAATGCTCTACGGCCTTGAGGGGCAGCTCAAGGCCGCTGAAAAAGAAATCGCGGAAATAACCCTGGAAAAAGGGCGGATGAAAAGCGGGCTGGGGCCGGATATGCGGCGGCTTGCCGCTTCATGGCTTATGGCCCTTGCCGCGGAACAGCTCAAGGCCCAATTCACCGCGACCGAGAGCATCTACCTGCTTTCAGGCTGGACGCCGGAAGATACGGTTCCGCTCATAGCGGCGGACCTTTCAAAAATCAGCGCCGGCAGGGTGGCGATCCGTACCTACAAACCGGACGATATTCCCGAAGTGCGGGACGGTACCGAGAAGGTGCCGGTCGCGCTGAAACACGGGGCCTTTGTGAAAGGCTTTGAGGGGGTGGTGTTTTCCTACGGCGCGCCGCTTTACGGAACCATCGATCCTACGCCGCTGGTGGCAATTTTTTTCACGATCCTTTTTGGGATCATGTTCGGCGACGTGGGCCAGGGCTTTGTGCTCTTTCTGGCGGGATTGCTCGCGGGCAGGCGGGGCCTTAAATCTTTTGCCCGCTTCGGCAAATATTCCTCGCCTCTTATCGCTGTGGGTATCGCCTCAATGATCATGGGCATCTTAAACGGCGAGGTGTTTACTATTGAGGAACTTTTGGTCGCCCCCACGAGAATGATCACCGGCGCCCTTACCGGCCATCCCATGGATCGAATTCTGAACATCATGCCCCTGGCCGAAAAAGGCGGCAGCGTAAAAAAACTTTTTTATTTTTTTGGTTTTACCATCGGCATCGGGGTAATCCTCAACTCGCTGGGACTCCTTATCAATATCGTAAACCGGTGTATAATGAAAAAATATGAAAGCGCTTTTTTCTCAAAGACCGGACTCGCGGGATTGCTGCTCTTCTGGTACGCCATATTCATCGCCATCCGCTGCGTTTCAGGCGGGCGCTTTGAGTACGCCGACTTCGTCGGCCTCCTCTTCCCCGTGCTTTGCATTTTTTTCGGCCCCGCTATCTGGCGCTGCATAGCCCGCGAAAAGCCGGTGCTGGAACACGGTATTATGACTTTTATTATGGAAGGATTTGTGGAGATTCTGGAAACCGCTTCCACCTATATTTCCAACACCGTAAGTTTCCTCCGTGTCGGCGCTTTTGCCCTGTCCCATGCGGTACTCTCGTATATCGTGTTCCGTTTTTCAGAGGAGCTTGCGTCGGGGGCCGGTCCCGCGGGTTCCCTTTCGGCGCTGCTCATCATGATTTTCGGCAACGCCCTTATTATCGTCCTTGAGGGAATGATTGTCGCCATTCAGGTGGTGCGTCTGCAATATTATGAATTTTTCAGCAAGTTTTTTACCGAGACGGGGGTGGAGTTTTCGCCGTTCCGTTTTAGAAAAAAGGCGGAGCAATGAAAATTTTATCTTTGTTTCTGTCTGTACGCAAGGAGTTTATTAAATGAAAAGAGTGTTGATTCTGGTGAGCGTGCTGCTGTTCTTGTGCGCGGCGGTGTTCGCGCAGGAAGCCGAGACCGCTGCCCCGCCGGCTTCGGTGTGGAAGTATTTTGCCGCGGCCCTGTCGGTGGGAATTTCCTGTATCGCCGGCGGCATTGCCGTGGGCCGTATCGGTACGGCCGCAATGGGCGCGATGAGCGAGAACGCGGATCTTTCCGGAAAGGCCCTGCCTTACGCGGGCCTCGCGGAAGGCATCTGCCTCTGGGGATTTCTGGTCGCCCTGCTGATCATGATCCTCTGAAAGCCCGGGGCAGGGACGCCGGTGGATTATTTTTTTATCGGGGACCCGGAACTGGTAACCGCTTTCCGGTTTATCGGTATCAACGGAACCGCCGTGAAGGATTCTTCGGAGGCGGCGGCCGTATTCCGGAAAATTACCGAGGGCTGGGTTGAGGAGGCGGGCACGGCGTTGCCCGATTCCCTGCCGGGCGCGGATAGCTGCCGGGTGTTGATCATGACCGAAGAGATCGCCGGCTGGCTTGAGGATCTGCTGATCAAATGGCAGATCTCCGGCCGCTATCCCCTGGTGGTAGAGATCCCCGGCATCATGGGAAGAATCCCCGGCAGGAAGACCCTGGTGGATTCGATCCGAGAGGCCATCGGAGTGCACGTGTAAAGGTTGTTATGGAAGAACTGCAATCAACGGAAATACTTGACCGGGAAATCCTGGAAGACGCCCGGAAAAAAGCCTACCGGATTCTCAAAGCCGCCGATGAAACGGTAAAGGCAGCCTCCGGAGTCTGGGAAAAGAAAATCGGGGAAACGCTGGAAGCATTAAACGAAAAATACGCGGAACAGCGGAAGCTGGCCGCCGCGGAGATCTTGGCACGGCTTCCAATGGACAGGCGCCGGGCAAAAGCGGAAAAAATCGAAAGCCTGCTCCGCCAGGCGGTGGAGACCTGGTACGAGGGCCTTGGCCGGGATAAGGTTCTTTCCATTCTTAAAACAGAACTCGAAGTGCGGCTTGCCGAGTGCGCGGAATTTTTCGATTCTGATGAGCGGGTCCGCGTTCTTATCCATAAAATCGAACGCGCGGAGGCAGGGACAATATTGAAAGCGGTCCTGCCGGGTAAGGACTGCGTTATTGAAGAAACGCCCGCCCTTTCCCCTTATCCTGAAATAATACTTGATAACAGGCTTGTGCGGATCAGCGCTTCCATACATAAAACCGTTGATTTTTTACTGCGTGAAAAACGGGCGGAACTGATTGAATCCCTCTTGGGAACGGCGGCCCTTAACATGGAGGAAGTACTTTGAATCCCGGTCAAGCGGCGAATGCCGGGGCAAGTCCGGCCTTATTCGAAGGACAGGTGCGGCGCATATCCGGCCCCATTATCCGCGCCGCGGGCCTGGGCGGCGCCGGCCTCTTTGACGTTGTGGAAATAGGGGAAAAACGGATAACCGGCGAGATAGTCCGACTTGAGGGCGACGAGGCGATTATTCAGGTGTACGAGGACAATACCGGCCTGAAAGTGGGCGCTCCCGCCAGATCCACAGGCCGCCCCCTGTCGGCCCTCCTCGGACCGGGCCTTATGGGAACGATCTACGACGGCATACAGCGGCCGCTGCAACTGCTCTACGAGCGGGGAGGCGCTTTCATGGTCCCCGGCGAGCGGGGCAGCCCCCTGGACATGGAAAAAAAATGGTACTTTGTGCCGGACGCCGGCCTTGCGGCAAGAATCGCCGCCGGTGAAAAAGTCCCCGCCGTCGCGGGCCTGATACTCGGCGCGGTAAAAGAAACCCAAAGCGTTACGTGCAAGATAATGGTGCCGCCGAATATAAAAGGCGGCGACATTACGGCTTTGAGCGCCGAGGGCGGCTACACCGTACTTGAAGCCGCGGCAAAAACGAGCCTTGGCGAAGAAATCCCCATCGCCCAATGGTGGCCGGTGCGGCTCCCCCGCCCTTCCGCCAAACGGCTTTCGCCGGATCAGCCCCTGGTTACCGGCGAGCGGGTTATAGATCTCTTTTTCCCCCTGTCCAAGGGAGGAGCCGCGGCCATTCCCGGCGGCTTTGGCACCGGCAAAACCATGACCCAGCACGCTATCGCCAAGTGGTGCGATGCCGATGTGATCATCTATATCGGCTGCGGTGAACGGGGCAACGAGATGACCGACGTGCTCACCGAGTTCCCCGAACTGCAGGACCCCCGCACGGGACGTACCCTTATGGAGCGGACCCTGCTCATCGCCAACACTTCCAATATGCCCGTAGCCGCCCGTGAAGTCTCGATTTATACCGGCGTTACCCTGGCGGAATTTTACCGGGACATGGGCTGCCATGTGGCGATCATGGCGGATTCCACCAGCCGCTGGGCAGAAGCCCTGCGGGAACTTTCAGGCCGCATGGAAGAGATGCCCGCCGAAGAAGGTTTTCCCGCCTACCTCCCCACGAGGCTCGCCGAATTCTACGAACGGGCCGGCAGCGTCCGCGCCCTTTCAGGCCTGGAAGGTTCCGTTTCGATCATCGGCGCGGTCTCCCCTCCGGGCGGCGATTTTTCCGAACCGGTAACCCAGCACACCAAACGCTTTATCCGCTGTTTTTGGGCCCTGGACCGCGATCTTGCCAACGCCCGCCATTACCCGGCGATAAGCTGGACCGACAGCTACTCGGAATACGCCGGGGAAGTGCGGCCCTGGTGGGAACGGGTAAACCCCCGCTGGGCCGAAGTCCGCAGGCAGTGCCTCGATCTGTTGAAACGTGAACAGCGTCTCGCGGAGATCGTCCGCCTCATCGGCCCCGACGCCCTGCCCGATGATCAAAAATTGATCCTGGTAACCTCGGAGATTATCAAGGACGGTTTTTTGCAGCAAAATTCTTTTGATGAGGTTGATATGTACTGCGTGCCCGCCAAGCAGGTGCGGCTTCTGGAACTGATCATGGAATTCCACGAGCGCGCCGGAACCTGCGTCAAACTCGGCGCGCCGCTCAGCAAAATAGCGGGCACGGGCCTTAAAGAAGGATTGTCCCGGCTCAAAAGCACGGTGCGGAACGACGCGCTTGCCGCCTTAGACGCTTTTGAGGGAAAGATGCGTTCAGCCCTGGAAGAGCTGGAGCGGAGTTACCGCACGAGGGAAGTCTTATGAGGGGAATCGAATACCGGGGACTTACCCGTATAGAAGGCCCGGTGGTGATCACCGCCCACAGCCGTAATGTCGGTTTCAACGAGGTAGTGGCGGTCTATGACCGGGAAGAGGGCCGCCGCCTGGGCAGGGTGGTGGATATGAGCGGTGACTGGGCCGCCGTTCAGATCTTCGGCAACAGTACCGGCCTTTCCGCCGATGACAGCCGGGTGGAATTTCTGGGGAAGCCCATGGAACTGCGGGTCGGCCCCGGTCTTTTGGGCAGGATATTCAATGGTCTGGGGGAGCCTATCGACGGTTACGGGGATATTTTTTCCTCAACTACCCTGGACGTTAACGGACTTCCCATTAACCCCTATGCCCGCACCTATCCCCGCGACTTTATCCAGACCGGCGTCTCCGCCATTGATGGCATGAACACCCTTATCCGGGGCCAGAAGCTCCCGATATTTTCCGGTAACGGCCTTCCCCATAACCGCCTTGCCGCCCAGATAGTCCGTCAGGCGAAAATCCTGAACGTGGGCGAAGGCGCTTCACCGGCGCGGGGAACGGACGGTTCGGTTTCGGCTAACGGGACAGCCGAACCCTTCGTGGTGATTTTCTGCGCCATGGGCGTCAAGTACGATGTCGCCCGCTTCTTCCTTGATGACTTTGAATCTTCGGGCGTGCTCTCCAGCGTGGTGGTTTTTCTCTCGCTCGCGGACGCGCCCTCGCTGGAACGGCTCGTGGCCCCCCGCTGCGCCCTTACCGCCGCCGAATATCTCGCCTATGAAAAAAATATGCATGTCCTCGTGGTAATGACCGACATAACCAACTACTGCGAGGCCCTGCGGGAAGTTTCCTCTATCCGGGGGGAAGTGCCCAGCCGCAAGGGTTATCCCGGCTACCTCTATTCAGACCTCGCCTCCCTGTACGAGCGGGCCGGAAAAATCAAAGGTTCATCCGGCTCCATCACCCAGATACCGATTCTCTCCATGCCCAACGACGACATCAGCCATCCCATTCCGGATCTTTCCGGCTACATCACCGAAGGCCAAATCGTCCTTGACCGGGAGCTTTTCCAGCGCGGCGTCTACCCGCCGGTAGCGGGCCTGCCCAGCCTCTCCCGGCTTATGAAGGACGGCATCGGACCAGGCATGACCAGGGAGGATCACAAGGAACTTTCAAGCCAGCTCTTTGCCTCCTATTCAAAGGTGAAGCAGGTCCGAAACCTCTCGTCGATCATCGGTGAGGAAGAACTCTCCGACACCGACAAACGTTATCTGAAATTCGGGGAACGGTTTGAACAGATATTTCTCAGGCAGGGCGAAAATGAAAACCGCGATATAGGACGTACCCTGGACCTGGGCTGGAAGGCGCTGGCGGAACTCCCCGGTGAAGAACTGATGCGGGTCAGTCAGGAATTTATCGGGAAGTATATGAAGCCGCCCGGCTTACGATTAGCGGACGGCCCATCCCGCTTTTAAGCGCCGATGCGTTTGCCCAGGGCTTCGGCGTGGGGAGGATTGAGCAGGATATCGCTCCAGTTGATCATCATCCCCTCTTTTTCCATGACACGCATGAGGTTGGCAAGGGCGCGGCCGGTAAAGAGACCGCTTTTTTTCACGAAAGCGGCGCTTTTTTTCCCCGCGAGGCCGCTTCCGGCGGAAAGGATTTGGGCCGCCGCTTCGGGGAGCTTCCCGGAGAAAAAGGAAACCGGCTCCGCCGCCACGGCGATATATTCGTAGCCGGGAAGGCGGAAACCGTCCCCGGTCCAGGCGTCGATAAGATCGACACGGTGCCCCATGGATTCCATCCCTTTTACCAGAGCCTTTACATAGTCCGGCGGGGCTTTCCGTATTGAGGGGGCGCTGATTACCGCTATCCGCATGTTATGCCTGCTTGTAAATTTGATCGATGTTCGGCTCCTTAACCAGAAGAACCGATCTCTTGGCGTTCACCATTATCTCCCGGTGGGCGTGGCTGATGATATCCCTGGCGCTGCGATCCTTTTCCCATCCCCCCAGCACGATAAGATCCGCCTTACGCTCGTCCGCGGCGGTGAGAATCTCGGTGTATACTGCGCCTTTGCGGATTTCCCGCTCAATTTTGACGCCCTTGGCCCGCGCAAGCTCTTCCACAAAGGAAAGATAGCGCTCGCCGTTGGCCTCAAGGCTTTTTTCGTATTCGGCGCTTTCTTCCTGGATGAATATTTTGCTCAGGGTAAGCTGCCTGATCGTTGCCGTGTCCACCACGTAGACCGCCGTCAGGCGGCAGCGGTAGGACTTGGCCATAACAATAGCGTACTTCGCCGCCAGAATGGAGGCGTCCGATCCGGTGACAACCGTTACAATGTTGGAGATGAGAGGTTTCATTTTGCCGCGCCGGCAACTCCTTTTCGTTTTAGTAGTTTGCTGGTAAAGAAGGAATCCCGGTCCCGCTCCTCCAGCGCCGCTTCAATATACGCCATGGTCCCGCAGGCGGTGGGAATGACCATCTTTTCCAGCGCATTCACCCGCCGCTGGGTCTTGCGGACCTCCCGCGCAAGCCTCCAGGCGATAGTCCTGACCGCCGCCAATTCTGTGCATATTTTGAGCAGTTCAAAGAATTCTAACACGGTTTCGTCACATTCGGCAAATGAATTCACCGGAGAATATTTCAATTCCGCGTCGGGAAGGCGAATTTCCAGCCCCGGCAGCTTCATTCCCGCTGCCGTAACCTGTTTTTCCTTTAGTTCGAAGCGGTAAGAGATGTTCCGGGCCAGCCGTTCCGCCCGTTCCCGGCCCACCACCACCAGCATCCGCTTGAGGCAGGGATAGGCCCCCGCAACACGGGCATCCAGATCCCGCTCCAGCATTTTTACCTGCTCAACCTTCTGCATCAGCTCCATAACGAGGATTTCCCGCTTCTGCTCCAAAAGATCGTAGCCTTCCTCCGCTATGGCCAGCCGTTCCTTGACCCGCAGAAGGTTGCTTTTGGTGGGTGCGATTTGCTCTCTGTCCATGACTAGTCCGTTTTGGAAAGCGGCATGGCTTCTTTTGATGAAAAAACGATCACTGTGCTTCTCCCTGCCCTGAAAGTATATACAAAAAAAGGTATATCGTCAAATAATGCCCTGCTGTAAAACCCGGTTGGTTTTGCGCCGGCTCCCGCGGTTCCCGCCTAAGGACCGCGAAACATGCGTTTCCGGCAGGTTCCTCTGTATAACGCGGCTAATGCAGGGGGAAAGAACCACAAGCCGAGTGCCGTCAGCGCCGCACGGACCGCGCAGGCTTTTGGCCCGAAACCCCTGTTTTACAGCCACAGATAGATTTTGTGCAGCCGGGTGCAGATGAACCAGATGCCGACGGACAGGAACAGGATGCCCGGTATGGGGCTGAGCCAGGTGTCGGCGTTGAGGAGCAGGTTTCTTCCAAAAAAGGCAAGGAAAGCGCCCGCGCCGATGACGAAGTATTCTTTTGACCCCCGGGAATAGGCGGCGATACAAAAACTGATTACCGTGGTGAGGACGACGGCGGTTTCGATCAGGCGGAACAGGGACGTGTAGCCGATGATCATGTTCAGGCTGGAATCCCAGGTCTGGGTGTCGACGGGAACCCCCAGGGCGATAATCAGGGTGGCCACGGTTATTGCCAAAATGACGTTCCGCTGTTTCCGCACCTCAAGGCCCGAAGCGTACACGCTGGCGGCAAAAAGGGAAAAAATGCCAAAAAACCGGCCAAAAAGCAGAATCCGGGAAGAAATAAGCAGGTACAGAGAGGGGATATCGTAGAATTCCCGCAGGGGGAGGATGAGCCGCGCCGCTTCAATGGAAAAAGATCCGGCGAAAAAGGAGACAAACAGTATTTCCGGGGACCGGGTTGTCTCAAAAGAATGATAAATCAGGATGAGGACCAGCAGGGCGTAAAGCGCCGATGCGGCTATGGAAGCATGAACCGCGTAGAGGTTTATGTGCTGAAAACGGCCGATAAGCACGTGAAAAAGCCCCTCCGAGTGGCGGCTGATCTCCGCCTCGAGGGAAGGGTAGATGGGGAATACCACCAAAGAGGCGGCAATAACGGTGAGCGTACTGAGGGCCGCCAGGACGATTTCCGCCCTGAAAAGGCCGTTTCTGCCGGAAAGGGTCATACACCAAGCATAGTCTCTGGAACGGTTTTTCTCAAGACACGGACCGCAATTCCGATACTTATAAAGAGGAGTCCTCCATGTTGAAAAAAACATTCCTTACCGCAGCGGGAGTCTTGATTATATGTGTTGGTCTTTGGGCGGGTGATACGGCCTCCTTTGTGGATTTGGGTTTTTCGCCGAACGGCGGGGTCTATATGTTTGGCCAATACGGGGTGCGGTCCGGGACGCTCAAACCCTGGGCGGACCTTTTTATGGTCGATGTGGCCCGCAACGATTTTGTTTCCGGCGGCAAGGTTTCCTATGCCCACGACAGCCCCATAAGCCCCGGACAGGACGGTTCCGGCGCCCTGTACCGGCTTATCGCCGAAAACGCGGGCCTTGCGAGCCGCTACGGAGTCAGCTTTTCCGGCCAGGGACAGCCCCTGTACATAGCCCTGGACGGCGAGGATTCCCTTTTCGGGGAAACGATAGAGTTCAGATACTTTGAATCCGGTAAATTTTACCGGGCGAAACTCGTTTCTTCAACGGAAGGAAGCGGGCAGTACCTGCGCTCGTCTTTTTATATCAATCTGGAATGTTCTTCGGACGATGGCCGGCGGGAAAGCTATACTATCGGCGACATGAGCGTGAAGCGGCAGGGCGTCATTTCCTACCATATCAAAAAAGTGATAACCGACAGCGGGGGAGATTCCATCGTTTTTGTGATTGAAATGAGGCGGCAGGCCGAGGGGGGGCCCGATATCCGCTATATGGTAGAAACTCTGCGCCTGTAGAGCGTCCGTCTTAACCGCAGGGCCTGAAAAGCTGGGTTACGGGGCTTCCGTCCTCGAACAAATACCGCAGATAGAGCAGGCTTTCAGGTTTCAGCCGTTCCCACAACCCGTCTTTTTGCTGTTCAACAGCCAGATCAATACAGTCCTCCCGGCCCAGCGCCTCCCGCTTCTGTGAGAAAAGGTATTGCCCCGGAGGAATCCGCAGCGCCGCAGCTCCCCCTTCCGCCCGCGCCGCAAACACCAGGGCTCCCAAAAAACGCTTCCGGTCGGGCTCAATGCTGCGGCTCTCCCCGGGATCAAGCTCGAAACAGAACACCGCTTCTCCCCGCGGGCCGCCGCCCCCGGCGTACACAAAGGGTTTGAGATCCGGAGCTTCGGCATAGCAAAGCGGGGCGCGCAGATCCAGCCTTGTTGTTGATAATGGTTCCATAAGCGCAATACGGAAAAGTATAACATGGATTTGCGGGGTTTAATACCCAATTTCCTGCTTTTTCTCTCAAAACAGCCTGAAAAAACGCCGATTATATAAGGGGAGACTCTGAAATTCCGCAGGGTTTGTGTGTTGTACGCCAATCGGTGTTTTCATATAATTTGAATTAGGGAGGATTTGGGCATGTCTGACAGTGAAGAACTGGATCTTGACGGCGGCGAGGCGCCTGAAGCGGGCGCCCCCTCTCCGAAAAAAGGCGGCATTGGGGGCATATTACCGACCATTCTCAAATTTGCCGCTATCGGGCTTGGGGCGCTCATTTTTATTGTTACGGTCACGGTTATAACGTTTAATATTATGAACAGGGGGGGGAAGTCCCAGACATCGACGACCGATCCCGCCTCGCCCTATGTAGGGAAGCGCCCCGTGTACGCCTATTACACAAATATAGGCTCGATAACGGTCAATACCAAGGACCTTACCGGGCCGCGGTACTCGGTAACGGTGGTGATGAACATCGGTTATGATCCTGAGGATCAGGCGGCCTCTGCGGAACTGAGCAGCCGGCAGGTTGAACTGCGGGATTTTGTGCGGACTTATTTTCAGGGCAAATACGCCGCGGACCTGACTCCGGAAAAAGACGCGCAGGTCAGGCGGGAAATTCAGACGATTCTGAATGACCGTTTTCTCGATACCGCCAAGGTGCGGAGCATTATGTTTGACAAGTTCGACGTGATGGAGATCTATTGAGCGGGCTTTTAACGGCGATAGTTGCCAACCCTTTGAAAACCGGGTAGGATAAGGCATGACAGAAGTTCTGTCCCAGGACGAAATAGACCAACTGCTCACCGCGATAAACGCCGGGGATACCGAGCCTGAGGATTTCAGGCCGGCGGCGGACAGCCGGAAGATCAAGATCTATGACTTCAAGCGGCCCGACAAATTCTCCAAAGAACAGATACGCACGGTCTCAATCATGCACGAGACCTTTGCCCGTTTAACCACGACGAGCCTTTCCGCCCAGTTACGGAGCATGGTGCATGTGCATGTAGCCTCGGTAGATCAGCTCACTTACGAAGAATTTATCCGCTCCATACCGACTCCCACCACGCTGGCGATCATCAACATGGACCCCCTCAAGGGAAACGCCATCCTGGAAATCGATCCGGCGATTACTTTTTCGATTATCGACCGCCTTTTCGGCGGCGTCGGCGAAGGCTCCAAGTACCAGCACGAACTCACCGACATCGAACAGTCCGTTATGGAAGGGATCATCGTTCGCATTCTGGGGAATATGCGGGAAGCCTGGACCACGGTGATTGACCTCAGGCCCCGGCTGGGGCAGATAGACACGAACCCCCAGTTTGCCCAGATTGTGCCCCCTACCGAAATGGTGGTCCTCGTGACGCTGGAAACCAAGGTGGGCGAGGTCGAGGGGATGATGAATTTCTGTATTCCCTATCTGACGATTGAGCCTATCATCGGAAAACTGTCGGCCCAGTTCTGGTATTCGTCGGTGCGGCGGAATGCCACCTCCGAGAATCTCAATGTTCTAAAGGAGAAGCTCTCAACTGTCGATGTTAATGTTGTAGCTGAAATCGGAAAGATCCATATTCCGGTTCGGGATGTGCTTTACCTGCAGATGGGGGATGTGGTGCGGCTCTACAATACCCGCGTGGGCGATCCGTATTCCCTGAACATAGGCAGCAAGAAAAAGTTCCTGTGCCGCCCCGGCGTAATCGGAAAAAAACTGGCGGTGCAGGTAATCAAAAAAGTCGCGGAGCTTGAACATAACGAATTCGAAGAGCTCGCTTCTGAAGGAGAAGAACTGCTATGATGAGTGACGGCGCTCTGTCGCAGGATGAAATAGACGCTTTGCTGGCAGGTGTAGACTCATCCAGCATTATGGGGGCGGCCGCCCCTGCCGCCGTGGCATCGGGCGGTTCGGACGCGAACCGGCAGGCTTTGCAGGATTTCCTTTCCGCAAGCGTGGACGCCCAGTCCTCAAACCTTTCCATGATGACCGGCGCCACCGTAAGCCTCAAGGGGCCGCAGGTCAGTTTTTCAGGCAGGGACAGTTTTCTCGCCCAGCTTCCCGACATGGTAACGGTTGTCAAGGCGGATTTTACCTCCGGTTTTCCCGGTGAACATGTTTTTATTATTTCCGAAGACTGCGCCAGGGCCATCGCCAGTGTGATGAACAAAGAGGAAAACATCCAGCTTGACGAGATGGCCATGTCGGTTATCGGCGAGGTGGTGTCCCAGATGGTGGGAACCCAGATAACCGCTTTGACCGACAAAACCGGCAACAAGTCCATCGCTTCCGGTTCTCCCGAAGCGGCCAATGTTCCCAAGGCCGTGGCGGCCCTGCCCGCCGGTGATTTCGCATGCGCGGTTTATCAGCTTGATCTGGGTACCGGAACCACTTACCAGCTCTGGGAAGTGCTCGGCCCCTCGGTTTCCGCAGATATTGGGCGGGCTTTATCGGGCGGCGGCGCTCAGGCCGCTCCCGCCGGAATGGGCGCCGCGCCCAACATGGGAATGACCAATATGGGCAGGATGCAGATGCCTAATATGAGCAACATTGGTATGGGGGCAAATATGGGACCTGCCAGTGTGCAGTCGGTGCAGTTCCCCAACCTGATGCCCCCGCGGCTTGGCCCCCAGGAAGCTGGCAATATCGGCCTCATTATGGACGTGTACATGGAGATGACCGTCGAATTGGGGCGTACCAGAAAACCTATTAAAGAAATACTCAACATGGGCGAGGGGACCATTATCGAACTGGACAAACTCGCCGGCGAGCCGGTTGATATCCTCGTGAACCATAAACTCATTGCCAAGGGAGAGGTTGTGGTAATCGATGAAAACTTCGGCGTCCGCGTTACCGAGATCGTCTCCCCCATGGAACGCATGAACGACATGGGCTGAATTTTTCTTCATGATTTATGTGCCGTCCTGGCGGACGGCCCTGGCCCTGAAGGGCGAGGTTGTTGATTCGAAAGTCTGGTTTAATACCCCGTTTCCGCCAGTCTCAGTTCCAAATCAAGCCCCCGGCGCGCGGTGATTTTACCGGAAGCCCAGGCCCCCGGCCGCAGTT
>JAIROT010000245.1 GCA_031257385.1 Treponema sp.
ATACCCAAGAGCCCGCCTTGCGGCGGGGGAGCTTCAGGGCGTTATAAAGGGTATGTACCCTGAGACAAATACCTTACCAAAACAACATACCTCGTCCCTTTAGGGCGAGGTTGTTGATACGACAGGGCATTCATTTGGGCTAAAGCCCAAACAAGTCAATTAGAGATTTTTAACGATTTTTCCGCCCACCATGACCAGCCGGATGTCAAAATTACGGTCAAACACGGTAAGGTCCGCCAGACGGCCGGGGATGATCGCCCCCTGCCGGACATAGCGCATAACCTGTGCGGGATTGAACGAAGCGGTCTTTACAGCGTCTTCCAGGCTGAACCCGCCGTCAACGAGGTTACGAATCCCCCGGATCATGGTAAGCCCCGATCCGGCGATCACGTCATCCGACACGCGGTGGAAAACGCCGTCATGAAAGCACACCTCTTCCTGATTGGCCAATAAAAGCCCCGCTGTTTGATCGGTCGGTTTCAGCCCGTCGGTAACCAGCACGATCTTGTCGATGGGCTTGTCCCGCAGGAGCAGCTTGAACAGATCCGGATGCATGTGGAAACCGTCGGCGATGATCTCGCAGGACATTTCAGGGTGAATAAGTACCGCCCCCACCGCATTGGGGTTCCGGTGATCCAGCCGGCTCATGGCGTTGAAAAGATGGGTTGAATGGAGGATGCCCGCCTGCATACCCTCCACCATGTTTTCATATTTCGCGTCCGTGTGCCCCGCCTGCAGCACGATCCCTTTCTTGATGCAAAACAAAGCCAGTTCCCGCATGCCCTTCAATTCCGGGGCAACGGTCATGTTGACAATACGCCCGGCAGCGGCCTCCCAAAGCTGTTCCATCAGACGAATGTCCACCGGCCGCACCGTTTCGGCCTTCTGCACTCCCAGCCGCGCCGGCGAAAGAAAAGGCCCCTCCAGGTGAAGGCCCATGATCCGCGCGCCTTCTTCCCTGCCTATGGCGGAGGCGATTTCCCGCACCGCCCGCAGCATATGTTCCGGCTCCGAAGGGTACAGGGTGGGATTAAAGGCCGTCACTCCCCTTTGCGCCAAAAGCCGGGACATGGCCAGTACCGCTTCCGTACCCTCTCCGCTTCCGGCTCCGGAATTACCCGCGTCTTCGGTCCCGTAACCCCCGATGCCGTGAATATGGGTGTCGATAAAGCCCGGGGCAATATAAGCGCCGCCCACATCAATAACATAGACAGAGGACTCAAAATGCCGCTGCTCAAAACGCTTTTGGGAGAACACATCGGAAACAAGGCCGTCCTCAACCAGAACCGCACAGCGTTCCATGGCGGCAAAACCGGTAAGTACGGTCCCATTGCATAAACAGACAGATTTTAATGATTCGTTCACCATTAACAGCATAGTGGAAAAGCCGGTACAAAACCGCCTGATTTTGCACCGGCCCTTGCAGTTTCCCGCCCAATGGCTGCGAAACGTGCATTTTTAAGCGGTAGAACTTGCAAAACTTCAGTTTTACAAGTTCCTCGGAAGTATTAGCCCTTTACCATCCGCGCCAGTTCCGCGCCTCGTTTTTCCAGCGCCTTAATATCCTCTTCGGCGGGAAAGCCCGGCCATTCGCAGGATTCAATGCTCTCCCATTTGAGGTTTGCAATGGCCGCTTCGTAGTCTTTTTTCGCTCCGCCGACCCAGCCCCAGGAACCGATGCGCAGCACTTTTTTCCCGTAAATGTGCTTGCGGCGGAAAATGTCCAGAACATAGGACATTGGAGGAAACATGGCATACTCGTAGGTGGGCATGGCAAGCACCAGGGCGGAACTTTTGTAGGCGTCCATCAGCACCCAGGAAATATTCTCGTCAGGTATCCTGCGTTTGGTATAGGGAAGCCCTTCCCGCTCAATGCCCCGAATGACGGCGTTGACCCCGATCCCGGTATTGCCGTACATGGAACCCCAGATAACGGCGATACTTTTTTCCGCCGGCCCTTTGGCCCAGGAAGCGTATTTCAGATAACGATCGATTATTGTTTTCGGATCCCTCCGCCAGACTATGCCGTGGCTGGGAGCGACGCATTTGATCGGAAGATCCGCCGTTTTCTGTACCGCTTTTTCCACAAAGGCTGAAAAAGAAGAAACGATATTCGCGTAATAGCGCAGGCACTCTTCCTCAAAGAAGGCGTGTTCGTCCTGCCCGAATTCGTCGTCAAAAACACGGTCCCCCAGCGCGCCGAAAGAACCGAAAGCATCGCAGGTAAACAGGACGCCGGAGGACGGATCCCAGGTGACCATGGTCTCCGGCCAGTGGACATTGGGGGCTTCAAAAAAACCCAAAACCCTGCCGGCCCCCAGATCCAGGGTATCCCCGTCTTTAACCGGTCGCAGTCCGTTTTCAATTTTATAAAAACTTTTGATTAGACTGCAGCCCTTCCGGGTGGCGAGAATTTCCGCCCTCGGATTCCGCTCTCTGAATTCCCTGAGCCAGCCGGTGTGGTCCGGCTCAAGGTGGTTGAGGATCAGATAATCGATATTTGAAAAAGACAGACCGATAGAAGACAGGCAGTCCGCAAGCTGGACGGGCGCGCCGGTCCAGTCCCTGACCAGATCGATGAGGGCGGTTTTTTCACCTTTTACAATGTAGGCATTGAGGGAAACGCCTTTCGGGATGGGCCAAATTCCCTCAAATAAGTCATCGGTATGAATATCCGCATGAAGGCAATAAATGCCTTCCGCAATAAGTTGGGCTTTCATAATAGTTGCATAAATCGAACTACCGTTTCAAAACGGAAACAACCCGCTCAAGTACTTTTTTCCGGTCCAGGGGTTTGACGATATAACTTTTTGCACCCATCAGGAGGCATTTTTTAACCACGTCCTCCTTGCCCAGGGCGCTGACCATAATCACGTTGGCGGATTTATCAAATTCCAGTATTTTTTCCAACGCGGAAACCCCATCCATGACCGGCATGGTGATATCCATGGTAACCAGATCAATATTGGGATGCAGGGCTTGGTATTTTTCTACCCCTTGGGCGCCATCTCCCGCGGTATCAGCGACTTCAAAGCCTTCGGAAGTAAAAATCTGTCCGAGCTGTTTTGCGATAAACATGGAATCGTCAACAATAAGAACCCGGTACGGAGTACCTTCCGGTTTTATCCCTTCAGCGGCTTTCTCGTTAAGACTGGGCATATCACTCTTTGCTATCATGCGGTACGCTCCTATTCTTTAACTGTATGGCATAGAATGAAACAAGTCAAGTAGAGTATCATAAAGTTCAGGTTTATGAGCATACCTTTTCTTCTTGCCCCAATGGCCGAATTGAGCCATCGCGCCCTGCGGGAGCTTATCGAAGGCTTTGGCGGCTGCGACGCTTATTTTTCCGAAATGATCAGCGCCGGCGCCCTTTTGTCCGGCGGTCCCTTCGAATCCTGGTATATTGACGGCGGCCCCCGGTCGGAAAAACTGGTCTATCAGCTCCTGGGGGCCGATTCCCGGCAGATTGTCAAGGCCGGCGCCCTTCTGGACCGGCTTGAATGCGCCGGAATCGACATAAATCTGGGCTGTTCGGCCCCAATGATCCGTAAAACCGGCGCCGGAGTGGCCTGGATGGCCTCAATAGACCGTGCCGGGGAGCTTATCGCCCGGGTCCGGCGGGCAGTCAGACGGCGGCTCAGTGTCAAACTGCGCATCGGTTTTCAGGACGATTTTGAATATTTGGCCGGTTTTTGCCGTCGTTTGGAGGCCGAAGGGACGGAACTTATCATCCTTCACCCCCGTACCGCCGGGGAAAAGTTCAGGCGTAGCGCCCGCTGGGACTATGTGGGCGAATTACGGCGGGAACTGGGCATTCCGGTGGCCGGTAACGGGGATATCGCTTCCGCGGCGGACCTGTGCCGCCGGGCTGCCGGCCCCTGTGACGCGGTTATGGCCGGGCGGGCGGCGGTACGGCAGCCCTGGCTTTTCGCCCAGGCGCGGCTGCTCGAAACACAGGGCCGGGAGCATCCCCCTTGTGAAAATTTTCACATAAACCTTGCGGAAACCGGCCTGAATTTTTTGGAACTCCTGGCCCGCCACCAGCCGCCTGAGTTTCACCTTTCCAGAGCGCGGCGGTTTTTCAGTTTTTTTTGCGACAACCTCAAATGGGGGAATTATCTTAAAACCTTACTGAACCGGGGGGAAAATCTGGCGGGAATTGAGCGGATATGGCGGGACTATTTTGCCGAACACGGGGAAGAGGCTTTGCTTACTGTTTGAAAAGCTGTCCGCGGATATGGCGAGGCGCGTTGCGCCCGTTTCATATATGAGGCTCTATATTTAAAAATATTTCAATCGAACCGTTTCACAGCAGCGAGCAACTCATCAAAATATCCGTCCATAACGGCGGATTGATAGGCAAGACCCGCATGATTGACAATTTGTTTATATTTAATTCGCTCAACCGTGCCATCGGCGATTGCCGTATCAATATTTTCCTTACTCTCTTTTAATTTTTCATCGCTTAATCTAAACGTATTTAATACTTCCATATCCCGCGGATTTTTCTCACAGAATTCGGCAATCAGTTTATCCACCAGCGGTTCGTTAATATTACTTAATATAAATTCCTTTGCCTTTTTTTCGTCCTTCGCTATTTCCTGCGGAACCTCTTTTTTCAACTCCATCAGGACAAACTCTTTTAATTTTCCATTATCCATATATCACCTCGCCAATAAATTTCTCAGTGCATTTTACGCCAAATTCTATCGTTTCATTGGCCATTTTTATCTCATGAGAACAACATACCCCGTCCTTCAAGGCGAGGTATGTTGATTATAATATACACCTTACGGGGGTAAAGTTTAAACAGTTAAAGGGTGAATAGTTAAAACTGCCGGATAGCGCGGACATAGCTTTCAGTACCCATATTATGGGTCATGCTATTATTTACCGTGCCATCCTTAAAATTTATTCGTCCCGCACTCTGCCACAGGCCGGGACCAATATCATTAGATGACCAATACCAATCAGACGAAAAATCACCTATCTCATTTCGTTTGAGTTGCCGATACATCATACTCAGTTCAGACAAACTCGGTAAAAACCAGTCGTCAAAACCATTATAGAGCAAGTCATCGCATAGCACAGCCGCACCCATTTCACCACTTTGATTAAATTGGTCCATTATGAGTTGAGTATTTTTCTTCCCGCTTCCTATTTCAGCATTTGTGCCATCAACGCGTATTCCTCGCTTACTCCATGCAGCCTTTTCCTCTGTTGAAGCCGGCGCGGCTTCCATGTACCGCCAGCCACCTGAGTTATTGCCTTTGTCGTAGAACACAATCCCGCCCGCCGGACCGGTGTCGCCGATTTTGTAGGCGGGGGCCGCGGGCGGAGCCGCCTGTGCCGGCGTTCTCCCGCCGGCGGTTCCCCTTCGTACCGTTTGCGTTCCCGCGGCTCCGCCTCCGCTTGCCAGTAGCGTCTCTATCCGGGTGCTCTTGGCAATATCCGCCGGATACGAAACCGCTACCGCAGCGGTTTCTATGTTGATGGCTTTAAGGGTAAGGCTATACACATCCCCAAGGTCCGCAAACGCGCCTGTTACAATAGCGCCCGCGCCCAAAAGCTTGCCGATGGCCTTCGCCGAATTGTCATCCACTTCGCCTGAAAGCTGGAAACCCTGTTCTTCACGAACCCTGTCCAGATTGGCGCGGTCTACCACAACGAGTTTTTTTCCGCCCACCAGAGCCGCTTCCAGCCTGCCGATAATGTATTCGGAAAGCTGCACAGAAGACGAAGCCACGCTGACAAGGGCGACCTCCGTCCCTTTCGGAAGATTTTCCCCCATCCGCGCTGCGGCCTCTCTGATTGCCGCGTCCAGGTTTATTCCGCCGGAACTTTCCACCGGTTTCGAAGGGGCCGTAAACAGACTGCCTGAGCTGGTTGCCGGCGCGGACCCAACGCACCCCATAAGAACCATCAGTAAGGGGATAATGCAAAAAACCATTTTCTTCATCACTTTATACTCCTCATAATCCAAAGTTTGTTGCGCTTCAGCGCAAAACCGTATACCGTTTATGCGAGACGGGGGCTTTTCCGAAATACTTTATTAGGCGAAGCCTATACGGTTTAATACCCCCGAGGCTTGCCCCGGGGTATTAAACCCCGGGTATAACCACCTTATAAGAACAACATACCCCGGCCACTTACGCGGGGGTATGTTGATTTATTCCGATAGTTGTTGCCGTTCATCTTCGCTTCGTAGTTACTACCGGCTTTGCAGTGCTAATTCCCGCCCACCAGATAATATGCTTCGCCAGCCTTTGCGGCGCATCTGTCAAGTCTGGTAACTTTATTGCCGGACGAGTTAAAAAGATCGCCATCGCTGTCCCACTGGCCCAGATGCCTGCCGTTCATATCCTTTATCTCGCCGCCGTCTTCCACGCGGCCGACAGGACGGTCACTCTTATCCTTTATGACAAACAACATAATTTTTCTCCTTTCCGCGCCGAAGCGCGGCTCACATATACCCGTCCAACGGACGGGGTTTTCAAGCCGGAAGGCCGGCGCACTGCCCGCACCACCGGCGTAAAACCAAAAGCTAGTACCCTCGCTTAAAAGCAAGCTGTTCCTCATGTCCGTCATGTCATTGTTCCTTTCTGCGCCCCTTACAAAATTGTTGCAATCGGCTCACCCGCCGCAATTTTATTGCCGGGAGCATTCAAATAATGAACCGCGCCCGAAGAAGCCGCTTTAATTTCAAGCTCCATCTTCATTGATTCAATGATAATGATTGTATCGCCCGAATTGACATGAGCGCCCTCTGAAAGCAGATTTTTTAGAACCGTTCCCGCAACAGGAGTGTTCACAGACATTGCTCCTACAGTTGGAGATGTGAGCATTGCCTTTATCACCTGCTTTTCTTTCTTGACAACCGCGCCGGCAATAGCGCCGCTAATCGCGCCGATAACGCCAATGATAAGACCGAAAACAAGCCCAACGAGAGCCGAGGCAATAAGATAAGCAATAAACGTACCAACGCCTTTCACATAGCCTGCGCCAAAGGAGTATACAAGGACACCCACAGCGACAAGCCCGCCAGGAATTACGCCGAGAGCCCAGCCGGTTCCCGCATTACCGGAAGTACCGCTAATCATGCCGATAATTGCTCCGGCAGCCGCGACAATGCCCGCGCCGATAATCCTGTTATTCCACCACACGTTGCCGCCCGCATCGGCGAATTTACCGATAATTGAGACTGCAATAGCGCCGATAGCAGCGCCGGCAATAGCGCCGGCAAGTATACCGATTAGAAACGACAGCGCCGTTTTTCTGGCCATGGCTTTTTTAAGGGCTTCGTTTTGTTCCGCACAGAACCGCGCTTTTTCCGCTTCGGCTTTTTCCATGCCGCGCTTTACGCTCTCGTTATCTGGGTCAAGCGCAAGCGCCTTTTTGTATTCCGCAATGGCGCCGTTGTAGTCCTGTTTGGCAAAACAAGCGCCGCCAAGAGAGTTATAGGAAGCAATAAGATTATTCTTTGCGTCTGCATTGTCCAGGTCGTACCTGAACGCCTTCCCATAGTCTTTGACCGCATTTTCATAGTCGCCTTTTTGAAAATAGGCATTGCCGCTTTCCAAATACTTCTGTTTTAGCGTCTTTAACGTCTCATTAACCGGGTCAAATTCGAGCGCGTTTTTGTACTGCTCAAAGGCTTTTTTATAGTCGCCGTTTTTATAATGGATATTGCCCCTCACTATCGAGGCGGAAGCAGATATTTTTCCTCGATCATTATCCGGGTCAGAAAATCCAAGCGCTTTTTTGTATTTATCAGCGGCGTTTTTATAGTCCCCTTTGTTCTGGTATTCATTGCCGCTTTTTATATGCCCGGAGACAGCCTTTGATTTCGTCAATTTAACGGCTTCGTCTTTGCAGCTACAACCGCTGCGCTGGAAGGCTTCAATCGCGCTGTCATAGTCATCGTTTTTATAATAAATAGTGCCCTTTCGGAAATTTTCGTCTGAATCATCGCCAGCCTGGCTTGCGCCTTCCATGTCCTTAAATGCGTTTTCAAAGTCGCCCATGCTCCGATAGGCATCACTGCGCTCGAGATAAGCTCTCCTACCCGTAGTTTTGTAATTGATGCCAACGCTTATAGCGTCACCTGCCCTGGCAGCCAAAAAACTTCTTGTTTTTTCGAACTTTTCAGCGTCATCGATAACCTTGGTAAAATCCTCGATAGCGCTTTCATACTCGTGTGTACTCAGATACATTGCACCGCGACCGTGATATGCTCCTAGCATGATATTCCTATCGTCCGGTTTAAGGTCAATAACTTGCGAAAAATCCTTGATGACGTTGTCATTGTCTCTTATGGATAGATAGGCGTAGGCGCGCTTGTAATAGGCTTCGGCATAATCCTGCTTAAGCCCGATAGCCTGAGTATAGTCCTCAATGGCGCTTTTATACTCTCCTTTCTCTTTCCGGTCATCGCCGCGCATTACATAAAAATCAGCATCCATAAAAACCTCCTTTGCGTTTTAGCCCGCCGGCTTAGCTCGTGTTTTCAAAGCCCCGTCAGAATGTCCGAACGGGACGCAAAGACCGGATAAGGCGTACTCCATGATTTTTCTTTATAACTTTTTTGTTCCTTCTTCAATTTTCTCAATACCTCCCATATGCCGAGCGTATTGGTCCCACTTGAAAGCAGTGCAACCCCTGCGGTTATTGCGTCAATTCGCGGCACTGCCAGATAGAGTTACATTCAGCTCGCCCGCTGTAACAGGAAGAAATGTTATAACCTTTATAAGTTCTTCCAGCGGTGTAATGGCAAGGGGAAGCAAAGACCGTATAAAATATCCCCCTCCTTCAATCTTGATCAATCCACCGACATAATGTGTTAGGCATAAGTTTTCAAGGACAACATCGAATTGGGCAACTGAAAGGTTTTCAATGGGAGAAAAAAAATTAATCCATTCAACTCCCGTATTATCAGTAGTTTTCATAACGAGTCCTGGCTGAGAGGGGTGCCCTTCAATCTCGACCATATACCAAATGAAGCCATTATCATTAACACCGTTTTGTCTATAAGCAGTGGAAATATAATTTTTTACTTCTTCCAGCGTAGCCATAAAAATATCCTTTTCCCTTATTCTTTGGCGAAATGTTTTTTACCGCCCACCAGGGCCGCTTCCAGCCTGCCGACAATGTATTCGGAAAGCTGCGCCGAAGACGAAGCCACGCTGACAAGGGCGACCTCCGTCCCTCCGGGAAGATTTCCCCCCCCATCTGCGCGGCGGCCTCCCTGATTGCCGCGTCCAGGTCTATACCGGGGGAATTACCCTTTGTTTCCGCCGCTGCCGATCCACTGCTTGCACACCCCATAAGAACCATTATTAAGGGAATGACGCAAAAAACTATTTTCCTCATCACTTTATACTCCTTGTTATTTAGTGTCTGTTCCAAAAATTCAACATTTGGAACAACTTCAAATAATGAGCCGCGCCCGAAGAAGCCGCTTTAATTTCAAGCTCCATCTGCATTGCTAAATCTGCCGCACAGCACGAATCAGGTATTTGCCTTTTTTGCCGCCACGCCTCTGCTCAGCGTTTGTGAAAAATAGAACCAATGCTGCGTCATTTTTATTTACTTCATTGGACGACCAGTAGTATGCGCCGGAAAACTCGTCCAAGCCGTTCACCTTGAGGGTCTTATACATCAGGTCAAGTTCGTCGATAGTGGGCAGACGCCAGGAGTATCTGCGTTCACCGCCGATTTTTAGTGTCCTGACTTTACGGACCGCAGCATTCCAATTGGCTTTGAACTCGCGGTAAGACGGCGCGGCTTCAAGATACCGCCAGCCATCGCTGTAGCTGCCCTTGTCGTAGAACACGAGGCCGCCCCCTGGTCCTGGTGCGCCTACGCCGATTTTGAATTGCCATGCGGTGGCGCTGGTGTCTCTGCCTTCGATAAGGTCAAAAATGTGGTCTTTAAAGGGGTCAAACACAAGCTCCACCCCGGCGGCACCTTCGTAATCCCGGAGCCGCGCTTCCTTTAGCGGGTAACTTGTTTCTCCCACGATCACATAAAAACTGTTTTCTTCACCCGGTTTCGCAATGGAGACGGCCTTGTGGGAACCGGTTGTACGGATAATGCTGATCACCGTCTCATTTTCCCCATAGTTTATGTGAAAGATTTTTGCTGCGCCATTTTCGCTCAGTACGTCAAGATCGCCGGCGAAAGGTTGTTTTTTTGCTTGCGCTTTGTAGTAAGCAACTATATTAGGAATGGTATCGCGGGGTAATCCCAGTAATGGGGGCAATGCCCAGCTTGACCAGCCAAAAAACGCGAAAACAAGACATATAAGATAAAAAAAGGTTCGAAGGGTTTTTTTCCTAGGGGGATATAGCTGAAGTGGTTCTAATTTCATAGAAAAACCTCTTATAACTTCTTCACTATCATACATACAATATGAGCCGATGCCAAAAAAACCCACAAGAAAGGCCGCAATTTTTATCAGCCAGCGAGATAAAAAGGAGGCCAATTGGAGGTCAATAAGGTTCGATACGAGAAAGCTCACTCCCACACCACAGGGTATGCCTAATAGCCAAAACGCATTTTCATTACTAAATTCCTTCTTGGCGAATTTGACGCGCCGTTGCTTGAGTGTTTGCTGCGCATCCTTATTTCCCCACCAGGCGGCGCCTTTTATGAGTTCAAGGGCTTTGGCTTCGTCTTTGGGGTATTTTTCGCTGCCCTGTTCGCAGGCTTTTCCCCATTTCCATAGGGCATCTTCAAAGATTCTCCAGCTGCTGCCAACACATTCCACGTATGGGAGATGTTCTCCGCTGTAAGTATTAATTGTTGTTTTGGCGGTGCGGTAGACGCTCCATGCTATTTTGACTGCCTCAGGATAGTCGCCTTTCTCGATGAGTTCCTGCGCCCATTGCTCCTGTCTCCTAAGACCGGAAATAACGTTGCTCTTGAACTCATTGTAGGCGGCGACATCCGCTTTCCATTTTTGTTCTTTATTATAGTCTTCGATACCTTTTTTTATGCCGTACCTAATGTCATCCTCTAAACTCATATTCATTTCCTCTTTTTTATTGAAAATTTAAGCCACTATCAGCAACACCGTGCTGTCTATAAATGGTTTTATTTCCTTTTTTAAGGTCCATAATAAGGCGGGTCGCCGCCATCAGGCGGAATCGTATATGCCGCCAGCCGTGCCGCCACGGCGTTTCCCCTCCGCAGGGATGTAATTCCCGACCAAATCATTACCTCCTAAAGGGATTTTTTTATCGTAAAAAGTGATTTTGGGATTGCCCGAAGAGACAACTTTGAGGATCAAAGACAGGAAATGCCGGTATAGAGCATTATATGTAAACGAGACTACGCTATATGTACGAGGGGGGGGGGGGGATTGAAAACGGAGTATGAACAATCAGAGAGGAGACAGCGCACCTTGTTGCTTGTGTCCTTCCGCGGCGGTGCGTGAGAGAAGTTTGTGCGGTTAAACTCTGGTAAACCTCTCATTTGTGTGCCAGTATATCAGACTTTGAAGAGGATGTCAAGTCGAATTCTCAGTTTAAAAAGCGGCCCAAATTAGCCCAATGCGTATGGAAAAGTAGACGGTAAAACCTGTGCGTTTACTTACAACCACAAAGGACACAATTTACACAAAGGAAGACGCTGCTCTGGGCTAAACTTGACCCACAGCATATTCACACCACACGAACAGGGCATGACATACTCTGATGCCTGCGATTATGCAGGAAACGAGTGCGGGAGAAAAGGGGATTTGTCTGCCTGCCATGGGGACTGATACACCGGGTTAGGGGCATATACAAAGAGCCTGTCCATCACAATTTTGCTATATCTTCAGCGAAAAGCCCGGTATCCTCCGCGATGTGATCAATGGATATTCATGGATATTCCGCGCTTTTTCATTTTTGCGGCAATTTCCCGCTTGCCTTTTTGCAGGCCTTCCTCCCTGGCGTGGTTGAGCCCGCTGGTCCGGTCAGACAGGGCCAACTCCCTCATCTGATACGCCCGTAGCGCCTCCTTCCCTTCACGCCGCAGTACGGCGTTGAGAAAGGCGCAAAGCTGTTCTTCGTCCCCCTTTTCGCCCATGATTTTGAGAAACAGGTAGTCGTTAAGGGGGTTAAGCCGATTTTTTTTCATGCGGGTCTTCTCTCATTAAAATATACTTATGCGCCTGTAAGTATATCCGGTATTGCCGGTTTTGCATTTCTGTACATTCATAGAACAACATACCTCGTCCCTTTAGCTCCCCAAAGAACCCGCTTTCGCCGGGAGTCTGTGGGGCTTTAGCCCAAATGATAAAGAAAATGCACAATTTTGTGCATTTTCTACCTGTGCGCCCGGCATGGGGAGTAACTAGGCGGTGAAAGTCCGCTACACGCTTGGTAGT
>JAIROT010000264.1 GCA_031257385.1 Treponema sp.
AGTCAATAGAACAAATCGCCGGCAAATAATATGGGTCTTTCGTAACTATTCAGTCGCCTGCGGGGGATAGCGAGCATCGGCGGAATGAAGGGGCTTTTAGCCCCGAAATGAGCCGATTGGGAGCGAAAGGGCCTTACAGGAAAAATGGAAATATTTTTAAATTCGAGACTGTTTCAGAATGTCAGATCGGAAAATTAATGTATAAATTGTCATTTTAGGGCGTATCAGGCGCCATTTTCGGGACAAAGGAGGGCTTCTTCTGGCATGGCGGGGACATCCGGAAGGACAGCCCATTTATCCCCGGCAGGGCTGGGACACCGGCTTTTCAGGACCGCCGCCCGGAGCCGCACAAAACAACCGCAGTGGGCGCAGAGAACCTTTTCCCGCAGGCTGCCGCAGCCTGAGCAGCAGGCTAGGCGGCGCCGCAGGACAGACTCCCCGGCCCGCAGGGATGCGGGTATGGGGCATTCGGAGGCCAGGACCTCCAATTGTTCGGGGCCTAAAACCATGGGAACCCCCTCACCGCAACGGGGACAGGGCCTTGCCGGGCGCATCCGGTTTTACCCCAATTCCAGCGTAACCAGGGAATGGGGCGGCAGACTTACCCACAGGGCCGCGCCGTCAAGGGAGGTTCCGGTAAAATTCTTGATACCTACTTTAGCGTCATCGTCAAAGGTGTTGCAATCCTGAATATGCTCGGAACCAATAACCGTTCCCGAAATTTTGACGGATGGGCTTAGATCAAGGCCCCGGAGTTCCACCCTGAGTTCCTGTTCGCTGCCGGAATCGATGTTGGTCAGGGACAGGTGCAGCTTGTTCCTTTCGTCCCGGGAGGCGCTGGCGCTGATAAGGGGCATTTCGCTACCCCGGTTTACCGTTTCGCTTTCCACATAAACCGGCAGTTTTACTGCGTCCTGATGGACCTTGTACATGTCGAAGGCGTGATAAGTGGGAGTAAGGATCATCTTAGCCCCTTCGGTCAGGATCACCGATTGAAGGACATTGATGGTCTGGGCAATATTGGCCATAAAAAGCCGCTCCGCGTGGTTATTGAATATGTTGAAGTGAATCCCCGCTACCAGGGCATCCCGAAGGGAGTTCTGTTGATAAAGGAAACCGGGATTGGTCCCCGGTTCCACATCGTACCAGGTTCCCCACTCGTCCATCACCAGACCTACCCGGTGGTTCGGATCATACTCGTCCATGATCGCACCATGTTTGCGGATAAGTTCATCGGTAACGTAGGCCTTCCGCATGGTGACATACCACTGGGCCTCGTTAAATTCCGTAGCGGAACCTTTGCAGGACCACTCGCCGGGAACCGTGTAGTAATGAAGGGAAAGACCGTTGAGCAGGGGGGGACCTCCGCAGCCCTGAGTTTTTTCCATCAGCACCCTGGTCCAATCGTAGTCCGAGCCCGAAGGGCCACAGGCGATTTTGTAGAGTTTTGAATTACCGTAGTCCCGGGCGTATACCGCGTAGCGGCGGTAATTATCGGCGTAGAATTCCGCCGTCATGTTTCCGCCGCAACCCCAGCTTTCGTTGCCGATGCCCCAGAAGTGTACCCCCCATGGACCGGCCTGGCCGTTTTTCCGGCGCAGGTCCGCCATGGGGCTTACGCCGTCAAAGTTGCAATACTCCACCCACTGGGAAAGTTCCTGCACACTGCCGGAGCCGACATTTCCGCAGATATAGGGCTCGCAGTCCAGTAATTCACAGAGGTCAAGGAATTCGTGAGTGCCGAAACTGTTATCCTCGGTAACGCCGCCCCAGTGGGTGTTGATCATCCTGGGCCGTTCTTCCATGGGACCGATGCCGTCCTTCCAGTGGTACTCATCGGCAAAGCAGCCTCCGGGCCAGCGGAGGTTGGGAATATTGATGCGCCGCAGGGCGGCGATCACGTCGTTCCGTATGCCCCGGATATTGGGTATGACCGCCGCGGCCTCGGGATCATTCCCCACCCAGTAACCGCCGTAAATACAGCGGCCCAGGTGTTCGGAAAAATGCCCATAGATATGGCGGCTGATCCTTGTTGTCCCGTCCTGGGCTTTGATTATGATTCGGTTCATGGCATTCTTACCCCTTTCACAGTACCACCTCCTCAGATGTGTATACCCTTATGATATATTTCCCTGCCGTATTCACGTATGGCTTCTTCCATGGCATCTAGTTTTGCCTGGTCATAACGGATCCAATGACTGGGGCCAGCAAGATAACCGCCATCAGGCAAAGCCATTTCGTTAATCCGTTTTTTTACTTCTGCTTTTACGTCATCGAGATCTTTTTCGGGGTTGCCAAGCACGAACTGGCTGTCTATGGCACCTTCAAAACATATCCTGTTTCCGTATTGCTTTTTCAGGGCTTTTAAATCGTTACTTGCAGGCTGACAGGGATTCCAGATATCGGCGCCCATTTCACAGATATCACCTATAATGGAACTGACATTTCCGCAGATATGCTGATTTATTAATACATTCATTTTTTTCAGATCATCATAAATCCGTTTTGTATGGGGTTTGATAATTTTCCGCCAGAGATCCGGGGAAATAAACAGACTCGTCTGGGTAGCCCAGTCTTCACAATAGTAAAGAACATCCATGTGTATCGTATCATAAAGGCGGTGATGAAACTCTATTTTAAAATCGGCAATCGCTCCACAGAGTTCGTACATGTCATCAGGGTTTGTAATAAAAGCCATAAGGCATTCTTCCACTCCGAGGAGCTTGCAGGGCCGATCAAAACAGCCGTAATCACTGACTCCCTGAATCAGGAATTCGTTACGATCTACACTTTTTGCCTCCATGGCGGAAACGTTCCAGTCATATTTGTCCAGATCTGGAAATCTTATTTGGTCTCTCCACTTTTCAATATCGGTAATTACAAAATCTCTTTCGGCAGGATGCGGACCGTCGGCGCCTTTGAACCAAGTAACACCCCAATCATCTTTTCCAGTTTCTCCGTTGGGGAATTCAACCGGAAAATCCCTCACAACTGACTCAAGCCGTATACGTGCTTCATTGACCGATGGTACCCATTCAGGCGACTGCCTTTTGATGGCCCGAAGATAGTTTTCCTTTTTGCTTAACATAAAACCTCCCAATGATTATCCTTGTATAGGAAACATTTAACGATTCTACCGTCCGCTTCGATATCGGGCGGATCGGCCTGACGACATTTATCCGTCACCTTTGGACAACGGGCCGCAAATTTACAGCCAACCCTCGAATATTCCTTAACTTCCTGGGTCGATAATCCTATCCGCTTAGCCCATGCCTCCTTGTCAACCGGATCAGGAACGGGAACCGATTCTTTGAGAAGTTGGGTATAGGGATGCAGGGGATTCCCAAGTACCGCCTCTACCGGCCCCATCTCCACCACATAACCACGCAGCATCACCGCGATACAGTCACTGATGTATACTGCTTTAGGTAAGAAAATATCACATATCAAGCAGCTAGAGTAAGTACATTATCAAATCTCTGAATGTTTTCCGAGATGAGAGAATTAATGCGGGTATAATATTCCGTATCAGTTTTGGATATACATTCATCAATG
>JAIROT010000051.1 GCA_031257385.1 Treponema sp.
CCCGTTCCCGGGCGGCATGGATGCCGCTGTTTCCAAAGCTGTCCGCCAACGGCGGGCAGGTGGAGTTTTGGCAAAGCCGAAACTCCCAACGGGAAAATCCGCCATTTTCTTATAAAACCTACAAAATGCGGAGCATTTTGCGAGACTTGTTCAACAACCCGAAGCCGATAGGGTTCAGTAAAATAGGTTGTTGAACAAGTCCAATCTCGTGAAGAAAGCATTTTATAAAGCGCCGTCCCATGTAGAAACCTTGGTCTTCATGGCTTCTTCTTCCGTAAACCAATGAGATGTAACAACTTTGCTTTCTGTGTAGAAACGCAGGCCGTCTTTGCCCAGGCAGTGAAGATCCCCAAAGAACGAGAGCTTATGTCCGGCAAAGGGGAACATGCCGGCAGGGACGGGAATACCTACGTTTACTCCCACCATACCTCCGTGGGTTCTCTTGGCAAATTCCCTGGCATAGTAACCGTTTTGGGTAAATATCACTGAGCCGTTGGCAAAGGGATTGGCATTCATCAGGGTCATTCCTTCCTCAAAATTCTTTACCCGTTTCACACAGAGTACAGGGCCGAAAATCTCACTTTGCCCCACGGTCATCTCCGGCGTAACATAATCGAAGATTGTGTGACCGATATAGAAACCCTTCTCATGGCCCGGTACAGTTATACTGCGGCCGTCCAGAATCAGCCTGGCTCCTTCCTGAATTCCCTTTTCAATCCAGTCCAGTACAAACTTTTTATGATCCGCGGTAACAACAGGACCAAGATCGGTGGTCTTGTCATAGGCTGGCCCGATCTTTTTCGTTTTTACCTGTTTGACCAATTCTTCGACAAGCCGGTCAGCGATACTTTCCTCAACGGCGATGGCGGGAAGGGCCATACAGCGTTCACCGGCACAGCCGAAGGCAGAGTTGATGATCCCCGCGGCGCTTCGGGCAACGGGAGCATCCGCCAGTACCAGAGCGTGATTCTTCGCTTCGCAGAGGCATTGTACCCGTTTACCGTTGGCTGCGGCTGTAGTGTACACATGGCGGCCTATAGAAGTAGACCCTACAAAGGTAATCCCTTTAACGTCAGGATGGGTGAGAAGCAGTTCCGCTTCTTTTCGGGAACAGGTAACGATGTTGACCACGCCGTCGGGAAGGCCCGCTTCCTGAAGCAGGGCCGCCAAACGCAGAGAAGTCATGGGTGTCATGGAAGCGGCTTTGAGTACCAGTGTGTTTCCGGCGGCAATGCACATGGGCATCATCCAGCCCATGGGGATCATGGCCGGAAAGTTAAACGGGGCAATCCCCGCAAAAACGCCGATAGGTTCCCGGTAGAGGGTAGAATCAAAACCCTGAGTAATGTTCATTAAGGATTCTCCCATCATCAGGGAGGGCGCCCCGCAGGCTACTTCCACCGGTTCCTTTACTTTAAGGATGTCTCCCTTGGCTTCTTCCCAGTTTTTACCGTTTTCCCGACAGAGCATATAGGTAAGTTCATCCATGTTCTGTATCAGGAGATACCGAAATTTATATAAAACTTCCACCCGTTTTGGGCAGGGCGTATTACTCCATTTGGGAAAAGCAGTTCTGGCAGCCGTGACGGCGCTTTCCACTTCTGCCGTGGTACAACAGGGCGTCTCGGCGATTACTTCTCCGGTTGACGGATCGTAAATCTCCATATACTTCCCACTTGAGCTTTCCATAAACTTCCCGTTTATGAAAGGTTTCAGCTTCTCAATAGCCATGACGAACCTCCGTGAATTGGACCGGTAATCTACCGGCATTATGTACTGAGCTTATAGGGAGCAAGCTTTTAATCAAACAGCAAAATCGGCTTGATGGCGGCCCCTGAATGTGAATCTTCAAAAGCCCGGTTGATGTCTTTGAAGTCATAGAATTTTACAAGTTTGTCGATCGGCAGCCGGCCCGCTTTGAAATATTCAACGAGTTTTGGGATAAATACCTGCGGATTTGATCCGCCTTCCGTCAGCCCTATAAAATTTTTGCTGGGATTCATAAGACCCATTTCGATAGGAACGCTGATCTCTGCCGGTCCCGTAACGCTGCAAACGACGGCCGTTCCAAGACGTCGTAGACACAGGAGAGCCTGTAGAGAACAGTCGGGGATGCCGGATGATTCTACGGCGTAGTGGGCGCCATCGTTCGTGATTTCCTGAATCCTGGCAACGACATCCTTCGTTTCCGCCACATTGATGATTTTCGTCGCGCCCAGTTCCAACGCTAGGTTAAGACGTGAAGGAACGACGTCAACGGCGATTATTTCCGTACAGCCCGATATTGCCGCAGCCATGATCGCGCTCATTCCGACACCGCCGCAGCCGAAGACAACCAGAGAAGTTCCGGGTTCCGGTTTGCAGCGGTTGAAAACCATCCCGGCGCCCGTCTGAACTCCACAGCCCATGGAACAGAGGTATTTCAGGCGGTCGTCAGGAACGCCTGTAACTTTAACGGCGTTCCGGGCGTCAACAATGGCGTATGTCGCAAACGACCCCTGTGCAAAGAACGAACCGATGGCTTCGCCGTTCAGACTGATACGCCGTGTCCCGTCTTTGTAGGCGCCGCTGAAGAAAAGCTCGTTCAGGTGATCGCAGGCGTAGGGCGCCCCGTCAAGACAGAAACCACAATGACCACAGGAAGGAAAGGTTAGTGCAACACGGTCGCCGGGCTTTAGCGAGTCTACGGCGTCGCCAACTTCCTCCACGATGCCAACTCCTTCGTGGCCGAAAACCTGGGGATACGTGATCCACGGGATAAACCCCTGAATTCCCGCTGCGTCGGTATGACATACGCCGGCGGCCAGGATCTTGACCAATACTTCCGATTGTTTTGGCGGGGCAAGGTCGGCTTGTTCAATGACCAGCTCACCCTTGCTTCTTGTAACAGCAGCTGTGATTTTCATAGGAATGCCTCCTTCCAAAATATGATGAGGCTTTTTCAATTAACATGAAAATAACATGAAAAAGCTTCAATGATGAATCGATGAATCAAATTGACAAAATTGATTCACCTAATTGATTTAGTATATCATCACGTATCTTGAAGTCAAGAAAAAAATTATTTTTTTGTCAAAAAAACAAAATATATTACCTAATATAATACCGAATATATTATGCTAAAATGGTAAAATTTTTTCAAAAAGTATATTTATACATAAATAAATGCCGTTTTCGCTGGTTAAAATCAATTTTTATGCAATATTTGTCATATTTTATGAATAAATATTTATAAAATATTTCTTTCTAAATACAAAAAAATTTAAAAAAATTAGTTGACAACCATCCGAAACCGGGGTGATAATATTTTCATGTTTAAGGTTAAAGGAACCCCTGAAAACCCCGGCTGGTTTTCAGGGGTTCCAAATGATCTGTAAAAATCACGAAGTTTTCCGGCGTATTAATGTGCTTGAGGATAGATTTGTAATAATTGCTTCCGCAATTATTATCATCTCTATATTACGAGATGAGGAATATTGTGCGAGAGGAGGTTTTTATGAAAGATTATAAGATGTATATCGGCGGACAATGGGTAGGATCGGCAAACGGAGAGACATTTGATGATCTTGATCCGTATTCGGGCGAGGTATTTGGAAAAATTCCAAAAGCGGGCGCCAAAGATGTAGAACTTGCCATGGCGGCCGCGTATAAGGCAAGGGAAGAATGGTCGGCTACGCCGCCGCCTGTTCGCGGCAGAAAGTTGATGGAGGCCGCAAGGATTTTGGAAGCAAAGCGCGCCGAATTTGCCGACATACTTACCCACGAAGGCGGGAGCTCATTCGGCAAGGCGATGTTTGAGATTGACGCAACGGTAGATTTGTTATACACGGCAGCAGGGGACAGCAAACTGGTTATGGGGGAAACATTTCATACAAATCCAGGGCGTTTTAATATGAGCGTCCGTAAGCCCCGCGGCACTATCGTAACAATTTCACCATGGAACTTTCCCCTGATACTGTCCATGTACAAGATTGCTTATGGATTGGCTACGGGGAATACTGTTGTACATAAACCGTCAAGCGAGACGCCGGCTATCGGGCTAAAGGCGGCCGAGTTGTTTCACGAAGCCGGCTTTCCTGCAGGGGCGATGAACGTAATCACGGGTCCGGGCGGGGCCTTGGGCGATCTGCTGATAGCCGATAAGCGCTGTTCGTATGTCGCGGTTACCGGGTCAACGGAAACCGGCCGTCATGTGGCAGAAACAGCCGCCAAGAATTTCAAGCAATATTATCTTGAACTCGGCGGCAAGAACCCGCTGATCATTCTGGCTGACGCCAATATGGAATACGCCGTTAAAACCACGATTATGAGCGCTTTCATGCATCAGGGGGAAATTTGTATGTCGGCGGACCGGATCATAGTAGAGGAAAAAATCGCCGATGAATTTGCCGCAAGCCTTGCGGAGTTTGTTTCACATCTTCTGTCGGGCGATCCCTCCAACCCTGCGACGTTTATCGGTCCGGTTATCAGCGACAGGCAGGTAGAATCCATTCATGCGCATGTTACCGATGCGGTGAACAAGGGAGCAAAACTTTTGACGGGTGGTACCTACGAGGGCCGTGTTTATAAACCCACAGTGTTGAAGAACATAAAGCCCGATATGGACATCTATTACGAAGAAACTTTTGGCCCGGTTGCTTCCGTCATTCCCGTAAAGGATGAAAAAGAAGCATTGGCCGTAGCCAACGATACGCGGTACGGGCTGTCTTCCGGCATTATTACTTCCGACTACGAAAAAGCGATGTATCTTGCCAATGGCATGGAAGCAGGGATGGTCCATGTGAACAGTGGTACGGTTGATGCGGATTCGGTGGCGCCTTTCGGAGGCTTGAAAGAAAGCGGCATGGGTAGAGAGGGCGGCCGGTATTCCTGGGAAGAATTTACGGATGTACGCTGGGTAACAATGGACATCAAAAAACAACAATATCCGTTTTAACCGAATCAAAAGCCGGGGCGCTTTTTGATTTGCATGCGGAAGAAGCGGCGAAAGTCCGCTTCTCCATTCGATCCGGGGTTGTTTTCCTAAACAAAAATTAAAGTTTTGGGAAAACATAGAGGCTCTTTCAAAACTTCAGTTTTGAAAGAGCAAGCACTGAAAAAAGCAGTTTTGTAGGCCGTAGGCCGAAAAACTGCAAGAGCTTCAGCAAAACCAACCGGGTTTTGCAAGAAGCTCCATATATAAACGAAATACAGTGTTGTGTTGAATGAATCAGGAGGTTTTCCGATGGAACAGTCGAATGAAAAAGTTAAACTGGCAATCTATAGTTTTTCGATTTTGATGATGGGCGTCATTGCCATCGCCGGCGGCATGGGTGTGATTGCTCAGCATTTTCCCGGCAAGGATATTAACGCCCTTATCGCCCTCCCTTCAATTCCGATTATTATTGTAACCATTGTGGCGGGTAAGTTACAGGAGTACATTCCCATTAAAGTCCTTGTTGTTATCGGAATATTGTGTTTTATTGTCGGCGGTATTCTTCCGGCGTTCATGAGTGATTTTTCAACGATTCTCGTAATGAGGATTATTTTTGGCGTCGGGGTTGGTTTGGCCCAGACATTGTCTTCCGCCCTTGTAGGTATGCATTTTGAAGGCGCGGAAAGACAAAAGGTGATGGGACTTCAGACATCGGCGCAGATGATCGGCGCCGCGGTCATGATGTTTGCCAGCGGCTATCTTGCGAGATTTGGGGGATGGAACGGAACATTTTATGTTCATCTTCTTGCCATTCTGTCGTTGATTGTCGTTCTGCTTTTCCTGCCGATGGATAAGCCGCTGAGTAAACAGAAAGGGGGAGGCGGCGCGCCCGTGGAAAAGGTCCGGTTGACAGGGGCCGCAATATGTTGGGCGATCACGTTGACGATTTTTTTCTTCGGAGGAATGATTCTGGCGCAGTTTTTGGCTTTGTATATGGCTGAACACAATATCGGCGATGCCGGGGTCGCCGGATGGGGAACCATGATTTTCGCTATCGGTGGATTTTTGACGGGCCTCGTGTACGGGAAACTCAACAGCGCCGCTAAAAATACGACTTTGAGTATAGGATTGTTCGTTGGTGTGGCGGCGTATCTGCTTGTCGGGTTTTCGGGAAATGTGGCGGTAACGATTGTCGGGAGTTTTCTTTACGGGGCCTGCGTTTCCATCGTCATGGCCAGCGTAATGACGGCGACGGCCATGTCCGTAGCTCCCATTGCCATACCACTGGCGATAGCGCTGACCACCTGCGGTCAGAACATCGGTTCGTATATCTGTCCGTATATTTCTCTGGCAGTAGCCGGGCTGTTTGGGACCGATCTTACGCGGAATGTTTTTATCTTCGGGGCGATTCTTTTCGGGGTGATGGGCATTATTACCCTTATCTGGGGCGTTGCGCAAAATTCGCGGAAACAAGCCGAAGCATAGTGGTTGTAAAAGCAGGAAGAAATTGTGTTCTGATGTCAGAAAACACTTCTTCCTGTTTAAAATTTGAGCCGGTTTCAAAACCCTGTTAGTTTTGAAGCCGGCGTCGGAAAAACCGGCCCCAAGGTACGGTTTTTCATACTACATCCAGGGTTGCTGTTTCAAATTTGATATATTGAAACAGTCTCATTCAATTATAGTTTTAGGGGAGCAGGTTTATATCCATGAAAAACAGTCTCCAGGCTATTTGCGGGCAGGCCGGCGTGATCGATGATCCCGAAACGCTTGCATCATATACAGAAACTCACAGTTTTGATTTGCTTTTTAGGCCGCGATTTATCGTCAAGCCAAAGAATGCGGAGCAGGTTGGATCCCTTGTTGCATGGGCCAATGAAACGATGACCCCTCTGATTCCTGTAAGTTCTACCGGGGTAAAGCTTCGGGGAGACAGCGTCCCAAGCGTTCCTGAAGGCGTCGTTGTCGATCTTTCGGGGATGAATAAAATTCTTAACGTTAACCGTCAGCAGAGGATGGCGGTTGTTGAACCGGGGGTTACTTACGACGCCTTGAACGCGGAATTGGCAAAACATAATATGGTTATCGCCGGCAGCTTAAAACCGAAAGCGGGCCAGTCTGTTCTGACGGACGTACTTGAAGCCGTACCGAGGCTCAATCCCATGATTCAATGGTCTTTTTTTGACCCTTTGCGTTGCGTGGAGGTTACGTGGGGAGACGGGACCAGAATGTATACCGGCGAAGCCGCAGGGGGTCCCAGGGATCTGAAAACTCAATGGGAAAAACAAATGTGGCAAGTTCAGTATATGGGTCCGTGGATGCTCGATTATTACCGGCTGGTGACACAGGCGCAGGGCAGTATGGGTATTGTAACCTGGGCGTCGCTGAAGACCGCGGTAAAACCCCTTATCCATCAACTGTACCTGGCCGAAGCCAAGGATTTTGGACAATTGACAGATTTTGTTCGCAGGGCGATGTGGACCCGTTTCCCTGATGAATTATTCATCCTTAACGGCAGTCAGCTTGCGAACATTGTCGGGCAAACCCCGGATGAGATATCAAAGCTGAAAGAATCCTTTCCGTCGTGGATTGTTGCCGTTGGAGTTGCCGGCAGGGAACTTGTTCCGGAAGTACGTTTTAAAGCCCGGTCGGAGGATCTTATTGATATCGCCCAGGGTGTCGGCCTGGATTTGTGTGAAGGCATCGCCAACCTCAGCGGAAACTCGCTTTACAGGGAAGTTACCGGTACTTGTGCCGGCATGTATTGGAAAGACATTTACGCCGGATCTCATCAGAACGTATTCTTTCTTACACAGTTGGACACGGTGGGCCGTTTTCTCGGAGCGGTACGGGAGATTGCCGAACGTTATAATTATCCGACGGAAGATATCGGCATATACATACAACCCAAGCACCTTGGCAGCAGTTATCACATAGAGTTTACTTTTCCCTACAATCCCGACAGTGCCAGGCAGACGGAACGGGTAAAAGAAATGGTCAAAACAGTCAGCGTTTCGGTTTCGAAACTGGGCGGGTATTTCTCCCGGCCTTACGGACAATGGGCAAAAATCCAGCTTAACAAGGATGCCCAATCACTATCGGTGTTAAAAAAATTACAGGGGATCTTTGATCCGAATGATATTATGAATCCCGGGAAATTGGCTGTTTGACGGAGAGGAGGATATAAAATGCCGCTAAAAGGTTATGAAGCTACGCTTGAGGATTTTAGGCCAATGCAGGAACGCTGTTCCAATTGCCTGGGTTGTAAATTTGTTCCTTTCGAGAAAATAAAGAGCCATCGCTTTGGCCGTAACTGTCCAAGCGTTTGGTATCACAACTTTAATACGTACTCCGCCCGGGGACGTTTTCAACTGGGTCAGACCCTCCAAGACGGTTATGTGGAATGGGGCGGGCAGGCCGTTGACGCTGTCTTCAACTGTCAGGCCTGCGGCGCTTGCGACATCGCGTGTAAGATAACGCGGTTCAATCTTGAACCTTTGGCCCATAATATTGCGCTGAAAGAACGGGCGGTAGAAAAAGGCCTTGCGCCGCCGGAACTGGAAGCCGCCGTCCGCCAATTATCGGGCCGGAAAACCATGTTGCCCGCAGTAAAAAAAGAAGACCGGACGGCATGGGCATCGGAACTTAAACTGAAAGACCTTTCCGCAGGTGAAACGGCGGCTTATGCATTTTTTCCGGGATGCCAGTACGCATATAATCCGGATTTGCAAAGCAAGGCCCGGCTGCAGGTAAAAATTCTCCTGAATGCGGGCGTTGATCTCGGGTTTTTCGGCAGCGGCGATATGTGCTGCGGCGGCAGGGCAAAGCAAATGGGGTTTAGGAAAGCTTTTGAACAGGAGGCCGGGCATAACGCAAAGATATGGACAAAAGTCCGGGGAATAACAATCGTGACTCCCTGTAGCGATTGTTATCATGCAATCAAACGCCAATATGCCGCGTTAGGGTATACTATCAAGGTTGTTCACACATCCGAGCTGGTAGGGGAGTTGATAAAAGATGGGAAACTGAAATTCAAGAAAGACCTGAATGTAACCGTCACGTATCATGATCCCTGTCATCTTGGCCGGCTCGGCGAACCTTTTGAAGCCTGGGATGGCGTTGAAAAAAAAGTGCTCAATCAAATCCATACATGGGATCCTCCGAGGCCGCGGTATGCGGGTACCTGCGGTATCTACGATGCGCCCAGGAAAATTCTGAACGCCATTCCGGGAGTGCGTCTTATCGAGATGGAACGAATCAGGGAAAACAGCTGGTGCTGCGGCGCCGGGGGTGGTTGCGGCTTGTTTAATAAAACCTATGCATCTGCCGTTGCCTCGGAGCGCGTGGCGGAAGCTTTGTCAACAGGGGCGCAGACGATTGTAACCGGGTGTCCCTGGTGCGGGATCAATTTGAAGGCTGCATGCGCCGAAAACGGCGGGACGATGGGTGTAGCCGATATTATGGATCTTGCTGCTCAGTCATTATTATAGGGAGAAAGAAAAATGGCTTTGGAAAGAGAAGTATACCGGGCTTTTGAGGATATTGTCGGCGCAAAAAACATCTCCGAAGATCCCGCCGTTACCGAAAACTACCGGTGCATCACGGCACAGTCTTCCGCTCACTACGGACCGTATGACCACAGAACCCCGAAACCCCAGGCTGTTGTCCTTCCGGGAAGCGTTGAGGAAGTTCAGCGGATCATCAAACTCTGCAACAAGTACAAGATTGATTTCAAGGCGGCTTCAACATTCTGGGCGGCAATGGGGTTTATCGGCAGCGATAACGCCATTCAACTGGATATGATCCGTATGGATAAGGTTGAAATTGACGCAAAAAACATGATGGCCGTGGTCGAGCCGTTTGCCGTCGGAGGTACCGTCCAGGTGGAAGCAATGAAGCAGGGGCTCAATCTTAACATCGCGGGCGTTGGCTGCTCGAGTTCGACTTTGGCAGGGACTGCGGGCTGGGTTGGTTTCGGTCCGAGTTCCATTTTTATGGGTATTGCCAGTGAAAATTTGCTTGGGGCCGAATGGGTGCTCCCGGACGGTGAGATCGTCAGGACGGGTACGCTGGGCGCCGACGGGTCCTGGTTTTGCGGCGAAGGTCCCGGTCCCAGTGTACGGGCGATTTTCCGCGGGTGGACCGGTACGGCAGGTACCATGGGAGTATGTACCAAAGTAGCGGTACGCCTCCATCCCTGGCCGGGTCCAAAGTGGATCCCCGTCAGGGGAACCGCGCCGGTATATTTCGCGGATCATCTGGATAACATCCGCGCCTATACGGTCTGCTTTCCGGACTGGGACGCTTATGCGGAAGGGTTTCGCCTGTTTTATGAAGCGGACATCTGTTACCTGGCACACCGGCAATTCAATATGTTCGGCAGGAATATAAAAACGGCCATGGTCGAAATACTGACACATCCGGAGAAACAGTTCTGTGATCTTGCCGGTTTAATGGAGGATCCCTATATTAAAGAACAGAACGAGCGGATGAAAATAGATGTACAGGTTATAATTGCCGGATTTACGGAGCGCGATCTCGACTATAAGGAGAAGGCGTTTGACGCGATACTGGACCAGATAGGAGCGCATAAGTCTGAATACTACCTACAGCCTGATACTGAAGATTTTGTTAAGCTGTACCTGCTCCGGCTGGGACGCAAAAACTACAATTATACGCTCTGCGGAGCATACGAAGGAAACTTCGGCCTTTCCCCCAATGTATTCGTTGCGGCTCCTTTGATGGAAGAGGCGGCGGCGCTTAAGGCAAAACTGGAACTTGAAAGTACGGCCGTGGCTGCTGTAGGCGGCGATTCCGACATGGGCAGCGTATCCGGCATAGGCGGCGGCGGTACGACCGGCTGGGAATTTTTCGTACATTTTGACGCGTACGAAAAAGATTCCATAAAAGGCGCCCGCGAGATGATTGACCAAACCCAGGCATGGATGACGGCAAAAGGTCTGGGGCAGGATTTTGGCAGATGGAACGCAGATGTCCGGCGTCCCGACGGGTATAATTATACGCAGGAAGAACACGATGCCTTTTACGGAAAAATTGTCCAGCCGGCGCTGGCAACGTATCAATGGAAAGTCCGGGAAGCGTTCAATCCGAATCATTTAACCGGTTCATACTATAAAACCATGACGCCTCCGGAACTGAAAAAAGAGTGAAGCGCTCATATCTGTTTTAAGCGGCCGGTTCGTCCGGTCACCTTTTTGTTTGCGCTTATTCGGGGTGTCTCCGTTAAGGCAACGCTGATTAACGTGTGGCTTCGCCAACGTAGTTGGCGGCCAACTACGTTGGCGCATCAGCCTGTTATTTTTCTCGTTTTTCTGCGAAAAAAGCACATTGGACTTGTTCAACAGCCCGGTTGGTTATCTGCTAACCTGCGGTTAGCTTGCACGTTTCGCAGATTTTGCGTTTTTTTGCAAAAATCCGCCAAATCTGTCCGTTTTTTAGCGGAATTTGTTCAATAACTGAAGTTATTGAACAACTCTATTAAAGGATCACCGATTTATTCACTTTCGAATAAATCGGTACTTTTTTAGACGAAGATTCGTTTGGTGATTTCAATATCCGTGGCAACACGTTCGGAAAGATCGTACCGGCCGCTTTCCACAACCCAATCAAAGAGTAAACCGCGCATTATAAGAAGAAAATAATCCACAATTTTTTCTGTAGTATACGCCTGGGTAAATACGCCGGTTTCACAGGCATCAGTTATGATTCTGGTCAGTAAAACAAACATATACCGGGAACGATCGTTAAAGAACGGCGCCTGTACACGGAGGATGCTTCGCGTATGGTCAAGTCCCCTGTTTGTATGGAAATCGGCGTAATACTGAAAAAATTGAGTCAGTCTCTCGCCCGCATTTTTGTGGGAGAGTATCTTCGGTTCGTTCTGTTTGAAATATTGATCGATCTGTTTGAAGAGTTCCACGAGGATGTCTGTTTTGGATTTGTAATAATGATAGAAAGCGCCTACCGAAACCCCCGCCTGTTTGCTGATGTCCTCGATAGTTACTTCTTCATAGCCGTATTTATCGATCAACCTAGTTGCGGTTTTGAGCAGTTTATTTTTAGTTTTGATCGCGCGTACTGCACGACTGGTCCTGGGTAAAGGTTTTTTTATCATAGTTCCCTTATGTTTTATATAACGCTCCGGTATTTTATTCGCAGTGGGGTCTAAACTCCGCGCACGCATAGCTTGCGAACCCTGCGACAGGGGAATCATTTTTCTTTCATAATCATTTATACCACTATATGCAGTGCCTTCCTGTGAAAATATACTCTATAGGGTAGGGTATCAGGATTTAGGATTTATAAAATGTCCTACATTTCAAAATTCGACATTTTGAAATGTAGGCCGATTAGAACCGGCCATTCCTCTCCTCTGGACGGGCGGCCCGGTTCATACCCGAAACCTGCGGCTGATACTCGACGTCAAAATTCCGAACAGGACAAGAAACACGTTTACACTATTGTCAACAAGATTAGGTTATTTGTCAATACATCGATGAGGTCTAACAGGAATTCCGAATTCAACGAGTATCCCGGCAATTTTGAGCTTAGTGAGACATGGCTGATATATGAGGTACGCTATATCTGGGGGCTGGGGTCAGACCCCCACCTACCAGATATGGTGT
>JAIROT010000058.1 GCA_031257385.1 Treponema sp.
TATTTTTTCTGTCTTTTTTTTTATAATATAAATGCAAATATTTGTATCAAGCATATACATTATAATTCTTCCCGCTCTTGATCTATCCCCTGATCTCTTCCGCCGGATAAAAAATCATCAGAAAAACTGTTTAATCCATGTAAAAATGTTTCCCATTGTTTATCAACGGGAAACAAAATAACCGCATCTCCTACCTTTTGAATATAGACATCATCTCCTTTAAATTGACATTCTTTGGGAAGCCGTACCGCTTGACTTCTGCCATTACTGAACAAACGAGCTGTTTGCATATATTCCTCCCTGTTTTTAATATATACCTTTCAATATATACCATGATATATATTTTTGTCAACCGTGGTTTTCGCGCCCGCCTTCGCCCACCAGTGGGTTTCATGCCCCCGGAGCGGGGCGGGGGGAGAACGGGCCGCTCTCGCCTTTGGGGGCGCAGATAGCGACCGAGGGCGCGGGTCCTTCTTCCCTCACCCTTCTCCAGGGGCCTGAAACCAACTGGTGGGTCAGAATTTCCCCCTCAACGCATTAGCTATCCACTGATGGCGTTCATACGAGCTCATCGATGTAACGCCTGGGGGAATGATTAATTTCCTGAGGGCGGTACAGTCTTCAAATGCGTTATCCCAGATAGCGGTAACACTCGGGGGAATGGTTACGTTCGTGAGTCCGGTACAGCCCCTAAATGCGTTCTCCTCGATTACTTTAACACCCGGGGAAATCGTTACGCTCGCGAGTCTGGTACAGCTGACAAATGCGTTCTGCTCGATTACTTTAACACCCGGGGGAATGGTTATGCTCGTGAGGGCGGTACAGCCCCTAAATGCGGCCTTCTCGATCGTGGTAACGCTCGGGGGAATGGTTACGCTCGTGAGGGCGGTACAGCCGTCAAATGCGCTTTCGTGGATCTCGGTAATGCCCGGGGGAATGGCGTATGCGCCGGTCTTGCCCGCGGGGCACCGAATAAGGAACTCGCGGGATTTCCTAAATATCACGCCGTCTCTACTGCGATACCTCGTATGTTCATCGTCTACCGTGATTGCGGTAAGCTCGGAAAATTGAGCGAATACGCCGTCCTTGACAGTCACCGTCAGGCCATCCGATGTCCTCTCCGGCAGCTCCATCTCACGGAGCGGGAGTGGACCCTTATACCCGGTGATGACGGCGTAATCCTCCCACATATCTTCATGCACCCTATATTCAAACAATGCTTCAAATCGTTTTTGTTGCTCTTCTAATAGTTTTTGTTTTTGTTTCTGTTTCGCCTTGGGGATCTCCTCCGCCAGCTCTTCAGCGGCCCGCTTCAGTTCTTCGTACCGGTCCCGCATATCCACATAGGGCAGGTCTTTATTAAGAGCCCGGCGGAGTTGATCTACAAATAAGGCGTCACCGGAGAAATACGGCAGCAACCCTTCCCCCTCCGCCCGCGCGTAAACCGCGCGCAGTTTCTCAAACACCGGCGCCGCTTTTTCATAGACCTCATCCCGCATCCACTCCGCGAGGAGGGGGAGCGTGGCGTGAATCGGGGCAAAGTCGCTTTCGTTCACCGCCTTGATATAGTAGGCCCAGTCCTTCTCGATAAGGGCCCGCAGGTCCTCCAGGGCCTCCCCCGCGTCTCCCAGGAGCGTTTCGCACCGGGCGGCGTTGTACAACGATTCCAGCATCAGCGGGGAATAGGAGTAGGAAATCTTAAACTCCTCCCGCCCCCCGGTAAGCCACTCCCGGGCTTCCGCCGTCTTTTTGGCCGCCCGCAGTTCATGGGACTTAAAGAGTTTGGCGAGGCCCAGGTAAAACCGTATCTCTGCGGCCAGGTTTCCGCCTTCCGCGCCGGAATGCGGGCAGTACATCGCCGCGGTGTACAGGGCATTGAGGGCGTCCTCCAGGCTGATGACCGTGCTCGGCCCCTCTATGCCCAGGTACACCATCCCCAGGAGGTACCAGGCGCGGTAATCGGTCCGGTTTAGTTCCAGCGCCCGCAGGAGGTCGTCCCGGGCCGCTTCATACAGGCCGGCGCGGTAGCTTTTCACGGCGAAACCGTAAAGCTCCCGGGCGTCGGTCAAAATGCGGCTTTTGAGGGTTTCGCCGATGGCGTCCAGCCGCCCGGCCAGTCCCGCGGACATTTTGTCCACGGCGTCCACGATCCTCGCCGTGCCCAGGGCGAAGGCCGCGCCGAGCTCGCCCAGCTGCTCCGATATGCCGCCCAATTGGTTCGACACCCCCGCAAAGCCCGCCTCCAGGGTGTTGTTCACCCGGGTAAAGCCCGCCTCGTTTATCCGCCCCAGCGCCTCATTGGACGCGGCCAGCGCGGAGGTCTGGTCGTCGATGGCGCTCACTATCCGGCCGCTGTTCCGGTACATCGCATCCCGGATTTCCCCCGTCCGCTTCTCCAACTCGCCGCCAAGGCGGGCCGCAACGCCCGCCGCCGACTTGGTGATGGTGCCGGAAAGGTCCTGCACCCACTGGCGTTCCATAAAGGTCTTGTAGTCCAGCCCGGCGCTCTCCGCGACTTCCAGGTCGTAATACAGCTTCCGCAGTCCCTCCGCCATCTTCATACCTCCTCCCCCCACCAGTGGGTTTTATGCCCCCGGAGCGGGGGTACCATAGAGAATCCCGCTCCCCCTCCGCCCGCCATCGGCAGTCAAAGGAGGGAGTGGCCCTTCCTTCTCCCGCCCTACTCCGGGGGCCTGAAAGGGGGTGTCTCCACTGTAGCCCTTTTCACGGTTTAGTTTCAAGAGTCTCTCTACAGCCTCGTTCAACCTACGGTTCAGTTCAACCGGGTTATACCGTCCCCGATTGCGAAAAAATCTACCTGTTCGGCTCTTATGCCTACGGCACACCGCACAAGGACAGCGACTACGACTTTTACGTCGTGTTGAACGATGCGTGCACGGACAAGACACCGAATGTCATTGACCGAATTTACCATGCCTTGATGTACACAAAAGGTATGTATGTAGATATTCTCAGCAGCCATAAAAACCGCTTTGAAGACCGCAGCCGGCTTCCGACTTTAGAGCGCACGGTGGCAAGCAAAGGGGTGCTGCTCTATGACAGGACTTGACCTTACCAAAGAATGGTTTCGCCATGCGTCCAACGAACTCCTTTGCGCACATCATGTGTTTGAGGATATGCACCCAAACAAGCTGACATCTGCTGTTATCTCTGCCAGCAGTCCGCCGAAAAAGCCTTGAAGGGCTATCTGGCGCACTTTACCCATGAAGAGCCGCCCTATGCTCTTCAAAGCCGATGCCGTCTACAACTTCTGTCTGTCTAAAATCCATGAACTGCGCCATACATAAATCTCCTTCGCGGGTTCTCCCCGCGGCAAACAAGCGCCCTCCCCTGAAAGCCGCCCATCTGCCACTTATCCCATATCCTTTATCTTTTATCTCTCTCTTGACAGGCTGCCGATTATCCCCTAAGTTCAAGAAATGAAGATACGCAAAACAGGCGTATTCAGAAAATGGCTTAAAAAACTTCGGGATACGGTGGGGAAAGGACTTATCCTTGTCCGCATTGACCGACTCGAAGAAGGCAACCCCGGTGATTGGGGTGCTGTTGGTGGCGGCTTGTTTGAAATGCGTATCCATTACGGCCCCGGCTATAGGGTTTATTACAAGAACGAGGGAAGTGAAATTATCATTTTGTTGTGCGGCGGTGATAAATCCACCCAACAGGCCGATATTGAGCAGGCTCAAAAAATAGCCTTGGAACCCTTGATTGAGGAGGAATAACATGGAAACCGTGAGTGATTGGGATGCGGCTGAGTTTATCGACACGAAAGAAGACGTTATCGCGTACCTTGAGGCGGTGCTGAATGAAAACGACCCCGCATTGTTGCTCAAGGCAATAGGCGCCATTGCTCGTTCCAAAGGCATGGCACAGCTTGCCGGAGCATTAACCCGGTCCCCGGAGGATGGATGCGAATCCCCCCCGGTAAAGGGACCTCCGTCATTCACAACGGTTGTGAAAGTTCTTGACCATTTAGGTTTCCAGTTAAGCATACAACAAAAAAAGGCCTCCTAGACCTTACAGATAACAGATAGGCGTTGCCTATCTGTTCGACATCATTCCTCATTGCCACCCCCCAGCCCCTCCCCCGGCAGACTCGCCTGCCGCCTTGCCACTGCTCACTGCTCACTGCCGCCTTGTAATACTGCGTACCGGTAAACTCAATGATAGAGCAACAATTCCAGCGCTAAATATGATGATTTTTTGTTTTTTTTTAGTCTATCATCATTTGATTAACCAAATGGGGTAATATTTGGATATAATTGTCATTTTTCTTAAAATTTGTGAAAAATGTATTAACAAATTTAGAGAACTTGATAGCGTGACGGAATTACATACGTAGTATAGGGGGAACCATGATTTAACAGACAGACTAATGAGGTCAAACGATGCGCAGGCAGGAGTGATCTGCCCAAATCTTTGACAAATGGTTTCGGAGTCTCCACATGGACTTTCGGAACTCGGATAAGGAGTCTGTCATGAAAACAGAGACTAAAATCTTGGTAGGGTGTTACCGCAATTGGTCAACAAAAACACCGGCTCAGAAAGCACAAGCCTATCGGGAAGAAGACGAGGAAGGATACCTAGAAGTTAAGGCAGAACTGGAACGGTCATTTTCAATTCAAAGGCGGAAAAATGTTCCAAAAGCCACTATTACCAGAGAGCAGCAAATGATCCGTGAACTTCAAAGTATTTTCTGTAAAGACCGCTATCGTTTATGGAGGCATTGATTTTTCTCATCGGGGTATTTCAGATGAAGATTACTTTTACGACCCGATAATGGAACTAATTTTCAAGGAAAAATCTATATAAGGAGTTAAATATGACCAGTATCAATTCGGCGTTCCGCCTGCGGAACAGGCTCAAAGAGCGAATACAGTATTTGAGCGGGTTAATCAAAGATGCTTCGTATCAAAGAAACAAGGGCGAAGAGGAAAATTGCGCGGAGCTTGACGGCAAAACCTTGCAGGCAGTCATAAGCGAGACCGCCGGACTCATGGACCTGCTCTGCGAATTCAATCACGCCATCGACAAAGCCAACGAGGTGAACAGGGATGACCTTACAACACTGGAAACCATAAAGGCAAAAATCAATCTTTATACGGGCGTTACCGAACAGTGCCGGAAATTCAAAGGCTATGACTATGAATACCCGGAAGACCGCAAAGATTTTTCTACCGATATGGTAAAAGTTCTCAAGGAATTGAACATTGACCAGAAGGCAATGGTCGGTGAGCTAGAATCCTTAAAAAAAGAGAAAGACAAACTTGAAGAACAATTGTCCCGCCGCAATTATGAAACCAAGGTTGAGTTTGACACCGGCAGGATTCAGGCGGTTTTTTAGTTTTAATCAGGGGGATGCGGAACACAAAAGAACGCGCGAGCAAAATATGGAAAGCGCCGGGTTATTGAATCCGGCGGCTCCTTGCCCGGGGTTGATTACACGGCAAAACACTTATGATACGGATAAAACCGATGGAAGCAACTGGGGTGTAAAGAGAACAGAAAACTTAAATCTTTAAAAGTTCAAAAGTTATTTATGCTTCGCGTTTTAGATTGTCTTTGAATGGACATCGCCTTTTGCGCCGCTTTGCGGCGGCCGCATCTCCCTTTTTTTTGGAGGATCCGTGAAAGTTATTATAGCTCTGCCGGTGCCGATGCCGTTTATGGCTGAGGTAGAAAAGCATTTGGCGGAGAAAAGACTGGATTTCAGAGGATGGATTCCCCAGTGGAAACTGCGGAAACTGCGGAAAACAAACAAAAAACGTTATGAAAGGCTCGTAGAGGAAGGAAAAAGAAAACGTTTTGAATGGGTTTCCCCAAGGGATGAGTACGGAAAACGTTTTGAATGGATACCTAAAGCATATTGGCGCATTACTATTGCGTTGTTTAATAATGTTGATGCAGCCGATGCCGGCCTTTTGGCGATGGCGGTAAAACAAGCTGCTGTTGCCTTTAAACAAATACTGATAACCTCAAACGGACTGTCAACGCAGCCCGTTGAGGATCCGCATCTTGGGTCACGGCGTATCGTTGGCTTGGAGATTGATAAAGGAAAAACCGGTATCATACAGCTTGCGGAAAAGATAGACGAAGCATTGGCAAAAATATCAAAAGAAACAGGCCGTTCGTTCTGCAATAAAATCAAGCGTCCTTTTACTCCCTATCTTGCCCTTATTCGTCGGGGCGGCACCACACGGTCATTATCAACCGATTTTGCGCGTGAAACTATCTTTAAACCGCCTCTTGAATGTGTGCTGAAACGGATAATAGTGAATATATCAAGCGGAAAAGATTACCGCCTGCAAAAATTGGTAAAACTAAGGCATCCGCCTGATATTGAGCGCTGGCGGCTAAATCATTGAAATATGATAAATTTTTCGTTTTTTGTTTACTCTATCATCATTTGACTAACCAGATGGAGTAACATTGGGTATAATTCTTATTTGTGGACATACACACAGGAGGTTTTTATGAGCACGATGCTTAATCGCGGGAAGGAGCTTTTACGGATTTGCCCGACAAATGCGCAGAAGCTGGAGTATTCGACCAATGATGGACGAAGTTGGAATACACGTTATTCAAGTGGTTCCGGAAAATTCTCTGATTTGACTGATAATGGAAAAGAGATTCTGGGAACAACTGATAAAGGGTTATACTATTCAACTAACGATGGTCGAAGCTGGAACAAAAGATAATTCTTAAATACTCTTGCGCTCCGGTAAACCGGAGCGCAAGAGTATTTAAGAAAATTATTGCAGGTAATATGGGAGAAAGCTCAATATGATAACGAGAGAAGTGGAAACAAAAATAGAAATAGAAGGAGTAGGCAATAATGTTTATTTTGTCACAGAAGAATATATTGATGA
>JAIROT010000070.1 GCA_031257385.1 Treponema sp.
CTGCCAAAAAATCATGTAATTTTAGCCATACGGTGGGAATTATCTGATTAAACAGGCCAAAAATAAAGGGTCAAGTGGGAAAAACAGTTACCTTTTTAAGTAAATGCCGGCACCCTGAAGAGGCCAGGAGTCTGTGGGGCTTTAGCCCAAATGATAAAGAAAATGCACAATTTTGTGCATTTTCTACCTTGCAGACTCCCAAAGGAGCCCAAAAATCCACAAGTTCCACAGGCTCCCAGGGGTTCACGTCCCCCCACCTCCAGTAAGATTTCCGTATCGCTTCTCAATTACGCGCAACGCGAGGTATAGCGTCTTGTTTACCGGTACGGGGACGCGATACTTTTCCCCCAGGTTCATCATGGCAAGGGCGAACATCTCCACCTCGGTTTTTCTTTCCGCCAGTACATCCTGACACATGGATGTGGCGCTTTTGGCGTCCAGGGCATTTACCGTTTTGTACCAAGTGTTGATGTCGTCCTCGTTGAGGTCTATTCCTTCGGCGTTGGCAACGGCGATAACTTCCCGCATGGCCATTTCAATAAGCAAGCGCGCTTCGGGCAGCTCCCCGGCGTTTCCGTTTGTCTGAATCGCGCCGTAGGGCAGACGGAACGCGGCGGTGATCTGATTCACCCCGACATTGATCATGAATTTGTACCAGTACATCCGCCTCATGTTGCTCTGCAATTCAAAAGGAACTTTGACGCGGCTGAAAAATTCGGCAAGGCTTTTTTCCCGCCCGCCGTTGTTCCCGTCCGCGTCGCCGAAGTGAATGACTCCGGGCATCGTGTACACGGTTTCCGTTCCCCGGTGAAAAGCGTCCGTGCCGAGGATCATCGCCAAGGGAAGCCGCTCCCGGCCAAAAATTTTACCAATGATCTCCTCGCTTGAAATGCCGTTCAACAGGGAAAGAATAATCGTACCGGTTTTGACGTATGGCCTGATGTCTTCGATAACCGCGTCAAGGTGATGGAACTTGCAGGCGACGATGATAAGGTCCACCGGTTTCCCGTCGCCAAAGCGGAAATCAATCCGGCGGCCGTTTACAAAAAGGCCGTCTCTGCGGTAACGCTCAAGGCGCTTGTCTTGAGCGAGAATCGACACGCAGGAGGGATCGCTTGAGAAAATCCGCTCCGCCACCGTAAGGCCAATGGAGCCGGCGCCGGCAATTAAAACAGTATTAATGGTATGCATATCAAACCCTCACGGTTGTCCGGCCATCGGCGCGCTTCCGGCAAAGGGCCGATATTGTCCGCCACCCCGCAGTAAGCCCGGACGGACAGCCCTTCCCCGGAGTCTGTGGGGCTTTAGCCCAAATGATAAAGAAAATGCACAATTTTGTGCATTTTCTACCTTGCAGACTCCCAAAGGAGCCCAAAAATCGGGGATTTTTGCGGTCAAAGGAGCCCAAAAATCCACAAGTCCCACAGGCTCCCCGGCGCACTATAAGCCCTGTCCTCCCCCTTCCCGAACAGCTCAAACGCAGGGGGGCACAATCTTTTGCCAAAACAAGGCTGCATAAAGCCATCGTTTGAGTATAACACAAAACAAACAGTAGGCAAATCCATGGCAAAAGGTGTACCTTTTGGCGAGGGGTATATCAACAACCTCGCCCTGAAGGGCGAGGTTGTTGTTTTGGTAAGGTATTTGTCTCAGGGTACATACCCTTTATAACGCCCTAAAGGGCGGGGTATGTACCCTTCGCATACAATCAAGGAGGGCGCTATATGCCGTTAACCAGTGAACGCACGGCGGGATTCGGTGAATCGGTGATACGCCGCATGACCCGCATTGCCAATGAGCATGGGGCGATTAACCTGTCGCAGGGCTTTCCCGATTTTGAGCCGCCGGAAGAACTCAAGCGCGCGCTGGCCGCCGCGGCAACGAAGGGTCCGCATCAATACGCGATAACCTGGGGAGCGGCGAATTTCCGTGCGGCCCTGGCCGAAAAACAGCGGCGTTTTATGGGCATACCCATAGACCCGGAAAAAAATATTACCGTTACCTGCGGATCCACCGAAGCGATGATGGCCGCCATGATGAGCGTGATCAATCCCGGCGATAGGGTGGTTGTGTTTTCGCCGTTTTATGAAAACTACGGCGCGGACGCGATTCTCTCCGGCGCGGAGCCGGTGTATGTTCCCCTTGTCCCGCCCGATTTCGCTTTTGACCGGGACACGCTGCGCCGCGCTTTTGAACTGCGGCCCCGCGCGCTGATTCTCTGTAACTCGTCGAACCCCAGCGGCAAGGTCTTTACCCGCAGCGAGCTTGAGTATATCGCCGGCCTTGCCGAAGAGTTTGACACGTGGGTTATTACCGACGAAGTCTACGAGCATATCGTGTATGACGGGGCTGCCGGGGTTCGGCATATTTATTTCGCGTCTCTGCCCGGCATGTCAAAACGGACGATAAGCTGTTCGTCCCTTTCCAAGACGTATTCGATAACAGGCTGGCGGCTGGGCTACACCATCGCCTGCGAAGCGGCAACGGACATTATCAGGAAGGTTCATGATTTTCTCACCGTGGGCGCCGCCGCCCCGCTCATGGAAGCGGCGGTAACCGCTCTGGCCTTCCCCCAAAGTTACTATGACAGCCTGCTGGCTTCTTATACCAAAAAGCGCGACGTATTCCTCGGCGCGCTGGACAGGGCGGGCCTCCGTTATACAAGGCCCCGGGGCGCTTATTATGTGCTGGCCGACATCGGGGAGTTTTACGACAGGGACGACACCCTTTTTTGCGAATGGCTCGCTAAAGAGGTAAAAGTTGCCGCGGTTCCCGGCTCAAGTTTTTTCCGCGAGTCCGTCACAAATATGATCCGTTTCCACTTTGCCAAAAAAGAAGAAACCCTCATTGCCGCGGGAGAACGGCTTGCCGGCCTGCGCGCTATTTGGGCGGAAAAGGGAGACGCCCTGGGAAGGGCGGAAAAATGAGATTGCTTTACCTTTGGTTTGAAGAACCTCCGGTTCGTGCTCTGCTCCGCGGAGGCTCATTGGCCCCACAGGCTGCTAGCGGCTCCATTTTTCTACCGTCCGTTGATCCGCCAGCAACTGACGGTTATCGGGAAAAAGTTTCAGGGCCTCCGCAAGTATCCGCTCCGCGTCATCAAAGTTGCGTTTGTTGAACGCTTCGGCAAAATGGTTGTGGTATTCCGCGGCCAGGTTTGAACGGTAAGTCCGCAGGGCCTGTTCCAGTTGGCGGTTCGCCCCGTATTGTTCCAGGGCCGCCTCAAGGTATGCAATGGCCGCAGGCCAATCGGGATTCCTGCCCGCAGAAAGGAAAGAAGATACCTTGCCTATGACAAAGGTCCGCAGTTCGTTTATCCGCTCAGCGGAGAGCAGGTTCCGCCCCTGGGCCAAATCAATGGCGGCAAGGGCAGCCGGGGCGTCTTCCGCTTTTTTTACGGCGGCGGAAAGTTCCGTCAATTCCCCGTCCAGTACCATGGCGTCCAAATAGGCATAATTGGCGGGGAAAAGAACCGCGGCATTGTGTACGAGAAAGGCCCGCGCTTCGGGGATTTTTTTCTGCTGAATAAATTTGACAATACGATTATGCGCCGCCGCCAAAACAAACTCCTGCCAGCGTTCCTCGTCAGGGTATTTCGCGCCCGCAAGGGCAGCCCATCCAAGGGCGTCTTCTTCCTTTCCCCTGTTTAAGAGGGAAACGCCAAAATTGAAAAGGCGGTTCATTAGATCCTGCCGGGGGTCGTCAAAGAAGGGGGAGCCCAACTCTTGACTGCCCGCCAGGAGTGCGGCCCGGTTTATCGCCAGGGTTACGGCCTCGCCGAAACGGCCGCGGCTTTCCAGTTCCGCGATGCGGTTGGACAGGATAAGGGACACCAGTTCAAGAGGACTGATGGTTTTCCTTTCCCGGTAATTTCCGGCAGGCACATAGGCAAAGTCCGTAACTTTGCCGAATTGATCGTGAAAGTCCTTCCTGTTTCCCGGATCAAAGCCATAGGGGTTGGTGGTTTCCACGTCTATCCATTGGCCCGCCGCCTGCACTGTGACAAAGGCATGATCTTTGGTCATAACCCCCCGCGCCTCAAGACCGGCCGATTGGGCCAGTATCAGGTAGAGAACCGCCGAAGAAACGCAGTTATACCTGCCGCTGGTGAGGAGCATGTCCATCCTGGTTTGGAGCGCGGAATAGGACTTGAGCAGCTTTTTGTGCATAAAACCTAAAATATATTCGCCCCTGACTTCGGTGTCCGCGGGCAGATCAGCCCTCAGTTCCCCCGCAGCCCTGCGGATCGTCTCTATAGCGGACTCCGTTCCCTCCGCCGATGCCCACAGACTGATCTCCGCCAGATCCTCCCATGTATAGTTCTCCCGGCGGGCATAGGCTTCGGCCCGGGGATCCGCCGTGAGACTTGGGAAAGCGGTTTGGTTTTGGGCATGGAGGACAGGGACAAACAGCAGCGCCGCCATGAGGAATTGTAAGGGTTTCATTATAGATAATTTTCTCTATTAAAGACCTCGTTGTCAATGTTCCGCGCCGCTTCCGCACGGATGCGCACGGATTACGGCGGAGGCCGCCCCTGCCCTGTATATTTTTTTATATTCTTTTTGTATAATTCCATTGTGAGCACGGAACTGCATAGCGCGAAAATGGACTCTTTTTTCAGAGGTTTTCTGGATATTGAGGGCTTTGCCGGAATTGATAAATCCCTGAACGGCATACAGGTTGATAACGACGGTTCGGAAATAGGCAAGATCGCCTTCGGGGTGGATGCGAACATGGAAACTTTTGAGCGGGCCGCGGCCGCCGGCGCGGGGATGCTCTTTGTACATCACGGGCTGTTTTGGGGAGAACCCCTGCGCTTGTCGGGGGGCCACAGACGGCGGATCAAGTTTCTGCTGGATCACAATATCTGCCTGTATGCGGTGCATTTGCCCCTGGACGGGCATCCTGAAACAGGGAACAACGCCGCCCTGGCGAAACTGCTGGGGCTTGAAAACATCGAGCCTTTCGGCCTGTACCACGGCAAAAAAATCGGGTACAAGGGGACTTTTGTCAAAGCCCTGACCATTGACGAGGCGGTAAGGAAAATCGGTTTTATGGGCAGGCCGCCCGTCGGGGTGTATCCCTTCGGCAAAAAGGAAAATACAAGCTGCGCGATAATTTCCGGCGGCGCAGCATTTGAGGCCCGGCAAGCCATTGAGGAGGGCCTTGATCTGTACGTTACCGGTGAAGCGTCCCATCAGATATACCACGAGTGCCTTGAGGGGAAGCTCAACATGATTGCCGGCGGGCACTATTCTACCGAGGTATGGGGCGTCCGCGCCGTGATGCGGCGCTGTGCCGAAGAACTGCATATTGATACGGAATTTATAGACGTCCCCACCGGACTGTAACAAAGCATATATACGGAGCAATCAATGAAAATAGACAAAGCGCGGACCCTGCCCTTGATACTGACGGGCCTTGTTATTCTGGCGGATCAGGGGATCAAATTCTTTATCGTCAAAAACTGGCCCCGAAGCGGAACCCTGATCAGGGATGTGTTCGGCAATGAATTGCTGCAGATCTGGCATGTGCGAAATAAAGCCATTGCCTTCAGCCTGGGCAGCGGTATCCCCGACGGCTTAAGGCCGACGCTTTTTGTGATACTGCCCCTGCTGGTGCTGGGACTGTTGTTCTGGTATTATCTCAAGTCCGATGATTTCACCCCTTTGCAACGCTGGGCCGCATCGGGCATATTCGGCGGGGGTATCGGCAATATCATAGACCGGATATTCCGCCCTGATGGAGTGGTGGATTTTATCAGTGTAAAATTCTACGGCATCTTCGGTTTTGAGCGCTGGCCCACCTTCAACATCGCCGACTCGTGTGTGGTGGTCTGCTGTATCCTGCTGCTTATCACGATTCTGGTAAACTCAAAAAAAACCGGGGAAGAGACGGAGACGGCCCAATGAACAAAAAAGTCAACACGCTGTTATTCATACTGGGCGCCACCCTGTTTAATATTCTCGTTACCGTGCTGGGTTTTGTGGCGCTGATGCTGCTTTATGTTAAATTCATTATGCCCTTCCTGCCTGAGGAAGGCCGCTCCTGGGGCTTTCCGCTGATCTTTATCGCCGCCATTGTCCTTTCGTTTGTCGTCTACCGTTTGGTGCTCAAGCTGCTGCTGAAAAAACTGGATGCGGGTAAATATTTTGATCCGATTTTCGGCGGCCGTCAAAGATAGTTGAAATCCGCCCGCCGTTGATGGTATAATGGCGGAAAGTGAAATATCCGATATTTGCGCCGGCATTGCTTGTTCTTCTTTTTTCCCTCTCTTGTCGTTCCGCGCCGGCGGATATTGATGAAAGCCGGTATATTCCGGAAGAGGAACTGGAACAGGTACCGAAAGAAGAGCCGGACGAGGAGCCGGAGCCGTTTATTGACCTTCCCCCGGTGAATGAAAGCCTGCCGGTGTCTTCTTTCGGGGAGGTTTGGGCTTATGTAATGGTGGGCCGGGAATCGGCCCTGGTAAGGGGCCTGCCGCTTTCGGATGTAGTGTACTTCGGCGCGGAAGTCGATTATTACGGCAAACTCGTGGACGTACCCGACCGCCGGAAACTGCAGGCTTTTGCCGGACGGGTTCATCTGGTTGTTGCCTGCAACAACTACTCGCTGACCCATTTTGTGCTTGTTCCGGACAGCGCCGAGCGCAAGGCCCTCATTGCCGACCTGCTTGCCGCAACGAAGGATTACGACGGCCTTCAAATTGATTTTGAAAACATCCCTCTGCGGGACGGCGGGAACTTTCTTTCCTTTTTGGGGGAGTTGCGCGCGGGGCTGGGAAACAAGATGTTCAGCGCGGCCCTTCGTGCCCGGACCAGAAAAATCGCCGACGATGTGCACGATTATGAAAAGATCAAAAACGTGGTTGACCGCATCCTGGTCATGGCCTATGACGAGCATTGGTCCACAAGCGAACCCGGTCCCGTAGCGTCATTGACCTGGTGCAGACGGGTAGCGCAGCACGCCCTGGACCTTATCGGCAGAGAAAAGCTGATCATGGGCATCCCTTTCTACGGCCGCGCCTGGGGCGATACCAACCACTCCCGCGCCCTGGTTTACTCCGGTGTCGAAGATGTCGTTAACGAAAACCGGGTAACCCAAATATGGCGTGAGAACGGCATCCCCACTTTTGACTACACGGCTCCGGTACGGGTCAAGGTCTACTATGAAGACGATTATTCCCTTGCCGCCCGCATGGAGATGTATAAGTCCATAGGCGTCGGCTCGGTCGGCTTCTGGCGGCTCGGCCAGGAAACGGCGGCGGTGTGGAATGTTGTTAAACTTGAATGAACGGCATTGAAACACTCACCGGCAGGCTGTAAAACCAGTCTTTCGCCCTGCGCAATTGTCGCTTTCAACAAGGCCGGGCCGGCGACACAGGCGGGGGGCATCGGCGGCAATGGGCTTTCGCGGGGTATTACCGGACTTTCGAATCAAACGGTTTAATTATGGTAACGCATCCCCGCCCCGCCACATATCGTCTAACTCCGCGGTCTCGGCGCCGAACATTTCTTTCCGGTACTCTTTTTCCCGCCTTTCTTTCAGTTTCTCCATAACCTTGAGTTCACGGGAGGCTTCCAGGTACAGCGCTCGTTTTTCTTCAAGCGCCAATTCGGCCCGGGCCGCCTCCCGGGCAAGCCGCTCCGCTTCCTGATCCAGGCGGATGATGTAATGGTCCCAGGCCGGCATCGCCGCGGGATCGGCAAAACGCTCCTTCGCCGCATTATGGCGCATAAGGGCGGTTTCCTTTATGCGGTTTTCAATTGCCGTAAGAACGCCGACGGCCCGGCCAAGCTCGACTTTGGCTTCCTGTTCCCGGTAGCTCCGCAGTTCCATAATTTTTTGAAGATTGAAGCTGAATCGTTTCATGGAGCGCCGTTGGGTGCAATTCCGGTGTTATTAAGGGTTGAGAACAGGGAGGCGACGCTGTTAAGAGACACGGTCCGGTCTCCGCTTGTTTTCGGCGCGCTGCTTGACGCCGTTCTCCCCCCGGCGGAAAGCGCGGGCGCGGCTTCCCGCGGGCCCCCTGAATCAACAAGCGGACGGGGCAAATTGCCGGTCATTTCTTCCTCCGGTATGGAAATACCGGAAATCGCCGCCATATCCGAAAGGGTTTCGGAAAGGGAAGAGCGTTCGTCAACAGCCTGGACAAGGAATTCTTCGATGGGGCCGTGTTTGGCAATGGCTTCGTCTATCGCGGGGTTTGAACCCGCGTGATAGGCGCCCACATTGATAAGGTCCTCGGCCCCGGCGTAAACCGCCATGGATTTACGGATCAAGCCCGCGGCTTTGCCGGTAGAGGGGCCGGAAACCGCCGGGGCAAGACGGGAAACGCTTTGCAGTACGTCTATAGCCGGGTAGTGGTAGGCCTGGGCAAGACTACGGGAAAGCACGATGTGGCCGTCGAGGATTCCCCTGACCGTGTCGGATACCGGCTCGTCCATGTCGTCGCCGTCAACCAGAATCGTGTAAAAACCGGTGATACTGCCCACATCGGAATTGCCGCTCCGTTCCAGGAGTTTCGGCATGGAATCAAACATGCTGGGCGTATAACCCCTGGTTGCGGGAGGCTCGCCGGAAGCAAGGCCGATTTCCCGCTGGGCGCGGGCAAAGCGCGTAACGGAATCAAAAAGAAGCATCACGTCCAAACCCTGGTCGCGGAAAAATTCCGCCGCCGCGGTTGCGACATAAGCCCCCCGCAGCCGGGCCAAAGGCGGCGAATTGGAAGGGGTTACCACCAGTACGCTGCGGGTAAGTCCTTCGGAGCCCAGATCATTTTCGATAAAATCATTTACCTCGCGCCCCCGTTCTCCGATAAGGGCAACCACGTTGACATCGGCGCCGGTGTTGCGGGCGATCATCCCCAGCAGGGTGGACTTACCCACACCGGAACCGGCGAATATGCCGAGCCGCTGGCCCTTTCCCACGGCAAGCAGGCCGTCAATAGCCCGTACCCCGGTAGTGATCCTCTCGCCGATCCGCCGGCGCTTCAGGGGGTCGGGGGGATTTGCCAGGGCGGGATACAACACGGTAGATTCGATTTCGCCTTTGCCGTCTATGGGATTCCCCAGCGCGTCCAGAACCCGGCCCAGCAGCTTTTGGGATACCGGCACTTCCAGGCGGGAGCCCAGCGCGATGACGCGATTACCTATCTCAATACCGTCTGTTTCTTCAAAGGCCATGAGCTGGACGATTTCATCCCGCAGACCCACCACCTCGGCCCGGATCAGGCCGCGGCCTTTGGGGGCTTCGATCCTGCATATCTCGCCGATAACCGCCTGCGGCCCCCGGCTTTCGATGAGGAGTCCCTGAACCCTGGAGATTTTACCGGTACATTTTATGGGATCGGTACGTTCGGTTGTTTCAAGGTATTTTTCAAATAGAGCGGTTCCCATATTCCCTCCCCGGCGATTCCCGCCGCGCCTATGGGCCTTCGCCCGCAACGGAAGAAACCGCCGGCTCCGCAGCAACAGACTCGGCGGCGGCGGCCATGGCTTTTGTAGCGGCGGCCGCCCTTGCCGCACCGTTTGCCGTTGCGCCATTTGTCCCCATGCCGTTAGATGCAAGACCGTTTAAGCTAAGACCGCTTGCCGCGCCCGCGGCCCCGGATTTTACCTTTGATTTGATGGGAGAAATCTCAAGTATTTTGGCCTCAAGTTCGGCAAGCTGGCTGGCAATGCGGGCGTCGATCTCACCGAAGTCGGTTTCGATAATGCAGCCCCCGGAATCCACCGAGGAATCTTCCAGCACCTGTATGGACTTTACCCCCTCAAGGAGCCGGATAAAATCTTTGGTGTGCTCGGTGGCGAGTTTCAGGTCCGCCAGATTTACCCGTATGATAACATCTCCCCTGCCCCTCACTTTCCGCAAAGCCTGGATTACGTTGGAGACTATCACATTGCGCTGGTTATCGGAAATAACCTTAACCACTTTTCGGGCAATGAGGAGCACCAAATCGACGATCTCCCGCTCGGTCTCGGCGAGAATTTCCGCCCGTTTATCCTGGGCGCGTTCAAGCACGGTCTGTGTCCGCTCAATAAGCCGCTCGACTTCAGCTTTGCCTTCGGCGAAACCCTCTTTCCGGCCCGCCTCGCGGCCCTGGTCTTCGGCTTCTTTCCGCTCCGCCACAAGAGTCGCGCGGCCCCCGTCTTCAATTCTCCGGGCCTCTTCTTTTGAACGGGCGATGATCCCTTGCGCCTCTTCCTCTGCCCGGCTTTTCAGAAGCCCGGCCTCATCGTTCTTCTGCCGCAGGCTGCCGGCGGCCGCTTCTTCCGCTTCTTTTATTATATCTTCGGCCGCGGCCTTCGCTGCGGCGATCATCGATTCTTTTTCTTCTTCCCACTGCTCCTTAAAGGCTTCCGCATCCCGGCGAAGCTCATCCGCCGTTGGACCTGAGTATTCCTCCACTTCTTCCCTGGCCTCGGCCTTCTCTTCTTCGGGAGAGAGAAAGGCAAGGTCCGGGTAAGACGCGGGAGTCTCAATCATTACCTTTTCTTCAAGAACGGTAATCTCATCGGGGCGGAATACTGCCTTGGTCATTCCTTATACCACCATCTCGTCCTCTCCGGAACGGGCAACCACGATCTCGCCGGTGTCTTCCAGATGCCGGATGATGGAAACGATCTTCTGCTGGGCCTCTTCCACATCTTTGAGCCGTACCGGACCCATGTACTCCATGTCTTCCTTGAGCATATTCGCGGCGCGCTTAGACATATTCCTAAAAATCTTGTCTTGCACTTCGGTATCCACCGATTTGAGGGCCTTGGCCAGTTCCTGGGAATCCACTTCCCGCATAACTTTCTGAATAGCCCGGTCGTCAAGCATAACAATATCTTCAAACACGAACATCCGCTTCTTGATCTCTTCGGCGAGTTCCGGGTCTTCGTCTTCCAGGGCCTCAATGATCTGTTTTTCAGAGGCGCGGTCAACGAGATTGAGAATTTCGACAATGCTCTCAACGCCGCCTGCCGAGGTGTAGTCTTCACTGGACAATGATGAAAGTTTCTTTTCAAGCACCCGCTCCACCTCGCGGAGCACTTCCGGACTCGTCCTGTCCATGGTGGCAATCCGCCGGGCCACGTCGCTTTGCATCTCATGGGAAAGGTTCTGCAAAATTACCGAAGCCTTGTTGGGTTCCAGATACGCTAGTATAAGGGCGATGGTCTGGGGGTGCTCCTGCTGGATAAAGTTGAGAAGGTGCGCCGGGTCGGTTCTGCGGATAAAATCAAAGGGACGCACCTGCAGGCTCGACGTTAGACGATTGATGATGTCAATGGCCTTCTGGCTTCCCAGTGATTTTTCCAGAAGCTCCCGCGCGTAATCAATGCCGCCGGTGGAGATGAACTGGTTCGCCATCATGAGTTCCTGGAACTCCTGGAGGATGGCATCCTTCTGCTCGGCATCTATGGTTTCAAGACGCGCTATTTCAAAGGTGAGGGTTTCTATTTCATCTTCACGCAGATACTTGAATATCTCCGCCGAAATTTCCGAGCCGATGGTAACGAGGAATATGGCTGCCTTCTGACGGCCGGTATATTCTTTCGCGCCTTTCTTTTTGGATCCGCCCGCGGCGGTTCCGCCTGACGCTGCGCCTGTTTTTGCCATTTTTTAATCCTCCAAAAGCCAGGTTCTGATGAGCTGGGCGCAATCGTCGGGATGTTCCCTGGCCATATTGAGAACTGTCTCCATAAGTTCCATGCGCGTCCGTTCTTCCACCGATATGGATACGTCCACGCCCCCCTGCTCCGCTTCGGCAATGGCGCTTTCCCTCAGCGCCTGTTCTCTCCGCGCCCGCTCTTCTTCGGCAAGCCTCTTGCGGCGTTCCATCTCGCGGGAGATCATCCTGAAAATTATGAACGCAATTAACAACAATGTCAAACCGGAAAGAAAAACTATCACGGTAGTCTGAATCTGTTTCTTTCTGAAATAGGCGGCGTCCTCTTCCTTGAACTGACTGGTCCGGTCAAACTGGATGTTCTGCACGGTTACCGAGTCTCCCCTGCCTGAATTGTAGCCGATGGCGTTCTGGATCAGCGACTGGGCTGCCCTGAGCTGATCCGGCGGTATCTCGGTATATTCCCGCTCAATGGAGCCGTCCGGCAGTACCAGCGGATTTCCCTTTTCATCGTATTTCCATTTCCATTTACCGTCGATATTTACCGAAACCGTTACCCGGTCAATTTGGGGACTCCTCTCTTCCTGGGTAACCTTGCGGTTTATTTCATCGTTCTGCGTATTGGTTTCCTGGGTCATCCTGCCGTAGAGGTTTGACATATCCTTAAAGGCCGGGGGGGTCTGACCCTCGACGCCGGCGGGCCCCTCAGGGTTATAGCCCGTACCTTCCCATTTGGTGTCGGAAGTAGACTTTGAGCGGGTGATGGACTCAACCAGTTGGGAATCGTCATAAGCCAATCCGGGGGTCCGGGGTTTGATGGTAATGGGAAAAAACTCTTCGGTGTCGATGGCCTTTCTAGACATATCCATATCTATTTTGATATTAAGATCACGGACCCGGTCAGCCGAAAAGGTTGACTGCAGAGAGGCCAGGACAAGCGCCCGGTATTTGGTTTCCATTATCTGGATAAATCTATTTTCCCTTTCTATGAGGCTGAGTCTGTCCATGGCGGCCATGCCGCTAAAGTCGTTAAGGACTATCCCGCTTTGATTTGTGATCACGATGTTGTCGTCGACAAGGCCTTCAACCGCGAATTTGAGTATCTTCTGAATACCCTCGATCTTTTTGCGGTTTTCGGAAATGTCGCTTCCCGGCTTGGGGATAATAATCACGCTGGTCGTTACCGGATTTTGGTCGGAACGGAAAAGCTCCCGTTCAGGCCATACTATGGTCACATTGGCATCGTCCACATCGTCGATGGCCTTGATGTGGTCGGTGATCATCTGTGTCTGCGCCCGGCGGAAATTAATGTTGCGCTCATAGTCGGTTATGGTCCAGCGCTCCCGGTCAAAGATCGCCCAGGGGTCTATCCCCGAAGGAATAAGGTCTTCCCGTATGAGAATGGCCCTCATGCGCCGGGCGGTGGCCTCATCGGCCACCTGAACCAGGTTGTCGGCCCCTACGGTGACTTTTACCTCTTCCTGATTGAGCCTAAGCACGATCCGGTCCAGGGCGGCCTCGTCCCTTATGGGGGCGTCGATAACCGGCGCCAGAGTCGGCATGGAAGATACCCTGAACAGGGCAATAACGCCGCCCGCAACCGCGGCCACAATCGCGACAAAGATAATCCGCTGTACCATAGGCCACTTGTCCCACAGTTCGGCTATCCGGATAAACATTTTTTTTAGAAATTCATTCATTGCCCCCCTCCCCTGGTTGGCCAGAACTTATCTGGTATTTATCAAATCTCTCCAGCCTTGTACCAAACGGCTCAGTATGTTTCGCGTAATGTTAAGCGACATGCTGGCTTCGGCCTGGGCGATGGTGATGTCGTGTACGTCCACCGAATCGGGATTTATAAGGGCTTCTCTTTCAAGAGCGCTGGCCGCCTGCTGGGATCCCGAAACTTTGTCCAGAGCCTGAAGCATGGCATGTTCAAAAGTACCGGCGCGGCTTATTCCCTCCGCGCCGATCTTTTTCTCAAGCGAAAGAATTTTGTTCCCGCTGCCCGCATAAGGACTGCCGGGCGGCCCTATATGCCTGGGATGGGTACGGAGCATCTCAACCTGATAGCTCTTCAGCCCATTGACGCCGATATACGCGTTGTTATTAAAAATTTGCATCATTCCCTCCCCTTAATACCTTTAAGTGATTATCGTCCGCCGATGTCCAGCGCCCGTTGGAACATCGCCTTTGATCCTTCGATTATCGCGGCGTTGGCTTCGTAAGACCGGGAAGCGGAGATCATGTCTACCATCTCGGTTACTATATCCACGTTGGGCAGTTCCACATAACCCTGCCTCGGCCCGGATTTGATCGCGTCGGGGTGGTCCGGGTCCCAGCGCAGCGGATTTTCGGTAGAGCGATCCTCCTGAATCTCGGCAACCCTTACCCCCCTGCCGATTCCGTTGTCCATGGATTCGGGCAGGAAGGGAGAGCGCCAATAGGGACTTTCCACCCTGGGCCTCATGATCACCCTGCTTCTCCTGAAGGGACCGCCTTCGGCGGTCCTCGTGGTGTTTACATTGGACATATTGTCGGCGATCACGTCCAGCCTCACCCGCTCGGCGCTGAGGCCCGTGGCGGCGATGTTAATCGAACTGAAAATTCCCATTTACTAGCCTCTCAATACCTGGTTAATCTGGCTGAATTCAAAAGTTGCCGCCTGTGCCAGAAGGCTGTAGGTCATCTGGTTTTCGACAGCCAGCATGAATTCCTGCTCAGGGTCCACGTTGTTTCCGTTTGTGTTGTAGGTACTGGTATAATCCAGCACGCGGCGAATCTGCACGTCCCGGTAATCCCGCTCCTTAAAATTGGGAATGTGTTTGGGATTGCTGAGGACAAGTTCCAAAGCGGGCTTTTGTTTTTCCGTATCCAAAGCCCGTTTCAGCTCACTCTCAAAATTCACTATGGAGCGCTTGAAATTGGGAACGCTGGCGTTGGCCATGTTATTGGCGATGACCGAGCGGCGCACCGCGCCGGCATCCATGGCCCGGTGCAGCAAATCCACGGTTTTAGCGAAAGTATTCATCGGTAAACTTCCTCCCCTTTAAGCATCGGCAAGAATCTCCCCCCCCTTTACCTACAAAATATAGCGGCCCAGATCCTGGTCCATGGCAATATTCGCCAGTTTTTTGTTGACATAATCCACCGTGACGGGTATTTTCGCCGGACTGATGTCGGGCGCTTCAAAGGAAAGTTCCTCAAGCAGGGTTTCCATGATGGTGTGGAGCCTGCGTGCGCCGATGTTTTCAAGCCGGGAATTGACCTCCGCGGCAAGGGCTGCGAGGCGGTCAATCGCTTCGGGGCTAAAGTCAATTTCTATGCCTTCGGTGGAAAGGAGGCCGATGTACTGCCTGGTAAGGGCGTTCTTCGGTTCGGTGAGGATGCGCAGAAAATCGTCTTTGCCCAGGGAGTCCAGTTCCACCCTCAGGGGGAAACGGCCCTGAAGCTCAGGGATGAGGTCAGAGGGCTTGCTCACGTTGAAGGCGCCGGCGGCGATGAAAAGTATGTGATCGGTGTTGACCGGCCCCCATTTGGTGTTCACCGTAGCCCCTTCCACAATTGGGAGGATGTCCCGCTGGACGCCCTCGCGGGAAACGTCAGGGCCGCCCCTGTCGCCCTTGACGGCGATTTTGTCGATCTCGTCGATGAAAATAATGCCGGTTTCCTCGACCCGCTGCCGGGCCTCGTCAATGACCCGGTCCCTGTCAACGAGTTTTTCCGCCTCTTCCGCTTTAAGAATCTCCATAGCCCTCTCTACGCTGACCACCTTTTTTTTCTTTCCGCCGCCGAAAAATCCGGCAATTCCCGAAAGGCTTGACTCCAGATCTTCCATGTTGGCCCCCATCATCTCAATGCTGGGGAACTGGGGATTCTGGTTTACCATGAGTTCCACGGTCCGGCTGTTCAGTTTACCCTCCCGGAGCATGGCCCTGAATTTTTCCCTGGTAGCGTTGAATTTGGCCCTGTCGGTTTCGGCGCCGTTGTTATCAGGGGAAAGTTCGGATTCCGCGGTTTCCGCGCTTTGGTCAGCCGCCGCGGTTTCACCGCCTTGATTATCCTGTTGTTCTCCCCCGTTATTCGCCTTCCGGTTAAAAAACGCCGGTATCCCTACCTGTATGGCGGTTCCGATAAGTCCCGGCGCTCCCCCCGTATCGGGGTTGATTGAAAAGGTCCCCATGGGCCGTACTACCGGCCCCTGTTTGGATTTTTGCCCTTTTTGTTTTTTGCCGGTAAAGGGAAGGAGCAGATCCAGCAGAGCTTCCTCGGCCCGTTTCTCCGCCTCGGCGGTAACGGATTCCTGCATTTCCTGTTTTACCATCTGGAAACCGGCGGCCATGAGATCGCGGATCATGGATTCCACGTCGCGTCCCACATAGCCCACCTCGGTGTACTTGGTGGCCTCCACCTTAAGGAAGGGAGAACCGGCGAGTTTGGCAAGCCGCCGGGCGATTTCGGTTTTACCGACACCGGTGGGGCCTATCATGAGGATGTTCTTGGGGGCAATGTCTTCCCTCAGCTCCGGCTCAAGTTTGAGCCGCCTGATACGGTTGCGCAATGCCACCGCCACGGCCCGCTTGGCCTTTTTCTGGCCCACGATGTATTTGTCAAGCTCCGTTACAATTTCCCGCGGAGTAAGCCGGTCCAGGGTTACTTCGTTCGCTTTTTTTTCGTTCATCAGCCTAACTCCTCCAGGGTTATGTGCATATTGGTGTAGATACAGATGTTACCCGCAATTTTTAAGCTCTTCTCGGCAATTTCGGCGGCGGAAAAACCGCTTCCTTCAAGAAAGGCCAGGGCCGCGGCGTAGGCATAATTGCCCCCGGAACCGATGGCCAGGGCTTCTTCGGCGGGTTCAATCACATCGCCGGTGCCCGAAATGAGAAGGGTTTTGGAAATGTCCGCCACAAGGAGCAGGGCCTCAAGCCGCCGCAGGGTACGGTCCATGCGCCAGTTTTTGGCAAGCTCCACCGCCGCCCTGAGCAGATCTCCCGAATATTCCTTGAGCTTTTCCTCAAAGCGGTCAAAGAGGGTAAAGGCATCGGCAGTCGCTCCGGCGAAACCGCAGAGCACCTTGCCGTCCATGAGCCGGCGGACCTTACGGGCGTTGTTCTTCATCACCGTTTCGCCCATGGTAACCTGTCCGTCACCCGCCATTGCTACCTTGCCGTCCTTCCGTATTGCGATAACCGTCGTGCTTCTGAATCGTGTTTTCCCGTCTTTCATTATTGATCACTCCTCATTGCCTTTCGCCCTGCCGCCGATCCGGCGTGCGGATGCGCTTTTGCGTACACTTTCTTTAAGCCTTCGATGCTCACATGCGTATAGCGCTGGGTGGTGGAAAGGCTTGAATGGCCCAGCATCTCCTGCACTATCCGCACATCACAGCCTGAATTAACCAGGTGGGTGGCAAAACTGTGGCGCAGGCTGTGGGGATGGATATTCTTTCCCAAGCCGGAACGTTCCGCGTAACGGGCGATGATCCAGCGTACGCCGGGCACCGAAATGGGCCGCCCCCTCCGGCTGATAAAGAGCGGGCCGCCGGGAGCGGCTCCTTTAAGGCCGGCCATTCTGATCCGCGCCGCCCGCTCCGGCAGGTATTCGGTCAGCGCGGCCCTTCCCTCGTCTGAAAAAAACACGTACCGTTCCTTGCCGCCCTTGCCGATGATCCGCGCCCCTTCCAGGCTGCCCGTTACATTTTCCATGGTAAGGGAGACAAGCTCTGAAATCCGCAGCCCCGCGGAATACATCGTCATGATCAGGGCCCTGTCCCTGGCGGGCCAGAGGATCCCCGCGGTATTGGGCAGTTCCGCAAAACCTGCCATTTCCTCCTCCCAGAGTACCGACGGCAGGTTCTGCGGGGCCTTTACATTCCGCAGACTCCCGCAGGGGTTATCTTCCCGCTTGCCGAAGCGGAGCATCCAGCGGTAAAAGCCCCGAATCGAGGAAAGGGAGCGGTTCACGCTGGCGGGGGCTATCCGTTCCTCGTGAAGGTCAGCGATAAAATTCTGCACATCGTAAGGACCGGCCGTTTCAGGCTCAATGCCCCGGTTGTCACAGTAGCTCGCAAAACGGAACAGATCGTTCCTGTAAGCCTCGGCGGTTCGTCCGGCTACTCCCCGTACCGCCTGCAAATAAGAGAGGTATTCCCGCACCAGAGGGGAGCCGGTCAAAGATCCGGCGCGCTCCGCGTCCTGTTGTTCACTCATCCCGCGCTCCCTGTTGCACATAACGTAAAATTTGCATTAAGGCGTATCCTTTTCACCTGTTATTCCCCGCCTTCTTCCACCGGCGGCCTCTCTTCTTCATCATTTTCCGCGCTGTGCAGGTAATCGCAAGCGGGGTTGATACAGGCCTTGTGGGAGCCATTTTTCTTGTCGTATTTTTCCACCATGAACTGGCCGCACTTGGGACAGTTCTGGTTGACGGGCTTGAAATGGCTGATAAAATCGCAGTCGGGGTAATTGGCGCAGCCGTAGAATTCCTTGCCCCTGCCCCTGGTCTTGCGGGCCACCACATCGCCGCCGCACTTGGGGCATTTGGCAAGGGGTATGGATTTGGCATTCCGGCATTCGGGAAAACCGGTGCAGGCAAGAAAAAAACCGAAACGTCCCAGCTTTTTCACCATAGGCCTGCCGCATTTATCGCAGACATGATCGGTCGGCTCATCCAATGATCCCTTGAAAGATTCAATGGTCTTGCCAACCTCCTCGACCGTTGTTTTGAAAGGGTCCCAGAATTCCCGGATCATGTCCGGCCAGCGGATCCGGCTTTCTTCCACCTCGTCAAGTTTGGTTTCCATAGCGGCGGTAAAACCTGCGTCCACATAATGAGAAAAATATTCCACCAGCATGTCGTTTATCAATTTTCCCAAAATGGTCGGAACAAGCTGTTTGTTCGATCGCGTAACGTAATAGCGGTCCAGCAGAACCGAAATTGTCGGCGCGTAGGTTGAAGGACGTCCTATGCCTTTTTCTTCCAGCGTGCGCACAATGCTGGCGTCGGTATAACGGGGCGGCCCCTGGGTAAAGTGCTGTTCGGGATAAAATTTATCAAATTTGACTTTGTCGCCGGTTTTAAGCAGCGGATAAGGATTGCCTTTTTCCTCTTTTGAGGAGAGGAGCTTAATCACTTTGTAAAAACCTTTCTCGATCAGCTTGGTTCCGGCAACACGGAAGATCCCCTCGTCTTTTCCTGAAACAACTTTTATATCCACGCTGACGGTGCGGGTTTTGGCGTTGTTCATCTGACTGGACACAAAACGTTCCCAGATAATCGTATACAGGCGCAGTTGGTCCCGGTTCAAATATTCTTTTATCGAGTCCGGGGTATAGCTGGTATATGTGGGCCTGATCGCTTCATGCGCGTCCTGGACCTTTTTCCCCGGGGCATACTCGACCGCTTTTTCGGGAAAGTCGGCGGGGAAATGCTTTCCAAGCCATTCCCGCACATCGTCAAGGGCTGTCTGGGAGACACGTACCGAATCGGTGCGCATATACGTGATAAGCCCCACCCTAGTGCTGCCGATGCTCACCCCTTCGTAGAGCTGCTGGGCTACCTGCATGGCCTTCCGTGAGGTGAAACCCAGCCGGTTCGCCGCGGCCTGCTGCAACTGGGAAGTGGTAAAGGGCGGCTTGGGCCGGATGGTTTTGTCGGTCTCCCGCACATCGGAGACCATGCAGTCGGCGCTTTTTATTTTGTCGATAATGGCCTTGACGGCGGCCTCGTTTTTCAGTTCCGGCTTGACGTTCTGCCATAACACAAGCTGGGCGGTGTAGGCTGATTTACCTGTCTTGAAATCCGCCTCAAGAGTCCAGTACTCATCAGGGATAAAGGTTTCCACTTCTTTTTCCCTTTCGCAGATAAGCCTTAAGGCCACCGACTGCACCCGCCCGGCGGAAAGGCCGTTTTTCACCTTCTTCCACAAGAGGGGTGAAAGGTTGTACCCGACCAGCCGGTCTAAAACCCGGCGGGCCTTTTGGGCGTCCACCAGGGCCTCGTCAATGGCGCGGGGAGTCGCCACCGCGTCTTTGATCGCCTGGGGGGTTATCTCGTTAAAACTGATCCGCTGAATGGGAACCTTTTCCAGCTTGGCCGAAATGGCGTTTTTTAGATGCCAGGCAATGGCCTCGCCCTCGCGGTCATTATCACTTGCCAGCAGAACCATGTCCGCTTTCTTCGCGTCACCTTGAAGTTCCTTGAGTATCTTTGCCCTGCCCCGCACAGTGATATACTCAGGCTCAAAGTTATTTTCCGTATCAATGGCAAGCCGCGATTTGGGAAGATCGATAAGATGCCCCATGGATGCTTTGACACTGTAATCGGGGCCCAGATATTTCTCGATGGTTGCCGCCTTGGTGGGGGATTCCACGATAACGAGGATTCGTTTATCCTTCTCTTTTTTTGACGTTTTCTTTTTTGGAGCGGCTTTTTTGCCGTTCTTTTTGGGGGCGGTTTTCCTGCCGGCTTTTTCGGGCGCTTTTTCCGCTGTCTTTGCTGCCATTTTTTCTCCCTTACAAGTCAATACCCAGGAACCGCGCCAAACCGGCGGCCAGGGCTTTTCCCCCGCCGCATTCCGCCGGGACATCCCGCAATTCACCATCCGCTGTTGAAAACGCCGCTTCTCCGCCTTCAATCTTCCAGTTCCATTCCCGCAAAATATCCCCGGCGGAACCGATGATCCCCGCCCCGTCTTCCGCGAGTTTCGCCGTACCTCTTCTGTCATATAAGGCATGTTTCCCTTGTACGGCATAAGCGGCGGCTTCCGCGCCGGTCGAGGCAACCCAGAGATCCTTTCCCTGATCCAGGGACTGCTCCGCGGTGATCAAAGCGCCTGAACGTTCGGGGGCCTCAACAACGAGGATACCCCAGGCCAGTGCGGAAATCAGCCGGTTCCTCGCGGGAAAAGTCCACTTCCTTGCCCCCGCGCCCGGAGGATATTCGGAAAGCAAGGCCCCGCCATTATCCAAAATCCGTTTTGCCAGAAGCCGGTTTGCCGAAGGGTAGACCTCGTCCACCCCGGAACCAAGAACCACGAAAGTGGGGACGCCTCCCTCCAGGTTACCCCGGCTTGCCATGGCGTCAATCCCCAGGGCAAGACCGGAAATAACGGAGACGCCCTGCCGCCCCAGGTCCCTGGCAATATCGTAGGCCTGGGCCGCGGCCTGGGGACTGGGCCGCCTCGTTCCCACAATCGCCACAAGGCGCTTTTCCGGATCGGGGAGAGTTCCCCTGAAAAACAGGACCGGCGGCGGATCGTAAATCTCACGGAGCAGGGGCGGATAGGCCGGGGAAGCCCAGGATACCCAGCCAATCCGGCGCAGCCGCGCCGTTTTCGCGTCACGTTCCGCCTGAGTACGGAAAAGGGCGGGATTCCAGGGCGCTTTCAAAGTGCGGGAGATAATCTGCTCTATGGCCCCAGCGGAACTTTGGATCAAATCCCTTTCCCGGTTAAACGATTCGCAGAGAAGAATCCGCTCCGGGTAAGCCAGGCCGGGAAGCCGGGCGATAATCAGATCCAAAAGCCCCCGTTCATCCATACATCTGTCTCCTTACAATTTCCTTGTTGTTCTGGGCTTCCGCCTTCACCTTGGGATCTTTGCTGCGGGCAATGATCCGGTCGTAGAGTTCTATCGCGCTGTTGTAGTCTTCGATCATATAGTAGGCGCGGGCCAGGACAAACATCACCCGCACGTCGCTCGAAATAATTTGCAGATAACGGGTGAGATGGGGAATGGCCTCGGACGGACGATCCAGTTCAAAAGTATAGAGCACCCCCAGCCCGTAGCGGGGTTTGGGGTAATCGGGATCAAGCTCTATGGCCCGTAAGTAGGCGTTTTCCGAAAGGGTAAAAAAATGTTCCCTTTCCGTTTCGCCGTTTCCCGAAAAACCAAGAGAGGATTTTGCCGCCACTCCCGAAGAAACCCCGATAAGGTAATACAGGGTGGGATCTTCGGCGTCGAAACGCAAGGCCTGTTCAAGGGCGTCAAGGGCGTCGCGGTGCATACCCCGGTCTGCGAGCCTCGTGGCGAGGATCTTCCAGTAGACTCCGGTCTGCGCCCCTTCCTTTACGTTAAGCTCTATCCGGTCTTCGTAAAGGGCGATGGCTTTCCGTAAACCTTCAATGGTTTCAGGCGGCCCGCCCCTGGGACTCAGTTCGGCTATCCGCTTTGCCAGGTCCTGATGGACCTTGTTTTTCTCGCAACGGTAGACTACCGTCACCAAAATTCCAATCGCCAGGACAATGAGAATACCCAGAATAATCTCTTTTACTTTCTTCACCCGCGTTCCCCTGTTCCTACCGGTTCCGTTCACTGCCCGGAACCAGATTCTTCAATGTAGGCATATACCGGCGGTGGCTTTCCCTGAGCAGACTCACATCCACGTGGGTGTAAATCTGGGTGGTGGAAAGATCCGCGTGCCCCAGGAGTTCCTGCACGGTCCGCAGATCCGCCCCTCCCGCCAAAAGCTCGGTGGCAAAGCTGTGCCTCAAAGTATGAAGCCGGGAACCGGTTCCCGCCAGCGCCGCGCAGCGGGAATAGTTCTTCCAGATACCCTTTCGGGAAAGCCGCTTCCCGCTTCTCGCGATAAAAAGGGCGGAACTCTGCCGGCCCTGAGCGCGTTTCCCGGCGAGACAGGGCCTGGCCTCCTGCAGATAACGCCTGAGCCATAGCGCCGCCTCAACGCCGAAAATCGCGATCCGCTCCTTGCTTCCCTTGCCCCTGACTTTTGCCGTCCCCCCGGCAAGATCAATATCCCGCACATTGAGGCCCACCGCCTCGGAAACCCTCAGTCCCGCCGAATAAATCAGTTCGTAGATCGCCCTGTCCCGCAGGCCCAGGGGACCGCGGGCGTCCACCACGCCCAGTAGTTCTTCCACCTTCTCCCTGCCCAGCACCTCAGGAAGGCAGGGCCGCCGCCTTGGACTCTCCAGCATGGCGGCGGGATTATCCTGCCTCATTCCCTCGTCGGTGATAAACCGGAAAAAGGAACGTAAACATGAAACCGCCTTTGCCGTTGAGCGGGAATCAATATGATCCGTTTCCCTTCGTTTTTCAAGATAGCCGGTGAGCTGCGAGGCGTTAACGGCAGCGACATCGATTTTTTCCAGTTCAAGATACTCCAGAAAACGGCGAATCTCAAGACGGTAAGTCTCGGCGGTCAGGGGAGAACGCCGTTCCATAGCGATAAGCCGTGAACGGAAGCGGTCCAGCAGCAAGGGGTTTCCCATTTCGGCACTCTTTTTCAGGCGTCTCTTCCGTCGGCGGCTTTTCGTTCCGCCGGTTCAAGGCCGTAACTGTGATCCCTGATTACCGTGGGAACATCCAGATCATCCTGATAATTCCGGTGGGGAAGGTAGTCCGGCCGCTTTATCCGCTCCCGCATCCGTTCAAATTCGGGATAATTGATAAAATCCCCGTCCCGAGGATTGGGATTTTCACCCGGATTTCCCCGTGCGCCCCCCCGGGCGGAAGTGTCCTGAAAACCGGTAGCGATCACCGTTACGCGAATATTCTCCCCGGTATCAGGATCGGAGCGTACGCCGAAAATTATTTCAGCGTCCGGGTCCGCCTTTTCCTTGATGGCAGCCATCACTTCGTTTATTTCCACCAGGGATATGCCCTGCGGACCGGCGATGTTCACCAGTATCCGGGTCGCCCCGTCTATTCTGGTATCTTCAAGGAGGGGATTGTCGATTGCGGCGGCGGCGGCGTCCTTGGCCCGGTTTTCGCCTCCTCCGAGGCCTATTCCCATGAGGGCGTCTCCCTGCCCCTTCATGATGGATTCCACATCGGCGAAATCGGTATTGACGGTTCCGGTCTTGGTTATGAGGTCCGATATGCCCTGCACGCCCTGGCGCAGCACGTCGTCGGCCATCAGGCAGGCATGATCAAAAGAGGTGCTCCGCTCCACCATCTTAAACAGATGCTGATTGGGAATAATAATGAGAGTATCCACCGCCTCCCGCAGTTTTCTGATCCCCTCTTCGGCCAGCTTCATTTTGTAGCGCCCCTCATAGTCGAAGGGCTTGGTAACCACCCCCACGGTAAGCGCGCCCTGCTCCCTGGCGATTCTGGCGATCACCGGAGCGGAGCCGGTGCCGGTGCCCCCTCCCATACCGGCGGTTACAAACACCATGTCCGAGTCCCGCAGGGTCTCGGCGATAAGCTCCCGATCCTCATTGGCCGCGTCCTCACCGATCTGCGGTTTGCCGCCCGCTCCCCTTCCGCCCGTCAGCTTGGAACCGATTTGCAGTTTGATTTTGGCCTTGCTCTTGTTGTTAAGGTCCTGCACATCGGTATTTACCGCGATGAATTCAACCCCCGAAAGGCCGCTTTCAATCATGCGGTTTACCGCGTTTGAACCGCCCCCCCCGGTACCAATCACCTTGATAACCGCCGGAACCGGTCCTTCTTGTGGTACAAACCGGACCACCGGTTCTTCTTCATGTACCGCGAAAATGTTCATCCTCTCCTCCCAAACCACTTATTTTCGAGACGCCCCGCGCCTTGTTTCACTAAAAAAATTCGTCTTTGAGCCATTTTCTGAGTTTCCCGAACAGGGCGGCCTGCCCTTTATCGGCCTGCCGCGCTTCCGCGCCCCGCTCCGGATCGGCCCTGCCGTCCCGGTCATTACCTTCAAGTACCAGGCCGACGGCGGTGGCATAGGCGGGATTACGGTACTCCTCAACCAGGCCCCCCAGGCCCGGCGCGGGAACGGGACTTCCCACTCTGACAGGCAGCTTCAAAATGCTGTGGGCAAGTTCTACCACGCCCGAAAGCTGCGCGCCGCCGCCGGTGAGAGCCACCCCGCCGCCCAGAGGCCGGCTCAGGTTCAGCTTGTCCAGTTTTTCCTTCACAATCTTGAAAATCTCCTCCATGCGGGGCCGGATAATCGTGAGAAGCTGGGACCGGGGAATGGGCAGCGGCGGCCTCCCCCCGACTCCCGGTACAAGAATCTCCTCGTTATCCTCAAGCAAAGGCTCCCAGCAGCAGCCCGCGTCGAGTTTTATCTTCTCGGCGGTCTCGAAAGAGATATTTTTAATAATCGAAATATCGTTGGTTACCTGGGTACCCCCGGCGGGAATCGTGGATGTTGAATAAGGCGCGCCGTCGGTGTAAACCAGTACGTCGGTAGTACCTCCTCCAAGGTCGATAAGAACAACCCCCAGGTCCTTTTCTTCCGGGGTCAGAATGGAGCGCCCCGCGGCCAGAGACTGCAGTATCAGATCGGTAACCTTGAATCCGGCGCGGTTAACGCACTTGATGAGGTTCTGGGCGCTGGTAACCGAACAGGTAATAATATGCACCTCGGACTCAAGGCGCACTCCGATCATGTCAAGCGGATCCCGTATCCCCTTCTGATCATCCACGATGTAGGTCTGGGGAATCACTTCGAGTATCTGGCGATCCATGGGGATCACCACCGCTCTGGCCGCCTCAATCACCCTGGCGATATCCTCAGGTCCTATCTCCCTGGTCTCACGCTTTTTGCCGGTGATGGCCACCACTCCGCGGGAATTAAACCCGTCGATGTGACTGCCGCCGATACCTGTCCAGCAGTCGGACACCTCCCGGCCGCTCATCATCTCCGCCGCCTCAATGGCGGCGGAGACCGCCCTGAGCGTAGCTTCGATATTGACCACAACCCCTTTCCTCAAGCCCGTGGAGGGACACAGCCCTACCCCGGTTATCTCAAGGATCCCCTGTTCACTGCGCTCGCCGATTACGGCGCACACTTTTGTCGTCCCTATGTCGAGGCCGACAATCAATCCCTCATTCGCCAGAGCGGGCCTCCTTAACTTTGTATGAACCTATGCCCGATCTAAAATCAATTTCCCCGGGGGCGGAATTCCCGGACTTGAACATGTCGAGCATAAGCATCACATAGCGAAGGGTTTCTTCGTTAAAATTGTCTCCCAAACGTACCTGTATGGGATAATGGACCGGATACAGCGCCAGATCAAAACCGTTAAAAGCCCTGCGGCTGATTCGTATCTCGGAAACCGCTTCCAGCAGTTCGGGAGCATCTTCCTGTATTTTAGCGAATTCCGCAAGAAGGGGGCCGAAGGCCGCGGGCAGCTTCATGCCCAGAACCGGGTTTTCCAAAACCAATCCTGAAACAAGGGGCAAATTCGCTGTCTCCCCGCCGCCGATTCTAAATACCACGCCGTACCTGTCGTAGTAGATAGGCAGCAGGCGGCCCTGAACCTCCGCCAGGGACAGGGCGACCGCCCTCCTCGGTTCAAGGAAAATCGAAAGCCGATCGGGGAAACGTTTGATCACCCTGGCGGATTCAACCGGATAGTGGGCGGCAAGGACCTTCTCCGTCTCTTTGACGTTAACCGAAATGAACGAGGCCCCTTCGCGGATACCGGCATAGCTTAAAACCTCCGCGCCGTCAAAACCGGTAAAGCCCCTGACTTCCACCGTTGACAGCGGTATGCAGGGGCTGACGACAAAAAGCCAGACAAGCTCCGCACCCAGAATAATACCGGCGGTGATTAAAAGCCGTTTGAGGCCCTTTTCGACTTTGCCGGAAGCGGCGTTCTTGAGGGGGACATCAGCGTCGGCATAGATAAAATCACCGCCCATCCTGAACCTCCCAATCGACGTTACCCGCAACATCTTCCTTCCCCTGCCGGCTTACATTGACAATGAGTCCCGCGCAGACAAGAGTCGTCGCCAGCGAGGAACCTCCGGCGGAAAAAAAAGGCAGCGGTATCCCGGTGGCGGGAACCGAACCTGAAACTACCGCGATATTGACCAAAGTCTGCGACACTATCGAAGTTACCAGCCCCGCGGCAAGGAGCCGCTTAAACAGGGAACCGGTCTTCCACGCCCCCCTGTATCCCTGGAAGGCGAATACCGCAAAGAGAATAAAACACAGCGCCACCCCCAGAAAACCGGCCTCCTCGGCAAACGCGGAAAAAATAAAGTCCGAGTGAATCTCCGGCACGCTGGCGATTTTCCGCGTCCCCTGGCCGATGCCTTTTCCCCAAAAACCGCCGGACATGATCGTAAGCAGACTGGAACGGACCTGAAATCCCGCGCCCAGCGGATCCCATTCAGGCATGAAAAAGCTGATGAAGCGCCGTACGCGGTGTTCCTTGGTGAGGATCAGCAGCGCCGACACGGGCAGGAACATGATAGCCGCCGCGAAGAAATACCGGAAGCGCAGGCCGGCAAGAAAAAAAATCACCAGGGCGTTAACCACGATAAAGACCGCGGTGGAAAAATTGTTCTGCAAGTAGATAAGCGTAAAGAACAAAGTGGTAACGAGAACCGGCGGCAGCACACCGGAACTGAACACATCAATGCTCTCCCGCTTTTTATCAAAAATGTGGGCCAGGTACAGGGGCAGCACGAGCTTTACCATTTCCGACGGCTGATAAGTCCAGGATCCGATCCCGAACCAGCGGGACGCTCCGTTACGTGTTACCCCGATACCGGGAATAAAAGTAAGGACGCAGAGCACGACCGTGCCCGCCACCAGGGGCCTGATCAATTTTCTCACCAGTTCAAGGTTTACCCTCGACATGATGAAGAAAAGCAGTATTCCCCCGGCGCCGTACAGGATCTGCCGGGAAATAAAATACAGGCCGTTATTAAAGAAACGCTCGGCAAAGGCGTAGGAAGACGAATACAGAGTCACCAGACCCACTCCCACCAGCATCAATACGCTGGCGGTGAGCACGTGTTCCCCCTGCGGGGCTCCCGTCCTTTCCGCGTCGAACTGATACATCCCTTCCCCTACTGTATCTTTAATGTCGAGAGGGCGATAATGGCAAAAAGCCCTCCCAGTATCCAGAAACGGATAACCACTTTAGTCTCCGCCCAGCCCGAAAGCTCAAAATGATGATGCAGGGGGGCCATCTTAAACACCCGCTTTTTTCGCAATTTATATGACGCCACCTGGATAATAACCGAGGCGATTTCCAGCACAAAAACCCCGCCAATAACGAGAATCAGAATCTCCTTTTTGATGATAAGGGAAAGGACCGCGACAGCCCCCCCCAGGGAGAGACTCCCCACGTCGCCCATGAAAACTTCCGCCGGATGGGTATTGAACCAGAGGAAGCCGATACAGGCCCCGGCGGCGGCAAGACAGAACACGGTCAGCTCCCCCGCGCCGGGAATATAGGGAATCCCCAGATAGGAAGAGTAATCGGTACGGCCCGTAATATAGGTGAGGAAGGCCAGGGTGATAAATACCAGTATCAACAGCCCCGCCAGAAGCCCGTCAAGGCCGTCGGAAAAATTCACCGCGTTGGATTCGCCGACTATGAGCAGCACCCCGAAGGGTATCCAGAGCGGGCCCAAATCAAGAACCGGGTTTTTGAAGAAGGGGATGTACAGGGCCGTTACGTGGTCCCCGCCCGAAAAATAAAGGTAGAGTACCGCCGCGACGGCGACGGCGAACTGCCCGGCGAGTTTTCCCCAGACGGGAAGCCCCCTGGAATCATGGCGGCTGACTTTGAGGTAATCGTCAACAAAACCGATGGCCCCAAAGGCGACAAAGGTTCCGACGGTAAGCCAGGTCATTGTATTGCCCAAATCCCCCCAGAGCAGCATTGCTATCAGCACCGAAAGGATAATAAACACTCCTCCCATGGTCGGGGTTCCGGTTTTTGCCAGATGAGCCGCGGGGCCGTCGTCCCTGACGGACTGTCCTATCTTCAAACTCCGCAGAGCCTCAATAATCCGGCCGCCGAAAATGAAACAGATAAGGAGCGTGGTCAGCGCCGCGTAAGCTCCGCGGAACGTTAGATAGAGAAAGACATTGAAGGGGGTAAAGTATTTTACCAGAGGGTAGATGAATTCCAGAAACATCAGCGCGTATCCTCCGGTTCCACGGCCTCACCGGCAAGCATGCCGCTTAACTGTTCCAGAGCGCAGCCCCGCGACCCCTTCAGCAGAACCAGGTCCCCGTTTTGGACATAGGCGTCCAGAGCGCGGGACAGTTCCCCCATGTCGCCGGTATGGAAAAAAGACACTGCACCCTCCCCTTTCTCTAAAGCGGCCCGCATGACCCCGGCGGCGGTTTCCGTCTCTTTTCCGTAGAGGAAAACCCTGTCCGCGGCGGAAGCGGCAAGAAGCCCGCCGGCGCGCTCGTGGGCGGCACGGGAATTATCCCCCAGTTCCAGCATATCCCCGATAACATAGACCCTTCTGCCGGGCCAGTCCAGGCCGTCGCAGAATTCAACCGCCTCCCTGAGTGATTCGGGGTTGGCGTTGTAACAGTCCCGAATCAGCATGGTCCTGCCCCGGAGGATTTCCCCCCGGCCGAACAGGGGCCGCGCCGCTTCCAGCCCCCGCTTAACGGCCCCGCGGCTGACGGGAAGCTCCCCGGCAATAGCAAGGGCCGCAAAGGCGTCGGCAAGGTTGTGTTTCCCCGGCATGGCAAAACGGATAAGTTCCCCTCCCCAGCGGATCTCCGTACCCTCAAGGCCCAAGTCCCTGATTTCACCCAGCTCCCCAAAAGATTTTGCTCCGTAAAAACAAACCCTGCCCCGCACCCCGCGGGCAAGAAAATCCCTGAACTCATCGTCTTCGGGAATCAGGGCGATCCCCTTGCCGGCAAATTGAGAAAAAATATTTTTTTTCTCCTCAGCTATCGCCTGTTTACTGCCGAGAATTCCGATATGGGCGGAACCTATATTGGTAATGAGCGCGATGTTTGGTTTAAGCACCGCGGCCAGTTCGGCAATTTCCCCCTTCCGGTTCATGCCCAATTCAAAAACCCCCGCTTCGTGGCCGGGGCGGACCTCAAACACCGAAAGGGGAAGCCCGGTCTCCGAATTGAGGTTTCCCGGATTCATCACCGTGTTTTTTTCTTCCCTGATAATGGCCGCCGTGATTTCCTTGGTAGTGCTTTTCCCCGACGAGCCGGTAATGCCGATTTTCAAAAGACCGGGGAATTGTTCCAGATACACCCTGGCGGCGTCCTGCAAGCCCCGCAGGGTATTGTCCACCACCAGGAGCTCTCTTCCCATCGCTTTGGCGATATCGACAAGATTGCAATCTTCAAGTTTTGAGGATTCCACCATGGCGGCGGCGGCCCCGGCCTTAAAAGCCGCTTCCACAAAGCAATGGCCGTCGCCGGAAGAACCGGCAAGGGCCACAAAGAGCGCCCCCTCCCGCAGGGTCCGTGAATCGACACTCACCGATGAAAAACCGCTGCCGGAAGAGCCCTTGAGGGCAATGTTACCGCTGAAAGAAAGACGGACGGCGCCAAGAGATCGGGACAATCCGGCAAAATCCATGAGCAATTCGCTAGAAATCATGCCGCCCTCCCTCTATTTTTATCTGTAATACGTCTTCCGGTTTTATCTTGTTTAATCCCAATTCATTTTGGGCGATATGTTCTATCCGTTCCGGGGATGAAAGCAGCGCTATGCCCGCGATAAGCCGCTTATTGCTCTCCACCCAGTCGGCCTGGACTTCCTCAAGACGCCTGATCTCCTGTTTCAGAGCGATATAGCGGTTGGACTGCCGGATATTAAAGGCAAGAAACAGCGGTATAGTCAGCGCAGCCAGGTATAAAAGCAGATACCGCTTCATCACTGTCCATCCTCGTCCAGTACTTTTTCAATTACCCGCAGCCGGGCGCTTCGTGACGGAGGATTCCGGGAGATCTCTTCATCGCCGGGAACAATGCCTTTGCGGGTGAGTATATTTACAGACCTTCGTCCCTCACATCTACATATCGGCGCTTCAGGGGGGCAGGTACAGTCCTTGTTTTTCATTCTGAAAAAATTTTTGACTATCCTGTCTTCCAAAGAGTGAAAACTGATAATCCCAAGTCTTCCCCCCGGCTCAAGGACTCTGAGCGCCCCCTCAAGGAGATCGGGAAGCCTGGAAAGCTCCCCGTTAACGGCGATACGGAGGGCCTGAAAAGTCCTCGTCGCCGGATGTATAGGCCCGTACCGGTACGAAGCAGGCGCGGCCCGTTCCACTATTGAGGCAAGGGCAGCGGTAGTGGTAATAGTCCCCTTTTGCCGCTCCTCGACAATCAGTCTGGCAATGCGCCGGGAATAACGCTCCCCGGCATTGTTGTACAACAAGTCGGCCAGCTCTTTTTCGGGCAGCCTGGCCAGCAGGTCCGCCGCCGAGTTTCCGCTTGAGGTATCCAGCCTCATGTCAAGCGCCTCGTCTTTTTGAAAACTGAAACCCCTGCCGCTTTTTTCATAGTGGTAGAGGCTTAGCCCCAAATCCGCCAGAATAGTATCCGGCCTTTTCAGCTCCGCGGGATACTCGGCAAAAAAGGACTGTGCCCAGCCGGAATAAAAGTGTACCCGTCCGCCGAATTCCTCAAGGCGGCGCATGGCAATGGCCTGCAAGTCGCGGTCCGCGTCGATCCCGATTATTTTAAGGTCCTGAAAACGGGATAAAAACGCGTAGCTGTGCCCGCCCTCACCCATAGTGGCATCCACCATAAGCTCCGCCCCGTTTCTGGGCGCGAGGTACTGTAATGTTTCTTCCAGCAGCACCGGAGTATGCACAACTTCCATTTATTTGCCTGAAATCCTGTTTCCTTTCAATAAATCACCCAATTCCTCAGAACCGGATATAAATTCATCTTCGTGAGCTTCCAAATAGGCCCGGTAGCGTTCCTCGTCCCAAATTTCAATGTAATCAGACTGGCCCAAAACCACACATTCCTTGTTCAGGCCGGCAAATTCCCGCAGTGTCTGAGCCACCGGAATCCTCCCCGCCTTATCGATCTCCACCTCCTGGGAAGGACCGATAAGCCGCCGCCGGATATTGCGGGATTTGGCTGAAAAAGGATTGGTCGTATCCATGATGGTTTTCAGCATTTCCTTCCATTCATTCGGAGGGTACAGCCACAAACAATCGTCCATGCCCCGGGTCAGGAACAAAGTGGTATAGCTTAGGGCGTTCCTCAGACGCACAGGCAGACTCAGGCGTCCCTTGTCGTCCAACGTGATCCTGAATTCCCCTGTCAACGATTCCATTCCACTTTTTCCTAAAAAAACCTATTTATCCCCACTTTATCCCATTAATCTTAATTTTACAAAGAAAATCGCCAAGGTCAAGCGGAAAACAAGAAAAAATTATAAATAGTTCAAAATAAAATCCGATTTCTCTATACATTTATGTAGTATTTCAACTCTCTTGCGGATTTTCCGTACTTTGCGTTATGCTTCCTGTATGTTTACGAATGAATATTTCGTCATTTTTCCGGAAGGCGACATCAGGGAAATACCCGGCCGGCTGCCGATAAACAGCGTTGTAGACATCAACGGCAGGCCCCTTCCCCTCCCCCTCCCCACCAACCGCATGATCGCTTACCGGATAAACAAAATACAAACCGACGAAGGCAAAGGCAAAAATGACACTTACCATTTTCTGGAATTACTCAGCGCCGAAGAACTGCTGGCTTATATATGAAAAGAAACTATGGCTTCAAGTAAAATCGGGACCAGGCGGGAAAGCGGCCTGCACCGGATATTAAAATTCCGCTATGCCGGCCCGGAGGGACAAACCGAGGTAGAAGCCGGAGGCTACGTGGCTGACGGGCTGAGCGCCGAAGGGGAATTTATCGAAATCCAAACCAGCAGCTTTGCCCCGCTGAGGCAAAAAGCCCGGGCACTGGCCCTGCGGGGCGGACTGCGGATCATTTACCCGGTAATTGTCGCCAAATATATCGAAGTACTGGACAAACGGAAAAAACCCATGTACCGGAGGAAAAGCCCCCGCCGCGGAAGCCCCTGGGACCTGTTTAACGCCCTGCTCTACGCCCCGGAACTGCCCCTGATCCCCGGCCTCCGCATAGAGCTTGCCCTGGTGGATGTTACGGAAAAACGTATATGCGACGGCAAAGGCTCCCGGCGCCGAAAGGGGCAAAGTATCCTCGGCCGTGAACTCTCCGCCTGGCATGAAAGTATCACCCTTCAAAGCCTTAAAGATTATCTCCGTTTTGTTCCCTTCAAAGGGGACGAGGAATTCACCTCTTCCCTGCTTAGCGAACGGGCGGGAATAGACACTTCCACCGCGCAAAAAACCCTCAATGTGCTTCACAAACTGAAACTCGTCGAAAGAATTGGGAAAAAAGGGAATTTTTTGGTGTATAGACTTAGGGCTTATCCGGGAATGAGCCGGGATAACCGGAATCACAGCCTTCGGATATGAAAACCGCCGTCTACATCAACATAATTACCGGTGGTGTAGAGAAAACTGTCGCCCGCGAAAACGGAAACCGCTTCGGCTACATCTTCCGGCCTGCCCCAGCGGGCGATGGGAAAGATCCCTTCCCTGATAAGGCGCTCGTATTTTTCGCTCGCACCGGCGGTCATGTCGGTCTGTATAACACCGGGCCGTATTTCGTGGACAAAGATGCCTTCTTTTGCCAGACGATCGGCGTAAAGCCTGGTAAGCATGGATATCCCCGCCTTTGACACGCAGTATTCACCCCGGTTTATCGATGAAACTTCAGCGGAACAGGAGCCGATGTTGATAATCGTCCCCCGTTTTTTACCCGTAAGAGGCTGGCCGATCATGGCTTTGGCGGCAAGCTGGGTTAAAAACATAAGGGATTTTGTGTTGGTATTCATCACATAATCGTAGCTTTCTTCGCTCATCTCAAGCAGGTCCGCCCTCAGTTTCGGCGCGACGCCGGCGTTATTCACCAACACATGCAGGCCGCCGAATTTATTCAGCGTTTCATCAATTATCCGTCCGCGATCAGCGGAGGCGGAAATATCGGCGCGGATATAAAGATAATCGCCGCAAACCGCGGCAAGCTCATCAAGGTTTTTCGCACAGTCAGACTGTTCACGAGTCCCCGCCAGGGCCACATTAAAACCATCTTTCGCAAGGCGCAGGCTTATGGCAAAGCCGATGCCCCGCGAACCGCCGGTAACAATCGCGGTTTTTTTCATGCCGTCTCCCCTTCTTCAGCGCCGTGCCGCGCTTCTTTGTAGATGGGCGCGTACACTTCGCTGTCCCGTATCACGCAGCCGGTCCTGCCGTGGTCCCGCATGATCTGGGTACACTTTGAACAGGCAATGCAGCATTTTTCTTTTTTCGCCGCCCCTGTTTTGAATACGTCCGCGGGAAGATCCGGATAGGCGAAGGAAGAGCGCCCCAGCCCCACAAAGGAACAGCGTTTCGCGGCCAGGTTTGCCGCCCCCGCCTGGGGTATGAACTGCCTGAGCCAGCTGTAACCGTTTCCCACAACGGGAACAGACCCCGCTGTTTTTTGTACCAGTCCGGTAAATCCAAAAAGCCGTTCAATGCTCTCAAGCGGATGCTCTTCCGGTATGGGAATACCCATACTTGAGCTGTCAAAAGGGCGGGTCACCTGGGGATAGATATAGTAGGGATTTCCCGCGGAGTTGCTCAACAGATCCACACCCGCCGCGCAGAGATCGAGTACCAGGCGCTCAGGTTCGGCGGGAGCAAATTTCAGAAAATCGGTTTTGTCCTGCCCGAAGCCATACGGATAGGGGTGGGCGTCAAACACGTTAAAGCGGCAGGCTGTGATAAAATCGTCACCGCAGACCCTGCGTACCTCTTTAATAATATTTAGCAGCAATCGGGTTCTGTTTTCATAGGAACCGCCGTATTTTCCTTCCCGCGTGTGGCTTGCGAGCAGTTCTGATAACAGATAACGGTGACAGGCCTTTATATCAACGCCGTCAAAGCCCGCTTCCCGTGCAAGCAGCGCCGAAGCGGCATACACGGGAACGAGGCTTTCAAGGTAGTCGTCGCTTACCGGAATCGTGGCGGCAGTTACGCCGGTACGGGGATCGAGAATTGGGTCATGCTGGGGAACAAGGGGCCGGGGCCGGCACCCTTCCGGCCTGGAATAACGGCCCGAATGTGTTAGTTGCAACACATATACCGGCTCATGGCCGAAACTGTTCCTGCAAAGCGTTTTTGTTTCAGTGACCAGAGCCGTAAACTGCCGTAAGTTTTTTTCGGTGAGCATCATTTGCAGCTCGTTGGCGCGGCCTTCCCCAATGACTGCGCAGGCCTCCCACCAGACAAGACCGTAAGCCCCGGCGGCCAGACGCTTATAACGCCGCCTGACCAGTTCCGAAGGGCTGCCGTCCGGACCGGAGTCGCAGCCCTCCATGGGAAGTACCGCGAATGAATTGGGGGCGTTTTTGTGCCGAATCCTGACTTCCTGCCGCAGCGGGGAAAGATCCCCGCTGAATTCAAGGGTTAAACCCAGGGATTTTGTTTTTTCGCGGATCTCTTCCGGCGAGTTAAAATTGAACCGTTCATGCACCTTATGCCGCCCTTGCGCCCTTTTTCTTTGCCAGTATCGCCTGTTTTATCCTGGAGCTAATCGGCAGCCGGCTGACAATCACCAGCAGGGTGATGATAAAAAGTATGAGGCATATCGGCCTTGTAAAAAACGGGGTGAGGCTGCCGTCCGAAAGCACCAGGGCGCGCCGCAAATTTTTGTCCAGAATATCCCCCAGGATGATCCCCAGAACCAGGGGCGCCATGGGGTAATCCATCTCCCGGAGCAGAAAACCCAGAATGCCGAACACAATCATAATGCTCACGTCAAAAAGCCGGGCCTGAAGGGAAAAAGACCCCACTACACAGAGGGTAAACACAACGGGCATGAGTTTTTGCCGGGGGATGAGCAGCACCTTCACCAGGCTCTTGACCATCAAAAGCCCCAGGATAAACATTGCGCAGGTGGCCAGCAGGGTCATTGCCGTCACTTCGTAAACAAAGCTGGGGAACTCCACCATGATCAGGGGCCCCGGCCTGACCCCGTGGATCAGCATGGCCCCCAGCAGCACCGCCGCGGGAGCGGAACCGGGGACCGCCAGGGTAAGGACCGGAATAATGGCCCCGGGGACGCAGGCGTTGTTCCCCGTTTCCGCGGCCAAAAGCCCCTCAATGCTGCCCTTGCCGAATTTTTCCGCTTCTTCGGGTTTTGCCCCCCGCTTCGCGAGGTCGTAGGACACCCAAGCGGCAATATCCTCCCCCACCCCCGGCACCGCGCCGATAAAGGTTCCCAGAATCCCCGACCGGATGATCGTCTTCCGGTATTTGAATATCTCCCGCAAGGGCGGGAACAGGCGGTGGATTTCCGTTTTCACCACCTCAAATCTGGTATGCCGCATGACGGAAATAATCTCCGCGAACCCAAAGGCCCCCACCATGGCTGGAATCAGGGCGATGCCGCTGGCCAGGTTGAGGCTGCCGAAGGAATACCGCACATAGGCGTGGATTCCCTCCATACCGATCATGGCAACAAAAAGCCCCAGAAAACCCGCGATCCACCCCTTCAGGGGATCTTTGGGGGCGGTCAGGTTGCCGCAGATCACGATCCCGAAAATGGCGAACCAGAAAAATTCAAAAGACTGGAATTTCAGGGCGATAGTTCCGATAAGGGGGGTAAAGAGGGCCATGGTAAGCATCCCGATCATGGAGCCTAAAAACGATCCGGTGGTGGCGATACTGATGGCCTTCCCCGCGAGCCCCGCCTTGGCCAGGGGAAACCCGTCCACCGTGGTGGCCGCGTTGGCGGGAGTTCCCGGAATATTAAGGAGAATAGCGCTCCGGCTCCCCCCGTAGATCGAACCGATATACATACAGATAAGGATCAGAATCGCGTCATTGGCCTCCATGCTGAAGGTAAGGGTAGTCAGGAGGGCCACCCCCATAGTCGCCGTAAGCCCCGGCAGCATCCCGATGATAATCCCCAACTGGGTGGCCCAGAGGGCGTTAAAGATAGTACGAAAATTCAAAAACCCCAGCACCGCCCTGCCGAACATTTCCACACCTTGAAACATAGGCCCTCCTTAAGGCAGCCGCACCAGGAAAAGCCGCTCAAAGGTAAGCGTCACCAGGGCGGAGACGATAAGCGCCAGCAGCGCCGCAATCGCGATCTTTTTTATCCGGCCCCTCCACGGGGTCCCCCGTTCATATTCAAAACAGACCACAAAGCTAAAGACGAACAAAAAAGTAAGCGCCGGAAAATAAATTTTCCCCAAAAGAACCGCGTAAAAAACACACACCGCCAGGGTCAAAAAAATCCGCCGGGTGGCCGGGTCCTGCACAAACGCTTTAACCGACCTTCCCCGGATCCCCACCTTTCCTTTGGAACGGTACAGGGAACGGACAAACATGATAAAACTCAAAGCGAAAATCACAGATCCCAGCAGCGCCGGTAAAAGCCCCGGCGCGGAATAAACATCCCCCTGAATCACCGGCATCTTCAGGGCCAGGGCCAGGGCGGCGATACCGAAGGCCATCAATATGAGGGAGGTATAAAAATCCGCCCGAAGCATGTTTTTTCCTGTCATCGTGTACCTCAGAATTTTTTATGAGGGGGAAGGCCTTCCCCCCCGGCCCAGCCCGCCTCCGGCGGTCTTGGCCCCCCCCTTCTCCTGGGGGCTCCGCCCCCAAACCCCGGCGCGCGCCCGGCGCCCAACAAACGCCGCCGCGCTCCCAAAAAGCGAGCCCGGCTTTAGCCGGGCGGACGCCCCGCTTAGGGCAACGCTGATTAACTTGACGCTAATCAGCGTTGCCCTATTATTTTTCTCGTTTTCCTGCGAAAAACTGCAAAAAAACCACATTAAAGTAGCACTGATTTATTCTCGATTGAATAAATCAGTGCTTCCTTAGGGCCTGGGTATTCCCACCGTGTCCGGGGAAACCACCGCCTTACCCGCTTCGTAATACAGCCAGGCCACAGGCTGATAAAATTCGTATGCCTGATTCTGGGCCGCCGCGCCGGAGGCGGGGGCAAAAACCGCGCCGTTTTCTTTGGCGTATCTCTGTATCTCCTGGCTGCTAACGATCTTTTCCGTCCAGACCTTGTTCAGGGTGTCGATAACTTCCCGTGGCACTCCCCTGGGAATAAAGATGCCGAAATAGTTGGGTCCCAGCTTAAAATCGGGAATCCACTGTTTCACCGAAGGGATCTTTCCGTATCCGTCAAGGTCCAGATCGGTTTCGGCAAGTACCGCCAGGGGCCGTATCTTGCCCCCCCGGATCATGTTGGCCTGTTCCACCGCCAGCTGGGGAGTCACCAGGACTTCCCCTGCCACCACCGCGGTAACCGCCGGGTTCCCGCCGTCATAGGTGACATGCTTGTAATCGATCCCCGTATACTTGCGGACCATTTCAATATTGACATGACCCGATGAAGTCTGGCCCGCGGTGGCCACCCCTATCTGTCCGGGATTGGCCTTAAAATCGGCCAGCAGCTGATCAAAGGTCTGGTACTTTGAATCCGCGTTTACCCCGATGACGCCCACGTTGCCGACAGTGAGGAAAATATCCCAGTCATTTTTAATGTTGGTCTGTAACATACCGGTGGTCTGGTAGGTGGCCAGATCAACCGCGGCCCCCGCCGTCCAGGTATAGCCGTCTTTTACGGCATCCATACAGTTTTTGGTGCCCGTGGAACCCGACGCGCCGGGCTGGTTGTCAATGACGATCCGCACCCCCAGGGCTTTTTCCAGTTCCGCCGCCGTAACCCTCGTGATCTGATCGGTGGAGCCGCCCGCGCCCCAGGGCACAATAATGTGAATCGGTTTATTTGGCTGCCAGCCCCCGTCCGCCGCCTGTCTTTGAGCTGCGGCGAAAAGGTTTCCCGCCGCGATAAGGGTTATAAGCCCAAGAACAAGCAAAAATCCCCATGACTTTTTCATAAGTTCCTCCATAAAAAACATTATCTATGACAGAAGCATAAATTAACTCAGTATAGGGGGCTTTTTACGGCGGAGCAATGATGTTTTTTGTCTGAAAATTTGCGTTTATTGCAGTGTCTTAGGGCAGGGTTCCGGCAATTTTTCGGTATTGCAGGGGGGAAATTCCCCGTATCTCATGAAACGTCCGGATAAAGTGTTCCGGATTTTCATAGCCCACAGCGCCGCTGATTTCCGCTACCGGCTTGTTGGTGTACTGGAGGAGATGCTGGGCCTCGTTGATACGGTAGCGGATGAGGAAACTTTTGAAGCCGAAACCGGTTATTTCTTTAAACTTCCGGGAAAGATAATATTTACTCACAAAATACTTCCGGGCCACATCGTCAAGGACAATATGCTCCCGAAAATGCAGGGCCACATAATTTTGAATTTCCGTGACGGTACCGATGATGTTAACATAGTCCCCGGCGGAAAAGAGGCCGGGGTTCTCCCGGTACAATTCGATCAGGATCTGGATGATGAGCATAATGACCCGGCTGCTCCACATGGGTTTCTTTTCCTCACATTCCCTGATGGTTTCCTCAAACACTAGGGAAAGCCTTTGGGCAAAATCCTCCCGCAGGAGGACCAGATTGCGGGCGTCCGGCTTATGGTACAAAAAAAGAGAGAGGAGTTTTGGTTCCCGCAGGGCGTTCAGGATGAGTTGGTTGGTGACGGTAAACACATAACGTTTGTAGGGATATTTGCGGATGGAAACATTATGGGTGTCAAAGGCTCTGATGATGACAAGCGAGTCCTTCCCCGCCAGGTAATCCGCCCCGTTTATCCTGAAATTTGCCAGCCCCTCACGAACCAGCACCAGTTGATGATACCGGTGAAAATGTACGCCTATCCCATTGTAGTCGGTGTTTTTTTGAAAATAGGTAAGTATGGGGAGCATATCGCTCAAATTGTTAATTTCATGCACCGCGTTTTATTTTAGAGCGAAATCCGGAATAGCGCAAGGATTTTTACGGAGAGGGCAGGACCGGCGCATCATTTTGACTATCATACCGGCCTAACGGCCGGCTTGGAGTTTTGCGCCTTCGCGTCTGTTTAACTATCGGCGGGCGGTCCGAAGAGGCGCAAAACTCCAGGAATCTTCCCCAGAGCGCAGAGGATGAAGTTTATATGCGCCGGCCCTGGGGTATCGGCCGCCTTTCCTGTCGCCATTGCCTTATCCTCCGGAGAGCGTGCGAAGGGCGCGGATCAGTTTGTCAACTTCTTCCGGCGTGTTGTAAAAAGCCAGGGAGGGGCGCACCGTTCCCTCAAGGCCGAAGAAACGCAGCACCGGCTGGGCGCAGTGATGCCCCGCGCGTACCGCTATTCCCTGGGTATTGAGGAAGGCTCCTACATCCTCGTTGCTGTGGCCGTCCAAAACAAACGAGAGAACGCTTGCTTTTTCCGCAGCCGTACCGACGAGGCGAAGGCCCCTGATTTTTTTCATCTCGCCCGCCGCGTAACGCAGCAGTTCATGTTCCCATGCGGCGATGTTGTCCATGCCGATACCGCTCACATAATCAAGCGCCGCACCAAGGCCCACCGCGCCGGCGATGTTTCCGGTGCCCGCCTCGAATTTTGCCGGGGCCTTTCGGTATTGGGTCTGTTCAAAGCTTACGTCGGCAATCATATTACCGCCGCCCTGGTAAGGCCGGGCCGCTTCCAGCACGTCGGACTTGCCGTAGAGGATGCCAATGCCGGTGGGGCCGAATATCTTGTGCCCCGAAAAGACAAAGAAATCCGCGTCAAGGGCGCTCACGTTGACCGGCACGTGGGACACCGACTGCGCCCCGTCGATTAAAACTTTTACCCCCCGGCTATGGGCGATCTGTATCAGTTCCCCCACCGGCGCGATTGTGCCCAGGGCGTTTGAAACATGGGCCGCGGCTACAAAACGGGTACGACTGTTAAAGAGGGCCGCATATTCGGAAAGAATGATCTGACCGCTTTGGTCTATGGGGGCAACCCGCAGCAGGGCCCCGGTTTCCTCGGCGATGAGCTGCCAGGGGACGATGTTGGCGTGGTGTTCCAGCATGGTGAGGATTATCTCGTCTCCGGGTTTGAGCAATTGTTTAACGTAGGCGTTGGCGGCGAGGTTGATCCCCTCGGTGGTTCCCCGGACAAAAACGATATTGTCTGCGGAGGGCGCGCCGATGAAGGCCGCGGCCTTTTTCCGGGCGTCTTCGTAGGCGTCGGTGGAACGTGAGGCCAGCTCGTGCGCCCCCCGGTGAACGTTGGAATTTTCGTGTTCGTAATACTGAACGAGCCGGTCTATTACCGCCCGTGGCCGCTGGGTCGTGGCGGCGTTGTCCATCCACACGAGGTCCTTTCCGTTGACTTTTTCGGCAAGAATGGGGAAATCCGCCCGTATCAGCTCAAGGCTTTTCGGGCCGATAAAAATGCCGGAAAGGAGGGGCGCGGATTGACGCGGCCGGACCGGCGCTCCGGTTTCACGGACGGGGGCCGCGTTGTACGCATCCCGGGGCAGAACCCGCGGCGCATAGGCGCCGGGCCGAAACGCCGCGTCATCGGCATACGGCAGGGCCCTGCCGGGCGGTATTGCCCTGGTTATGCCGCCCCTGTGGTCCGCGCTTACACTTTCTTCGCCGCCGAATTCAGGAAAATACGCCCCGGCCAGCGCGGCCACCTCTTGAGCGGAGGGCAGAGCGAAGGCTTCCGGCCGGCTAGCTGTAATCATAGTAGTCACCGACCTCAACATCTTCCAGCACGGCGAGGGCGTCATCGGCAAGGACCGCCGCGGAGCAGTACAGGGACAAGAGGTACGAGGCGACGCCGTCGTCGTTTATACCCCTGAAACGAACCGAAAGCCCCCGTGACTGTTCGCCGGGCAGGCCCGTCTGGTAGAGACCGATAACCCCCCGCTTCGCTTCGCCGGTACGCGCCAAAAGAATATTGGTTTTGCCCGCCTTGCCCTTGGGGTTCTTGAGGCCGTCCACAAAAAGTTTGTCCGTCGGAATAAGGGGAATTCCCCGCCACGCGATAAAAGTACCTCCGGCGATATTCACCGTTACCGGAGGAACGCCGCGGCGGGTGCACTCCCGTTCAAAGGCCGCGATTGCCCTTGGGTGGGCAAGAAAAAACGAGGGGTCTTTCCATACTTTGGAGATAAGCTCGTCAAGATCATCGGGCATGGGCCGGCCGTATCTGGCCTGTATCCGCTGGGAATCGGCGGCGTTTTTCAAGAGACCGTAGCCGTCGCTGTTGATGATCTGGCTTTCCTGCCGTTCTTTCAGGCTTTCAATAGTCAGGCCGATCTGTTCCTTCACCTGATCAAAGGGGGAGCTGTACACATCGGAAATTTTGGTATCGACATTGATAATAGTCGAAATTGAGCTGAGTTCATACTCGCGGGGCCTGGTCTGGTATTCGACATAGCCCTGGGGGATTTCCGTCTTTTTGGGGTCCTGGCTGCACAGCGCATCCAGCGGCGTTTCTCCCTCCGCCACCCTGTTCACACGGTAAATACCCGCCGCAAGCCCTTTGAATTCCAGTACCCTGGTCAGCCACCGGGGGGTAAGGGAACCAAATTGAGGCGGAGTCTTGGTAATGTCCGCCAGTTGATACGCCGCGTCCCGTCCTAACGCGTTTACAATTTTTTCAGCCATGATGTGTTCTCCTTGAACAATAAAGTGATCCCCCGCAGGGGTTGGAAACCTTAATATACGGGCAGGGTGGTGTCAACATCCCTTGCCCAGGCGTTTACGCCGTCTTCCAGATTGAGAAGGCGTCCCGTATAGCCCGCCTCCCTGAGCGCCCGTATGGCAAAAATACTCCGCCGGCCTATCTTGCAGATAAACACCGCGTCTACCGCCGGATCAAATTCTTCCATGCGCCGGGTCATCTGCCCCAGCGGGATCGCCTTTGCCCGGGGGAATTTTACAATGGCCCGCTCGTGGGGTTCCCGAATGTCGATAATCTGCAGGGGATCATTCCGGTCAAACCGCGCTTTGAGTTCTTTGGCGCTGATCGTCTCAACAGGCTCCTCGTCCTGATTTTTTTTGAGGCCGCAAAACTGCTCGTAATCAATAAGCCCATGGATAGACGGCTCCCTGCCGCAGATGGGGCAATGGGGATCTTTGTCCAGCTTGAGTTCGCGGAATTTCATTTTCCACGCATCGAACAGCAGCAAGCGTCCGGTAAGACTGTCACCGCCTCCCGCAATAAGTTTGATCACCTCGTTGGCCTGGAGGCTTCCCACAATGCCGGGAAGCACCCCCACCACACCGCCCTCCGCGCAGGAAGGCACCAGCCCCGGAGGAGGGGGCTCCGGGTAGAGGCAGCGGTAGCAGGGCCCCTCTTTGGCATAAAACACCGAGACCTGCCCTTCAAACTGAAAGATCGATCCGTACACGTTAGGTTTCCCCAAAAGCACACAGGCATCGTTTACAAGGTAACGTGTCTGGTAATTATCGGTACCGTCGGCAACCACATCAAAGTCCCTTATAATGTCCAGGGCATTGGCGTCGGTAAGCATCGTATTAAAGATAATAACGTTACTATGGGGATTGATGCTCCTGATGCGGTCCTTCGCCGAAGCTACCTTGGGCCGCCCGATGTCCCGCGTCCCGTGAATCACCTGTCGCTGGAGATTCGATTCTTCCACAAAATCAAAATCCACGATCCCCAGAGTCCCCACCCCGGCGGCGGCAAGGTACAGTGCCAGCGGCGCGCCGAGGCCTCCGGTTCCCACCAGCAGCACCTTCGCCGCCTTGAGCCGTTTCTGCCCGTCCATCCCCAGCTCCGGCAGGAGCAGATGACGACTGTAGCGGGCAATTTCCCCGTTGGATAAACCGGGAAGTTCCCGGTCCTGTATGATACTTTCGCTCATGCCCTAAATCCCTTGTATATTAGCCGCGTCCGTGAGGTCCGCGCCTGCATTTCTTCATTCGTGCCGGGGGGGGTTGACACCCGGAAACCCTCCTTGCGGCGGGGAGCTTCAGGCCGGGCCTGCTGATTTCCCTCCGGCAATCGCCGGCACCAGCATGATCGTATCCCCCGCCGAGACGGCAGTCTCCAGCCCTTTGAGGTTTTTTATGTTCACGTCCCCCACAAAGACATTGACGAACGGGCGCAGTTCCTTTTGGCCCGAATCCGTCCTCTCCTGATACAGATGCTGTTTCAAATCCGGGTATGCCTCCGCCAGCGCCCCAATTGCCTCACCCGCCGTTGCGCCTTCGACGCTCACCTCGGATTTCCTTTCGGTAAAAGAGCGCAACGCCGTGGGGATTAAAATTGTTACCGCCATGTTATATCCTCCTCTCTGAATTCGCTCCGGTCTGCCACAAGTTCCCAGCTTCGCAGTCCCGCGGCCTTTCCTTTTGCCACCGACACTATAACATAAGAATAGAAAGGAAGGGCGTTGTTTTTATCAAAATCCGAAGGAATTGCGGGATGATCGGGGTGGGAATGGTAAAAGCCCAGAATGTCCCGGTTTTGCCTCCGCGCTTCTTTTTCCGCGTGAAGGTAGTCCTCAGGGGTAATTTCAAAGCGGTGGTACTGTTCCGCGTCCTCCCTTTTGTTAACAACGGGCAGCAGGGACTCCGTTTCCCGCCTGTCCGGTGAGCCTCCCGTCCCGGCTTCGAGCTTCCCCAAAAGGACGCCGCAGCACTCGTTGGGGTAGGCCGCCTCGCCTTCCGCCCCTATGGCCGCCGCGTTTTCCGCGGAGAGCATGATCATCCTTCCCCCCAAAAAGTATCCGAAACATAGCGGGAACCGCCGTCGCACAGGATCGTTACTACCGCCGACCCTTTGGGCAGCGTTTTGGCAAGATTCAACGCGGCGGCAACATTGGCGCCGGAACTGATACCGGCGTAAATCCCCTCTTCCCGCGCAAGACGGCGGGCCATCGCGTAAGCCGCGCCGGTGCTGACCGGGGCAATTTCATCCGGCAGCGCAGGATCGTAAAAACCCGGATGCCCGGTACTGGCCATGTGTCTTGTTCCTTCTATCCCATGAAAGGGGGAATCGGGCTGAACGGCGATAACCCGGATATTTTTGTCATATTCCTTGAGCCGCCGTGAAACGCCGGTAAAAGTTCCCGAAGTCCCCGTCCCCGTAATAAAATGGGTAACGGCGTGATTCGACTGTTCCCAGATTTCAACGCCTGTGGAAAGATAATGGGCGCACCAGTTGGCGTCGTTATAGTACTGGTTAGGAAAAAAATAAGCCGCCGGGTCCCGTTCCGCTTCTTTTTTTGCCGCGGCAAAAGCCCCCTCGGAACTTTCCAGCGGATCGGTCTCGACAATTTTGGCGCGGCAGCTCTTCATAATCGCCTTCCGTTCCGCGCCGGCATTTGCCGGCAGATACAAAGTAACCGGAAAACCCAGAACCGCGCCGATCATGGCGTAGGCAATGCCCGTATTACCGCTGGTGGCGTCGATAATAGTCTTTCCCGGCTTGAGGTCCCCGTCCGCTATCCCCTTGAGGATCATCGCCTTGGCGGCCCGGTCTTTCACCGAACCTGAGGGATTCAGGAATTCCGCCTTGGCGTACAGGGAAACGCCTTCACTTTCCCGGGAAAGTTTTTCAAGTTTTAAGAGCGGGGTATTCCCCACCAGGTCAAGGATATTCATTTACTATAACACCTGCCTATCCCCAGGGAGCCGCAAAACCAACCGGGTTTTGCAAGCGGATATATATAATACCCATCGAATTACTATGAAAGTATCATACATAAACAGACCTGTCAAGCCCCCCGCAGGGTATCGGCATTTACTCTCCTGCGCCTTGTCATGGGCATTAATGTGCCGGTTTTAGATCGAATCTTTCTTCCGCGCAAGGGATTGAAGCGGAAATCCCGCAGGAATTGCGGAGCAA
>JAIROT010000099.1 GCA_031257385.1 Treponema sp.
TTTTTTATCGGGGAATCCTTCCGGCTTTTTGAGCGGCTCATGGAACAAAAGGGCCGGATTACCCGGACCCGTTTTATCGAAGGCATTGACGCGCTGCTGCTGGCATTAAGCGTCCCGGAAGCCGCAATTCCCCCGGGGGAAGCCGGGCCGCCGCCGAAAAGGACCCTACCGGGGGTACTGCTCCTGGCCGGAGCCGCAGCGTGTACCCTGGGGTTGACCCTGGCGGCGCCTTAGGTGCTCAGGCGCCGGATCCGCTCAAGCCCCTGGGACGCTTCCGGGTAATCGGGGTTGAGCCGGAGGGCCTGTTCGTAGGCCTGGATCGCCGGAATATAATCGCCCGACGCTTCCCGGACCAAGCCAAGGCGGTACCACCACAGGGATACGCCGGGGGCCAGCTGCAGGGCGGTGGTATAGGCGATATCGGCGTGGCGGAATTTTCTCCGGAGCCTGAATATTTCTCCGATAAAAAAATACGCCGTGGGGGTCTGCTCCCCGTTGGGTAAGGAATTCACATAACGCTGCATAAAGGTGAGGGACCGGGCATAATCGTTGAGATAAAAATAAGCCTCCCCCATGGTTTCTATGACGCGGTACTCATTGGCGTTGATCTGGAGCGCCCGTTCACCCCAACTGATAACTTCGCCAAATTTTCGCTGACGCCGCAAGGTCCAGGTGAGGGCCGCGTAGGTATCCATGGTCGCCGCGTTCCGGGAAATTTCATCCATACAGATCAGGACCGCCTCGGCATAATAGCCCTCGGCTTCTTCCATGCGGCTCCGGGCTTCCAGATCCCGGCCGATACGGTAATTTTGCAACGCGCTCTGGGACGTTCCACCGGGACTTGTCTGGGGAAATACGGAAGGGCCCATCAAAATAAAGGTAACAATCATCACAAACCGGTAACGCCGCATACTATTACTATGTAACGGAAAGGATTTTTTTTCAATTAGCAAAATCGGGATATGTACGGGCCAGCACATATAAACGGCCGAATGTCGAGTTTCGACTAATTTGCTCTTATTTATTCACCACAAAGTCGAATAAGTCGAAAAAGGAAAGGAAAAAGAGTAATTTGACGCTAAAAACTTATTCGACTTTTTCGACTTTGCGGTTAAATTTGAAACTCGAAGTTCGGCCTAGTAATTACATTGAAAGCCCAATACGAAGGAGTCTATGTGGCTAAAGAAGAAGCGATTGAAGTAGAAGGCGTTGTTCGGGAAGCTCTTCCCAAAACTACGTTCAAGGTAGAGCTGGACAACCAGAAAGGACACATCATACACGCCTACCTTTCCGGCAAGATGCGCAAGCACTATATCCGTATCGTCCCTGGCGACCGGGTCAGAATTGCCCTTTCCCCCTACGATTTAAGCAGGGGCCGGATCATCTACCGGGAACGGTAATCGTCCTCTTTTCTTTTTGCGCCTTCTTGTATATAGTACATTATACACCAATGGGGAGGTTTATGGCATGGCTGAAGAGGTAATTTATGTTAATTTTGACGAAGGCGTCAAGCGTGTAATGAACAACGCCAAGCTCTACGTCAGGCTGCTTACCAAATTCAAAAACGATACCAAACCGGATGCTCTTGAGGCGGCCCTGGGCTCGGGGGATTTGGAACAGGCCCAGAGCGAAGCCCACAAGATAAAGGGGACCGCCGCGAATCTGTCCCTTACGGAACTGTACAAGCAGAGCCTGGAACTGGAGACCCAGATCAAGGCCGGGGCGGTAGAGCCCGGCAAGCTGGAAACGATGAAGGCCGCGTTTACTCAAACACTCCAGGAGATTGAGAAGGTAATAGCGCAAAATGGCTGACAAAATTCCTACAGTTCTCGTAGTTGATGACGTTGACATGAATGTCATGATCCTCGAAGAGATACTGAAGGATGATTACCATATTATTACCGCCAACAACGGCAAAGAGGCGCTGGCAAAGCTGCGTGACGCGAAGGAACTGCCCAAGATCATCCTGTTGGATGTGATGATGCCGGAAATGACAGGCCGGCAGATGTTCGAGATCATGAAAGCCGACAAGGCCTTTAATCGGATACCGGTTATCTTTATTACCGCCGAGAACGATTCCGAAAGCGAGCTTTTGGCCGCCGGCGCGGTGGATTTTATCAACAAACCCTTCCTGCCGGAAATTGTCAAGCTCCGTGTAAGAAACCAGATTAAGCTAAAAAATTACAGCGACAGCCTTGAGATAATGGTGGCAGAAAAAACAGCCGAAGCCACCAAGACACTGGACAATGCCCTGCAGGGTCTGGCAAACGTTATTGAGCACCGTGATCTGGAATCGGGTGAGCACGTCAAACGCAGCCAGCTCTTTGTAAAGGTACTGATGGATTACCTTATTGAGAGCGGCTCGGTCTACGCCGATGAACTCATAAAACTCCAGCCGGACATCATTATGAAATCCATGGCCCTCCACGATGTCGGTAAAATCGCCATCCCCGACCGGATTCTCCTCAAGCCCGGCAAGCTGGACCCCGATGAATACGAGATCATGAAAACCCATACCACCAGGGGCAAGGAGATCATCGCTGAGCTGGGGGATGTGAATCTGTCCCTGTACCTCAAGCACTGCGAGGACATCTGCTACGGCCACCACGAGCGCTGGGACAGTAAGGGCTATCCCCGGCAGCTCAGGGGAGAAGAAATCCCCCTGGCGGCCCGGCTCGCCTCACTGGCCGATGTCTACGATGCCCTGGTCTGCGCCCGTGTCTACAAAGCCGCCATGCCCTATGAGGAAGCGATTAAAATAATCATCGACGGCGGCAACAACGGTCAATTCGATCCGATCATCGCCGGCGCGGTGGTGAAGATACAGGACCGCTTTAAAGAGATTTCCGAAGCGTACAGGTAATTGCGCAAATTCCGCTCCCTCCTATGTTCGCTGTATGATACGGTTTTCCGCCGAAATGCAAAGCCGCGCTTTCATTGCCGCCGGGATACCGCCTTAAAAATTAACCGGTATCCCCTTTACCGTATCTTCTTCCTGAGCGCCCTGATCTGACGTCTCACCTCTTTGGGAGCGGGGCCGCCCGGAAGGCTGCGGGCTTTTACGCAGGCCTCCGGGTTCAAGGCCTTGTAAATATCATCCCCAAAAAGTTTGGAACGCGCTTTTAATTCGGCGGGGCTTCTGTCGCTGATGCGCCGCTGGCCCGCCTCAATGCAGTCGCGCACAATAAGGGCGGCAATCTCGTGGGCCTTGCGGAAGGGAAGGCCTTTGCGGACAAGGTATTCCGCCGCGTCGGTGGCTTCAAGGAAACCGCCGGAACAGGCGTCCTTCATCCGCTTCAGGTTGAATTGAGCGTCCCGCATCATGCCCCTGAACATACGCAGGCAGGAGCGCAGCGTGTCCAGGCTGTCAAAGAGACTCTCCTTGTCCTCCTGCAGGTCCTTGTCATAAGCGTATGGCAGGCCCTTGAGCAGGGTGAGAAGGGTAACGAGGTTTCCGGCGGTACGCCCCGCCTTGCCCCGGATAAGCTCCGCGAAATCGGGGTTTTTTTTCTGAGGCATAATAGAAGAGCCGGTGCTCCAGGCTTCGGCAAGTTCGATAAAGTTAAATTCCTCACTGGCCCAGAGAACCACGTCTTCGCAGAAGCGGGAAAGGTGCACCATGGTGATGGCGCAGCAGGAGGAAAGTTCCAGGGCAAAGTCCCTGTCCGCCACGGAATCCATGGAGTTAAAGCCGGGCCGGGCAAAGCCCAGGGCTTCGGCGACAACATTGCGGTCCAGGGGGAGTCCCGATCCGGCAAGCGCGCCCGAACCCAGGGGGCACTCGTCCAGCCGGGAGAGCGCGCAGGCAAAGCGGGAAAAGTCCCGCTCAAGGGCGGCGCACCAGGCCGTTAGGTGATAGCCTAAAGTTACCGGCTGCGCCCGCTGCAGGTGGGTATAGCCGGGCATAATGCAGGCGGCATGTTTTTCCGCCCGGTCCAGTAAAACCCCAATGGTTTCAGCCAACTCGGCGCGAAGCTCCGGCACGGCCCGTTTAAGGTAAAGCCTGAAATCCACCGCCACCTGATCATTACGGCTGCGGCCGGCATGCAGCATCCTGCCGGCGTCGCCCAGGCGCCCGGTAAGAACCCCCTCAATAAAAGAGTGAATGTCCTCGGCGGACGTGTCTATGGCGAGTTTGCCTGATTTAAGTTCCGCGGCGACCCGGTCAAGCTCCCTGCCGATTTTCGCGGCGGCATCTTTGGAAATTATCCCCTGCCTGCCCAGCATTGCGGCATGGGCCTTGCTTCCGGTAATATCGTCAAAGACAAGGCGGCTGTCCACTCCAATGGAAGCCTGAAACGCAAAAGCCTCCGCCCCGGGTTTTTCCGGGAGCCTTCCGGCCCAGAGGACTTTTGTCTCTTTTTTCAATGAATCACCCCCGGAGCGCCTCATTTCTTTTTGGTTTTAACGGCGCCTTTTTTGTTCTGCTCCATAAGGGAACGGACCAGTACCGGCAAACCGTAGAGTCTGATAAAACCCCTGGCATCGGCGTGGTTGTAGAGATCGCCGGTGGTAAAGCTGGCGATGCTAGCGTTGTACAGGGAATTGGGAGAAAAAATCCCGGCCGCGCTTATCGATCCCTTGTAGAGTTTGAGCCGGACTTTTCCGCTCACCGTTTTCTGGGTGGAATCCACAAAAGCGGAAATCGCTTCGCGCAGGGGAGTGAACCAGAGGCCTCCGTAGATAAGCTCGCCCATTTTGAGCGCCGCCTGCTGCTTAAAGGCATAGGTCTGCCGGTCAAGACAGATATGCTCCAGTTCCCGGTGGGCGTAGTAGAGGATACTGCCGCCGGGAGTCTCGTACACACCCCGGCTCTTCATTCCCACCACCCGGTTTTCAACCAGGTCCACGATACCTACGCCGTGGGCGCCGCCTGTTTTATTGAGCAGCCTGATAAGCTCCACTCCGTCCATTTTTTTACCGTTCACCGCAACGGGGATACCCTGCTCAAATTCGATCTCAACATATTCGGGTTTGTTAGGCGCTTTTTCCGGCGGAACAGTCATGTTGAGCATTTTCCTGAAGACCGGTTCAGCCGAAGGGTCTTCAAGCTCAAGGCCCTCGTGGGAAATATGCCAGAGGTTGTCGTCCCTGCTGTAGGAGTTTTTTTTCTTCATCGGCACCGGCAGTTTTCTTTCTGCCAGATACTGCATCTCGTCTTCCCGGCTTTTAAGCTGCCATGTGCGCCAGGGCGCGATAATCTCAATGTCCGGGGCCAGGGCCATAATACCCAAATCAAAGCGGACCTGATCGTTTCCCTTGCCGGTAGCGCCGTGGGCAATGGCCTCCGCTTTTTCCTTGCGGGCGTAATCCACCAGTACCTTGGCGATGAGCGGCCGGGCGGTGGAGGTTCCCAGCAAATACTTATCCTCGTACACGGCGTCGGCCTTAAGCGAGGGCCAGATATATTCCTCAACATATTCTTTTTTTACATCCGCCACATAACAAACCGCGGCGCCCGTCTGTACGGCCCGGTTTTTTACGGCTGTCCAGTCCGTCTCCTGGCCCACATCAACGCATACGGCGATAATGTCGCAGTCATAATTCTCCCTGAGCCAGGGAATGATCACCGTGGTATCCAGCCCGCCGGAATAGGCAAGGACGATTTTTTTCTTCATGATGTACTCCTTAAAATAAACAGGGTAGACCAGGAGCCTGTGGGACTTGTGGGCTCCTTTGGGAGTCTGCAAGGTAGAAAATGCACAAAATTGCGCATTTTCTTTATCATTTGGGCTAAAGCCCCACAGACTCCTAGCCTCAACGTATCTCGTTATTATCCCCAAAAACAGACGTCCGCACAAGGGGAGCTTGCGGCAGTGAGATTCATTGGGTTATAGTGATCTTAATTCCTGAAGGAGACTTTGGTATGGATAACACTAACCGTTCATTTTTCAAAAAATTTACCCGGGGCTATACGTTCAAAGTGTTGATGCTCATGGTTTTGATATTACTCCTGCTTATACCGTTGAACATGATCGGGGGGCTGGTTAAGGATCGGGGGAGAACCGCGGCTTCCGCGGAATCGGATATAATGGAAGCGTGGGGAAAACAACTGATAGAGGCCGGCCCTGTCATAGTGATTCCCGGCATTAAAACGGATGAGGTTCTTACCAGGACGGAAAAAGAAGGGGAAAAGATTCAGATTATTAAAACGCCGTTTACCCTGATGATAAGCCCGAAAGAACTGAATGTCAACGCCGTTTTCAAAACCGAAATACGCAAGCGCGGTATTTTTTCCGTGCCCCTTTTTTCGGGAACCCTTGTGTTAAGCGGCAGCTTTGATCCTTTTATGGCTATTTCGCAAATTTTGCCTAACGAAAGCATTTCCCTGAACCAGGCCGAATTAATTATCGATCTTTCCAGCCAGAAAGGTATTCGAAAAGTAAATACGTCAAGCTGGGGTAATGACGAACTTTTTTTTCAGCCCGGAAACAGGGGGTACAGTCTATTCCGTTACGGGTATGATGAATCCGGCAGCGGTATTTATGCAGCGCTGCCCGGTTTTGAAAATAAGGAAGTAAGGTTCAATATCAGCATAGACATACAGGGCGGCCAGTTGGTGCGGGTGCTTCCCATGGGGCAGGATACGCATGTCAGCATCAGTTCCGACTGGGGTTCCCCTTCGTTTCAGGGGGCATTTCTGCCGGGCGAATCAGCCATTACCGGCGCCAATTTTTCCGCTCAATGGGATATTAGTTATCTCAGCCGTGATATTCCCCTCTTCCTGAAAACATACGGCGGCGAGCAGGATTATACCGACTCGTTATTCGGCGTTAATTTTTTCCGTAGTATAAACACCTACGCGCTTAACACCCGCGCCGTTAAATACGCGATTCTTTTCCTGATTGTTCCGTTTTTAACCCTGTTTCTGCTTGAAGTATTTACCAAAAAACGCATACATCCCGTGCCGTATCTGCTTTCCGGTATCGGCAACGCGGTTTTTTATCTTTTGCTGCTTTCCCTGTCCGAGCAGATTCCCTTTTACACCGCCTATCTTGTCGCGGCCCTGGCCGTAACCCTAATGATGACCCTGTATTCCCGCAGCCTGCTTCCTTCATGGGACAAAAGCTGGTATATGGGCCTGGTTGTAACCATATCGTATGTCCTTTTGTACGCCGTGCTGAACGCCGAATCCTATGCCCTGCTCATCGGTTCCATCGGCGCCTTCGTGGTGATTGCTCTGGTTATGTTCCTTACCCGCAAACTCGACTGGTTCAGGGAAGAGTGAAATATCATGGTACAAATGCTGTTTTTTCTCCGGTTTAAGGCTCAGTTACGCCGTACGCGGCCGGAGCTGATTCGCCGTTTGGAAGATTCGGCAGCGGGGGCGGCTGCCGCCGCCGGGGGAAAGATTACCCGGAAAAACCAGTTTCTAACGGCCTCTTTTGACGAGGATTCGCTGGGCTTTTGGCTTGATATGCTCATTCTGATTGAAAGCCTGATAAAGAAGCTGGACGCCGCCGCCGGTGAACTGTTCGGGTACTCGCTGGTTCTGGGCCGGGATTTGCCCGGAGCTAAAGGATTCGACGCTTCCGGCACGCTTGAGACGCTTTGCCGTTATTTTGCCGGGGACAGCCGGGGGGGCGGCGTGTTCCTGGACCGGATCGCCAGGGAAGGGCTGCTTGCGTATGCGCTTGTCGACGAGCCGGAAAACCCGCAGCGTTCATGGGCCGGACAGGACAGGGCCGTGCAAAGCGGGGCCGGCGGCTTTTACAGGTTCGGCGGATTAAAGCGCTTTGTGCAAAACCCGAAAGGCAATTCGCTGCGGGAAGGCGTGATCCGCGCCTTTAACCAGGGGCCGGGAAAGCGGCGGAATACACTGATCCTGGGGCCGGCTTTCGCCGCCAAGCGGGAGGGTCTGTACCGTTTTTGCGAAGAAATCGCCGGGGATTTTCCGCCTTTATTGATCCGTTTCGGAACGGGGGGGCTTACCGCCCTTATCGATGCCTGGTCTCCCCGGATCCGCTCCCTTGCCGGTCCGCTTGCCGCGGACGCTGAGGAGATACACAGCCTCTGGGAATTCCTCTTTCGGGAGCGGCTGCGGGAGGAGCTTTCGGACTTTATCGTCAAAAGGGCCCGCCTGTTTTTTGTCCTGCTCCTGGAATTCTACACAGGAGCTGCCCGGCGGAAGGGCCGGCCGCCGGTTCTTATTCTTGAAAATATCCAACAGGCGGAGCAAAGCGCGGCGGAACTGTTTCTCAACGCCTACGCCGGCATCCGGCATATAAGCGGCCTTGTGGCGCTGGGGACCTGGGATGAGACCGCCGGTGAAAGAATGGACGAGACGGAAGTAAAAAAATGGGAGACTGTCTTTCCCCGGATGATAAGGCCCGGTACCGATGGCCTCTCCCTGGCCTATGTTCCGGAACTGCCGGATGAATTATGGGAGATAGGCTACGCTCTTTCCCTTTTTGGCCGTTATTTTCCGGCAAGTCTCTTTCTCCGGCTGCTTGAGGAAGAGGGGAAAAATCCTGTTATGATTTCCCGCGCCTTGTCTCTTTTATCGGTTATATGGGGCATTGATACTCTACAGGAAAGCCACCTGCGGACAGCCGATTTTACCGAACAGGCCGAGATGTTTCTGGGGGAACGCAAAAAGCGGGTGCGGGCAATGGTGTGCAGCCGGCTTCTTGCCTGGGTGGAACAAAAGAAACTCAGCTGCTGTTTCAGACTTTTGATGATTCTCGCCGACCTGGGAGGACGGGAATATCTTGACGACAGCCTGATTCTCAAAGCTATTGTTTCTGACCTGGTGAACGGTACGGCCGCAGGGGTGGAACAGGCCCGGAACAACGGTTTTTTGGAAATTCTGGCCGGGCCGGAACGGGCCGCCGCGGTGCGCTATATTTTTGAAACCACCCGTGCTCTGCTTTCAGGCGATGCCGGGGCAATCGGCGCCGCTTTTAAGGAGCTGCCGTCCGACTGCGCCGCTTTTCCTGTTTTAAAAGCCCAGGCGCTGGTCAATCTTTCATCTTATCATCTGGGGCTGCGGGATAACGCTTCGGCCATGGAAACGGTCAAGGAGGCGATCTTTTTAAGCCAGGGTGAAAACAAGCTCTGTCTCGCCCAATCCTACCGGCTTTTTTCACTGGCGAGTCTTTCCAGACAGCAGGCCGGGGAGGCCATTAATTACCTGGGCTTTGGCATGGACAGCGCGGGAGAATCCGGCAATTACTATGAAATGGGGGTGTCGGCTTATTACGCGGCGGCGGCGCAGTTTCTCTTCGGCAATGTGTCCCGCGCGGCCCTGCTTGCCCGAAAAGCCTGCGAATACTCTCTGACAGCGGGCTGCCCCGAATGGGCGGACCGCTCCCGTTTTCTTGAGGGCCGCCTTGCCTTTGAAACAGGCAACTACCAGAGGGTCCTCGACCTGTTTGAGAGCCTTCTTAAGGAGCCGCAGGGCGGCGCTTCACCGGAAAAGGAGCGGCTTCTGGCGGCCTGGGCTTACCGCGCCAGAGTGTACCTCAACCCTTTAAGCCCGAAACCCGCAAGCGGCGGCCATGACGCGGATCTCTTTGAGGTTGAAGCCGCCTACCTTGCCGGCAATTACCCGAAAACCGTGGAGCTTGCCGCCGCCCTTGGCGACCCCCATGCCGGGGAAGATTATCTCTACACCGAACAGCCCGATTGGCGCAGCGGTTTTGCCCAATGCGAGCTTTTGTACTTTTCCTCCGGTGATCTCTGGAAGCGGATGGTTTGCGTCTACTATTCCCTGGCCCTTTGCCGGCTCAGCGCGGCCGGCGGTGAGAAAGCCATGCACAACATGCAGCAGATTCTAAAAAGCGAGCAGCTTTCGGAAATGGACCCCTGGGACGCCTTCTATTACTACGCCTGGTACCGCATCCTGGAACAGAGCGGCGCGGGCCAGGTTGATATGAACACCGCGGTCAGCATGGCTTTCAAACGGCTTCAGCGCCGTGCCAGCCGCATTGACGATGTGGAAACCCGGCGGCAGTTCCTTTCCCAACCCCGCTGGAACGGCGCCCTGAGCCGGGCAGCCAAGGAATTTAAACTGATTTAGGGTTAACCCGGCCGCAAAACAAATCCCTACCGCTGTATCCTCGCCGAGCCGCCCCTGGCGAATGCTTCCACCTGGTCCAGGCTGAACATAGAAGTGTCCCCCGGCGTTGTGGTAAGCAGGGCGCCGTGAGCCCAGCCCAATTGCAGGGATTCCTGGGGGCTTCTGCCTGAAAGCAGGCCGTAGAACAGCCCCGCCGCGAAGCCGTCGCCGCCGCCTACCCTGTCGTATACGTCCAGTTCGGCGGCAGGGGCCTGATAGGTTTTTCCGTCCAGCCAGAGTACGCCGCTCCAGGAATGGCGGTTGCTGGAATGTACCTCCCTCAGGGTGGTGGCCACGGCCTTGATGTTGGGGAAATCCCCGGTTACGCTTTCAATCATGCCGAAAAAGGCGCCCGGATCGAGCTTGCCTTTGACCTCCACATCCTGTCCTTTGAGGCCCAGCCCTTTCTGCAAATCTTCCTCATTGCCGACCAGCACATCCACATAGCCTGCGATTTTGCGGAGAGTCCTGGCGGCCCCCTCACTGGCTTGGGCGGCGCTCAGGCCCTGTTCCGCGGCGGCGACCGCCCAGAGCTTTGCGCGGTAGTTGAGGTCGAAGGACACCACCGCACCGGCCTTTTTCGCCGCCTGCATCGCCTCGATCACCAGTTCCGAAGTTGTGGGAGAAAGAGCGCTGAAAATACCGCCGGAATGGAACCACCGGATCCCCTTCCCGAAAATGGCGTTCCAGTCAAAGCTCCCCGGTTTAAGCCTTTGGGCCGCCTCGTTGGAACGGTTGTAGAACACCACCGGGGCGCGGACCCCCTGACCCCGGTCGCTCCACACAATGGCCATATTGGGCCCCCTGACACCGTCATGCTCAAAACGCTGGTAGTAGGGGGTCACTCCTGCCTTTTGTACCGCGTACTCAATCCGCCGGCCAATGGGATAATGCACCATGGCGCTGGCAATGGCGGTACGCATGCCAAAACAGGTTGACAGATTGGCGGCTACATTGTATTCACCGCCGGACACATGGAGGAGATACTCATTCGCCTCCGTAAAGGGAATAATCCCCGGATCAAGCCGGGTTACCAAAGCCCCCAGCGCCAGCAGATCGTGAGCGGCGCCGGCAGCGGCAGGAATGGATAAAGAAGCCATATAAATACCTCAATTAAAATCTGATAATTTCCGGTTCTTTGCCGAACTCGGAAATTGTCGCAATGACATTCGTGAGATATAATACCTGTGTATTACCATCATCTGCGGAATACATGCTTTTCAAATCCGGATAAGCATCAAGCATGTGTTGTTTTGCTTCACGTCTCTCATCTTCAACAGCGACAGCCTGTATGCGTATCCATTTGCCGCCGTCAAAAGCGCAAATCTCTATTTTAGGATTTGTACTTATTTGCCTGGAAACATCCTTGACTTTTCCGGTTTGGATATAAAGTTTTCCGTCAAAAATGTCTATTGTACCAAACGGGCGGACTCTGGGCTGATCGCCTTCCGTTGTTGCCAAATAATATGTTTGGCATTTCTTTAAAAAATCATACGCCTTTTGCATTTCAAAAGACCTCCATTAAAATTAGGGAGCCCCTAAAAACCGGCTGTTTTCGGCTCCCTTGCGGTTTCAGGTATATTTGACTAGGCCGTATACGTCGAAGCGCTTGTTGTCCCTCCGTGACCGGTCCAGTTGGTGTGAAAGAATTCGCCGCGGGGCTTGTCTATCCGCTCGTAGGTGTGCGCGCCGAAGTAGTCGCGCTGGGCCTGAAGCAGATTCGCCGGGAGGCGCTCGCTGCGGTAGCCGTCAAAGTAAGCCAGGGCGCTGATGAGAGCAGGGGCGGGGATGCCGTTCTGTATTGCCACGGCCGCCGTCCGCCGCCAGGAATCCTGGGCGTCTTCGATAATACCGGTAAAAAAGGGATCAAGGAGCAGGTTTTCCAGGTCCGGCTTTTTGTCAAACGCTTCCTTAATTTTGCCGAGAAAGACCGAGCGGATTATACAGCCGCCGCGCCACATCAGAGCGATGCCGCCGTAGTTGAGGTTCCACTTGTATTCTTTGGCCGCTTCCCGCATCAGCAGATAACCCTGGGCATAGGAAACTACCTTGGCGGCGTAGAGGGCTTTTTCCAGATCCTTGATGAACGCCGTCTTGTCCGCCGGCGGTACGGGCCTGGGGCCGGAGAAAATTTTCGAGGCCCGGACGCGCTCGTTTTTCGCCGCGGACAGGCAGCGGCCGAAAACCGCCTCGCCGATGAGTGTAAGGGGAACGCCGAACTCCAGGGCCGCGATGCCGGTCCATTTGCCGGTGCCCTTTTGCCCCGCGGTATCAAGTATCTTCTCCGCCAGCGGCCGGCCGTCTTCGTCTTTGTAGCGGAGTATGTCCCTGGTTATTTCGATAAGGTAACTGTTTAGATATCCCCGGTTCCATTCATCAAACACATCGCCCATTTCCCCATAGGACAGGCCCAGCACATTTTTCATCAAATCGTAGGTTTCGCAGATAAGCTGCATGTCGCCGTACTCAATGCCGTTATGCACCATTTTCACAAAGTGGCCCGCGCCGTTTTCGCCCACCCAGTCGCAGCAGGGTGAGCCGTCATCCACCCTGGCGGAAATGGCCTGCAAAACGGGCTTTACCGAAGCCCAGGCCGCAGGGGAACCGCCGGGCATGATCGAAGGCCCGGTCAGGGCCCCTTCCTCGCCGCCTGAAACACCCGTGCCGATGTAGAAAAGCCCCCTGGATTCCACGTATGCGGTCCGGCGGATCGTATCCTGGTAGTTGGAATTTCCGCCGTCAATAATGATGTCGCCTTTTTCAAAGACCTCCAAAAGCTGCTCAATGGTATCGTCCACCGCCCCGCCGGCCTTCACCATGATCATGGCTTTGCGGGGCCGGCTTAAAGCGGCGGCCAGCTCCGCCAGGCTGCGGCAGCCGGTAATTTTCTTGCCCGCGCCCCGCCCCTGCATGAAAGTGTCCGTCCTGGAAGCGGTCCGGTTGTACACCGCCACTGAAAAGCCCCTGCTTTCCATATTGAGCACAAGGTTTTCACCCATCACCGCAAGGCCGATAAGACCAATATCCGCAGTCCCCATTGTTTTCTCCTTAAAATTACTTCAAAAAATCCTTCAGCTCTTCGGGGCTGATTCCGATGCCGCCTTTGGCGTCGAGTTTTTTTCCGTTCATCCTGAAGGCCGGGACGAACCAGACGCCGCTTTTTTCATAGGCCAGATCGTTGTTTTCATCTATCTGTTTGGCATATTTGCCGGATTCCAGGATGGCGCGGAATTTGCCGGCGTCCACTATGCCTTTGAGAATCCCCGCGAGTACATCGGGCTTTTCCACATTTTGCCGTTCAATGGCGATTGCCTGAAACATGGCGGCGTGGAATTTGGACATATCCGCCCCCAGTTCCCGTGCGATGTAGTAGCTCTGGCAGGCCAGGTAGGTGTGGGGAGGATGATCCTCCGGCAGGGGGTGGGACTCGATGGGCCGCCATTCGATCTCGATATCAGGGCAGCCGCCGATCAAGTCTATCAGGTACTCGTAGCCCTTCTTGCAATAGGGACATTCATAATCGTAAAAAACCTGCATTGTCATTATAGTATCCTTAGTCCAGGATAAACGATATTTTCCGATGTTTCAAGCGGTGAATTCGCTAAAGCTCAATTTTTAGAAACCGATACTCTAAATGAGACGGATAAAACCGTGTGCCCGTCGGGCCTCCGCGGCCAGTCCGTGTATCCTCACCCTTTCGGGAACGGATGGGTCGAGGGTTCCGGTGTATGTATACACCAATGGCACAAAAGTCCGCGTATGCGGACATTAACACAAAACGGCATGGATGCCGCGGCGCCGTAAGCTGTCGTTGACGGTAGTGCGCCGAAAAAGCCAAGGGAGTGAATATGATTATTAATCACAACTTAAGCGCGATGTTTGCCGACAGGTCCCTCAAGGTTACCCAGACGTTTCTGGATAAGAACATGGAGAAACTGTCGAGCGGACTCCGCATCAACCGCGCCGGTGACGATGCTTCGGGACTCGCTGTTTCTGAAAAGATGCGCGCCCAAATCCGGGGCCTGAATCAGGCATCAAGCAATGCCCAGAACGGTATTTCGTTCATTCAGACTACGGAGGGCTATCTCCAGGAATCCGAAGATATTCTCCAGCGTCTCCGCGAATTGGCAGTACAGGCCGCCAACGGTATTTATACCGAGGAAGACCGCCTGTATATCCAGATCGAGGTTTCAGCTCTGGTTGACGAAATCGACCGGATTGCCTCGCACGCCCAGTTCAACGGGATGAATCTGCTGACCGGCCGCTTCGGCCGTATGATCGGCGAAAATGTGGTTACCGCCTCTATGTGGTTCCATATCGGCGCCAACATGGATCAGCGGGAGCAGGTGTTTATCGGCACCATGACTTCCAAGGGTCTTGGGATCCGGAATGTCGGTGACGATACCTTTATTTCGCTGTCCGCACCGGACAGCGCCAACCGTGCCATTGGAACTCTTGACAGGGCGTTAAAGATCATCAACAAGCAAAGAGCTGATCTTGGCGCCTACCAGAACCGCCTGGAACACGCGGTCCGCGGCATTGACGTGGGAGCCGAAAACTTACAGGCTTCCGAATCCCGCATACGTGATACTCAGATGGCGAATGAGATGGTCAGTTACACCAAGAACATGATCCTCACACAGTCCGGTACCGCTATGCTGGCACAGGCCAACCAAAGGGGCCAAACGGTTCTCCAGCTTCTGCAATAATCCGAAACCCGCGCCGGCCGCATAAGCGGAAACCGGCGCGAAGGCATTTATTGCGGGAACGTCTCTCGGAAAGGCGCCTGGCCGCTGCGGTGGTCAGGCATCTTTTTTATAGATTTGTCAAGAGTAAATAAAATACGAAAATACGAAAATACGAAATCCCCCTTTCCGGAACTCCCGGTTTTTGCGGGAGCATGCCATGAATGAGAAAAAATACCGGCTCAAGTTTAGCCTGAAAGACGGGGTATGTTGTTCCTAAGGAAGCACTGATTTATCAAGTTAATCAGCGTTGCCCTATTATTTTTCTCGTTTTCCTACGGAAAACTGCGAAAAACCACATTAAAGTAGCACTGATTTATTCTCGATTGAATAAATCAGTGCTTCCTTAGCGCGAATGAAAACGCCGGAACAACACATACTGCACAAATGCAGGAAGCGGCCACTCCAAGGGCGCTGACCAGCGACAGTGTCCGTACCGTTTCGTTTGCCTGTTCCCGAAGCAGGAGGAAGGGCAGCGCTCCGGCGATGGTTGTACCGGCGGTGGCGAGCAGGGCGGGCATTTTCCGCCGCAGGAGTCGGTACAGGCAGAGGCTTTGTTCTTTGACGCCCGTCCGGGGCAGGCCCCGCATCCCGTCGGCGCAGAGAACCGCGGCGTTAACCGTCATGCCGCTTACCGCCACAAAAGCGCAGGCCGCTGCGAGATTCAGGGGGCGGCCGGAAAGGGCAAGGCACAGTGCGGGAAGCGCCAGTGAAGGAGGAACCGCGGACAGTACTGCCAGCGGCATGGTAAACGATTCATTTACCGACGCGATTACCATGTAACAGAACGCCAGGGCCAAAAGCAGGGAAAGGTATGTTCCCGACAGGGCCTCGGCCCGCTTAATCGCCTCAGGATCGAATTCAATTGAATACCCCGGAGGCAGCTCAATTTTCCCGAACAAAGGCGCCAGCGCTTTTTTTACGCGGCGGGGATCCATCGCTTTGGTTCCAAGGGTAATGGAAGCCATGCGGCGGCGATCCTCCCGCCTGATACTCGCCGGCTCGGCGTCTTCCTGTATTCGCATGAGGGAATCCAGCGGCAGGGCCCGCTCTTCCGTGGAAACCAGTATCCCCAGGGTTTCGGCCCGCGAAGGGGTCAGTGTTCCTGTCCGCACCCGCACGTCAATTTCACCCTGAGGCCCCACCCGCTTATAGGCCACCGGCCCGTGTACTCCCCGGCGGGCCGTATCCGCCGCCCGGTAAAAACCGACTCCCGATTCGGCGAGGCGTTCCCTGTCGGGCAGCAGCTTGAGTTTTTTGCTTCCCGCCTTGAAATTAAGTATCCGTTCCTGCACCAGGGGAAGAGCGGCGGAAGAGCGGGCCAGTTCTTCAGCCAGTTCCCTGCATTTCTGATCATCGTCGCCGAATATCTTGATTTCCCAGTAACTCCCGGCCGCCGGATTTTCGCCTGAAAACACAAAGGCGCCGGGAATGGCAATGGAACGGACAAGTTCCCCGGCCTTGTCTGCGGAAAGCCGTTTAGGATCAAAAGAAATCAACAGGTTTCCCGATCCTGTTTTAGCGCCGGTTTCCACATGGGTGATTCCCTCTTTCCCCGCCAGAGTTTCCCCGTATTCGGCAAGCAGGCGGTCGGTTTCTTCGGCGAGGACTCCCCCCTCAAATTCAACCTGGGCATAGAGGGAATTCTCCGAGCCGTAAGTTCCCGGGTCGGCCCCTTTGACAAAAAGCGCCAGGACGCCGCCCGCCGGCAGAATCATGGCGGCTAACAAAACCAGGGCGGGGCGGCGGACGCAGACGCCGGCATTTGCGGCAAGGAATCGGTATGTTTTTCGGGAAAGCCGGCGGAGCAGATTTTTGAAAAAAAACCTGAGCGGCAAAAAGAGCGCAAAACAACGCGGCAGGCAGAACGCGAAGCGCGGCGAAAAAGATTTGCGCTTCAGGGCGGACGATTCCAAATCCCAGAGCAAGAGGGGCGGCAGCAGGCTGAGACTCAGTGCCATTGCCGCCAGAGTGACGGCGCTAATCGCGCGGGCGATGATCCCCACTTCAAAGTCCATCGCCCTGAGCGGCAGCAGAGCGGCGACCGTAGTGGCCGCGCCGGCAACGAGGGGCCCCCTGAGCTGCCCCAGAGCCGAATGGGCCTCGCTGTAAGTCCGGCATTTCCGCAGTTTTTCCACGCAGAGAATAACCGGATCCACCGCCGCGCCGACACCGGCGGCAAGGCCCGCCAGAACAAAACGATCTGGCGGAAGGCCGCTCATTGCAAGCAGGGCCGCCGAAACGACGCAGATCGCCGGAATCGCCGTGGCGCAAAAAAAGCCGGCGCGGTTTAGTCCCTGAGGGGAACACTTTGACTTTCCCCGGGTTAACAGAAAACTGATTAAAGCCACCATAAACGCACTCTGCAAAGCGGCAATAAAAACCGAATGAAAGGCGGCGGTTTCTTCGGCTCCCCGGTCGGAAAGTACTGTAAATTCCAGCGGCAGCGACAGGGACGCCAGTTCTTTTTGTATGTCCCGGGAAAGTTTTCGCAAGTCGGCGCCGGAACTTCCCATCAGGGAGATAGCCGCCGCCTTTTTTCCGTTTAAGCGGGAAAGGGTATCCGGCTGCCGTTCCTGTTCATACACTTCGGCTATTTCCGAAAGCGCCGTTATCCTGCCGTCCCCCAGAGGGATCAGAACGTCACCCAGAGCCGTAAGATTCGATGTTACGCTGCCGTTATCCGAAACTTGATCGCGGCGCCCATCCACGGAAACAATGATCTCCCCGCCTCCGTACCTGAGAGTCCCGCCGGGAAACAGCGCGTCATTCATGCTCAAGGCCGCCGCGGCCGCCGAAGGATCAAGGCCGACAGCGGCGGCTTTCTCCTGATCAAGGGCAACAATGATCTCCTGTAAACCGATGCCGGATATCAGCGCCTCTCCCGCGCCCTCAAGGCTTTCCAGCCTTGGCTTGACGATCCGTTCCAGAAGCAGCGCCGTATCAGTCCCGGCGGATACGGTATCATCTTTGGCGGAGCTGCGGGTATCGAATACCGCGGCTGACCAGACGGGGATTCGGGAATTGTCGGAACTTTGTATTTCCGGCCGCTGGGCCGAAGACGGCAGGGTTTCATACACCCTTTGGGCGGCCTCACGAACCGCCTCGTACTGCCCCCGGCTGTTTTGGCCGAAACGGGCAAAAACACGGGTCAGGCTGTTTTCGCTGGAGCTCTGTACCGACCGCAGGCCCGGAATGGCGGAAAGGGCATCCTCCAGCGGAATGGCAACGCTTCGTTCCATCTCCCCGGCGTCAACCCCGTAGTGCCGGATGCTTACCGAGTAAGACCCCCCGCCGCCTTTCTTTTGCCCGTCCGAATAAAAAATGACGCATAATGATACGGCGCATATTCCGGTTAATATACAGAGACTTGCCTTTTTCCTTCCAAGCCACGCGGCAAATATTTTCATCGTTTTCCCCTCCATCGAAAGAACCGTATTAAAACCGGCGGAAGGGCAAAGAGACTGAGCAGGGTCGAAGCGGCAAGCCCTCCCAGCATGGCGGCGGCCATTGACTTCTGGGCGTTGCCCAGCGGATTTAGCGCGACGGGAAGCAGGGCGAAAACCGTTGTCGCCGCGGTGATCAGCACCGGCCGCAGCCGCCGGGATGCCCCCCGGTATACCGCAGCCGCCGGAGAACAGCCGGAACGTATTTTTTCATCGCTGATCTCAAACAGTATAAGACCGTTATTCACCACCAAACCGAACAGGGCGGTCAGACCCAGCGCCGCCCCTGAATCGAGCGCGGCGTCGAATAGCAGCAGCGCGGGGCCGGAGCCGGCAAGGGAAAACGGAATAGTCAGCATGAAGATCAGGGGAAGCAGAAAAGATTCAAACTGCGCGCCCATGGTTATGTAGAGCAGGATCAGCACGAGACAAATATTGAGCAGCAGGGAATTCCGGTAACGGCTGAAAACGGATTCAGAAGCCCGGTCAAACCATGAAAAACCGGCGGACATTTCTTTTACCGCCCCGGCAATTTTCCGGTCTTTTGAGGGCGGCAGATCCAGGTATATCACATCGGAACGGTCAAGCCGCGCCAGCGCCGCCTCCGCCTCACGCCGTTCTATTCTGCCGAGGGAACCAAGGAAAACGATTTTTCCCTGGGAGGTCGTCAGGGGAATATTCTCCAACAATGCCTCCGGCCCGGAGCCGCCTGAAAATTCCGAAAGCGCCCGCCCCGACACCCGTACATCAAGGGGACGGCCTTCAATCTCAAGGCGGGAAGTGACAACCCCCTCGCTCAGGGTGTAAAGGGATTCGGCAATATCCATGGAGGAGACGCCAAGGTACGCGGCGGCCTCGCGGTTCGGGTAGAGCCGCAATTCCGGCCGGCGGCCCCGGGGCCGCAGCGCTATGGAAGCTCCGCCGGAACCGGTATATTCCCCAAGCCGCCTTGCCACAGCGGCTGCCCTTTCGGCGGCTTCTTCACGGTCTTTTCCCGTAACCGCGAAAGTCCGCGCCGATGAAAGTCCGAGGTATGTTTCGGTTCGGTCTCTGGGCAGGTACGCCGAAATCGCTGTGTCTAACAATCCGTCTTCCTGGTTTTTCAGCTCATTCACCGTTTCGGTTATTTCGGCAAGGGCCTTTTCCGGCTTGCTTCCCCTGTTAAGTACGCAATAGATGACAAGTTCTTCCTTGAGATAATCCGTATCGGCCCGCCGGCCTATGTCTTCTTCCTCGGCCCCGGCCCTGCCGTAAACCGTTTTTACAGCGGGAAGTTCCGAAACAGTCCGGGAAATTGCCGCGCCTCCCGCGCCGATATTTTCAGGAAGCGTCCCCGGCGGAAAAACCACCGAAACCCGTACCTCCTCAGCCTCGTCGGGACTGATAAAAACCGCAGGCCTGAGCAGCAGGAACAATCCGCCCGCGATGCTTGCCAGCGCGGCAAGCGCGAAAATCCGGAAAGGCCGTCTGAGCGGCGGCGCGAGCAAATGGCGATATTTTTTTTCAATGACGCATAAGGCCCCGAAACCGCATCTGTCCGCCGTAAAAAACATCCGGTACAGGGAAGGAAGGCAGAACTGGGCGTACAGCCATCCCGCGCTTATCGAAACAACCAGAGCGACGGCGGTATCGCCAAAGAGACTGCCCAGGGGGCCGGGAAGAAAAATCACCGGTACAAAGACCACCGCGGTGGTAAGGGTCGAGGCCGCGCTGGAACCGGCAATTGAGGCGGCCTTTTCCCCTATTTTTTCAGGCGGCGGTTTTTCCGCATCCGCTCCAAAAGCCCGGTGGAGCAGATCCAGCACAATTACGCCGGTATCGGAAACAAGGCCGATCCCCAGGGCAAGTCCGCCGAGGCTCATGCTGTTAAGGGACTTCTCCGTTATTGCCAGAACGCAGATACCCGCCGCTGTGGACAGCGGAATCGACAGGGCCGCAAGAAGACTGTAACGGAGGCGGCGGATGAACAAAAACAAAACCGCAATTACCGCGGCGGCGCCCAGGCCCGCGGATATTAAAAGACCAATAATACCCCGGATCAAAGAAGGGGCGGAATCCCGAACCATGATAATTTCAGCGTCACGCGAGAAAAGAGGGGCCGTTTCTTTCAGGGTCTTCCGTATGTCCCTTGAAAGGCGCAGCGGATCCGCGCCGGGCCGCCTGAATATCTCCAGCGCCACCGCTTCTCTGCCCTCAAAAATAAAAACACTGTTACGGCGGCCCGCTTCAATATTCAAATCCCCGGTGTCTCCCAGCTTCAGCGCCGCAGCCCCGCCTCCGGCAGGAATTATCAATTCCGAAAGTTCCTCTACCGTACCGGGCCTGCCCGAACTGACCACCACCAGTTCCATATCACCCTCGCGGGCGTTTCCGGCGGGAATATCCGCCGTTTCCCCGGAAAGTATCCCGGCAAAATCCGGCGGGCTTATGCCAAGGGCGGCAAGTTTCTGCACATCCAGACGCAGCCGCCCTTCAGGAATTTCCCCGCCCGCCAGTACGATAGATCCCACTCCGTCGATTTTCCGCAGGCGCGCCCGCAGTTCGTATTCGGCGAGCCTGCGGGCAAAACTCCCGTCCCCCTGAATGGAACGTACCGCGATAATGGCGTGAGGATCGTCCCCGTAATCGCCCGCAGTTACCACAGGCTTCAGAACACCTTCGGGGAGGCCCGGATACACCGCGTCAATTGCCTCACGGACAAGGGCGGCGGCGGCGGCCGGGTCCGTCCTCCAGCGGAAATCAAGGCTGATAATGGAACGCCCGTCACGCGAAACGCTCCGTATCCGTTCAAGGCCCTTTACCGGAGAAAGGGCGTCCTCCACCGGAATGGTAACCAGGGAACGCATATCGTCAGCAGCCATGCCGGTGTAGACAGTCTCCACCGTAAGCTTCGGCTCGGACAATTCAGGCAGCCTTTCCAGAGACAGGGCGGAAAGGGAAAAGAGGGCCGCTGTTACAAGAGCGGCCATAGCCATGATCACCGTCACGGGACGGCGCACGCAGAGGGTGATTATTCCCTTCATTGACGCTCCTTAATTTAGGAGGGAAATGCGGAATATTTTTTCACTCCGGTTCCCGCCGGAATCCTGTAATCCCGAATCGACAAGAATACTCACCACGCCTGAATTAACCGTGTTGGTAAGAAAGCCCCTAATCTCAAGCCGCTGGTACTGTTCCCAGCCGGAATGGGCGTCGGGAGTAGAAAAGCCGCTTTCCCTGACAAGCCGGGGAGAGAAAACCAGTACATTGTTGCTTGTCTCAACGCGGAACAATTCCATAAGCGAAAGAGTATCTACCGAAAGACCGGGGGCAGTTTCAAAGTAACACTCGATCCATGTCTCGGTCTGCACGTTGTAGGGATAGCAATCTTTCTTGCCTTCAAGAGCGTCCGGATCGTTAACCGGAAGGTCCTCAAAGAGAGAATCTGTTTTGAAAGTTTTTAATTCCTTGTCAACCGCGCTGCCCGGCGCCATGGGAATCCTGATGCCCGCCAGAGACGGCGGTTTTGACTGAGCGCCGTCGGCAAATATTTTGAACATATATTCGTCACTGCTTTCATTTCCCGCAGCGTCTTTTACACCGGCTTTCAGCCTGAAAGAAAGACGGCTCTCATAAAGCGGCGGACTTTCAAAAGCAAAAATTACTTCATCATACAGGCCCGGACCGGTTTCCATGAGGAAAGACGTTCCTTCGGAAACAAGACAGTTTTTCACCGACAGGGTGTCTACCGGCTCGGAAAATTTAAGCCACAGCCGATCGTCTTTTTCCCAGCCGGAATTATCGCCCTCGATTCCCTGCGAGAGTTGTTTATCATCACCTGATTTCCCTAAACGCCACGCGCCGCTTAAAGAAGGCTTTTCCTGATCCTGACCGATAGTGAAGACACTTGAAAAATCATTGCCCATGTTCATGCCATTGTCGGCCGTAAATGAAGATTTAATTTCAAGCGTGTAACGTTTGCCGTAAGTCCACGGCTCCGCCGGGGTAAAAACGGCGCTGATTCCATTATCTTCCAAACGCCACGTGCCGTTCATGGACGGATCAAAAGAAACATAATCGCGTAACGAATTGAGGACAACGGCACGGGAAAAAACAAGGCGAACCTCGGCGCGCTTATCGGTTACCGCCTCATTCATCGCGGGCGATACGGAAACCGGTTCCGGACGCTTGTTATCAAGCCGCGTGGTAAAGCGCGCCTCAAACGCCCTGTCCATGGAAAGCCCTCCCTCATCACGGGCGTCCGCCGCGACGGTCAGCACATAGTCCCGGTTTATTTCCAGCGGAGCAGCGGGAAGAAAGGTCATATTGCCGCCGTTCCAGCGAAAAGATCCTCCCAGGCGCTCTCCGTCGGCGCTGAGGGAAAAATGCCGTTCCACGCTGGCCCTGTCGGGAGGGCGTGAAAAGGCAAGAGACACTGAAACCGCGGGAGGATCCGCATGATAACCGCCGCCCGGACTCCATTTTGAAACTTCAAAACGCGAAGTCCGCAGCAGATCGCCTGAAAAATCCATCCCCCCGTCCGAGCAGGAAACAAAAGCAGGAAAAAGCGTGAAAAGCACGCGGATGCCGCAGCCGATTATGCTGCGTCCGCATATTCCGCCGTTCATTGAATTACCTCCGAATAAAGAACATGATCTTCCCCAAAGTAAAGTACATGCACTCTATATATGAGTCGGAGTCGCCGCTTTGCTTTAGTGTTTTTGAAAAATTGACAGTCAAAATGACGGTATATGCGCCGGCCCCGCTCCCCCGGCAGCTTCATTATCCCGCGCGACCGCAAGGCCTGAAAGAAAACGCCGGCGCCCTGCCGATCCGCTAATCGCTGTTTGCTATCCTCGGCGCCCTGCCGGTATCGATGCGGATTATCACCGCCATACCCTGACCGGGGGCGGTTTCAATGCTCACCACACCGGGATCATCGGGATAAAAAAAGTAGAGGCGCTGTATCACGTTTTCAAGGCCCATTACGCGGGACATTGAAGACTCGTCGATTGACTGGGGATGCAGCAGCCGTCCGGCGGTTTCCGTTTCCATGCCCCGGCCGTTGTCCCGCACAGAGAGCAGGAGGAGGCGTCCCTGTTTTTCAGCCCTTACCTTTACCGTGTTTGCCGCGTTTGCGCCGCCGTCCTTAAACGCGTGAATCACGCAGTTCTCTACCAGGGGCTGCAAAACGGAAACCGGAACCTTCACCGCGTCCAGCAGGCTTTCATCGTAATCAAGATCCAGGTCCAGGCTGTGCGGAAAACGCACCCGGAGAATGTAAAAATAAAATTCCAGCCCCTCAATTTCGTGGCGCAGGGGAACGATTATCTCCTTGTTGCGGATAATGTGCCGGAACAGTTTTGCCATGTATTCCATATATTCGCTGGTGCGCTCCGCGCCTTCCACAATGGCGAGCTGCATGCCGGTGTTGATCGTATTAAACAGAAAATGGGGATTCATCTGCGCCTGGAGCGCGTAAATCTCCATGTGCCGCACCAGCCCTTCCATTTTCATGTTCCGCATTTTTTCGCGCATGTATTCCTGTTTGATGTTTTCCTGCCAGCGGATCTCCTCAATGTAATTGCGTATTTCCTTTTTCATTTTGTTAAACGCCTCAACCACCTGATCCATTTCCCGCACGGTTTCGCTTTCAATGTCGTCTATTGAAAAATTGCCCGCCGCAAGTTCCGCGGCCATGGCGGACAGGCGCGTCATGGGATCGGTGATCCGTCTGACCGAAAGGAACAGCATGAGAAAGGCGAATATCGAAACAAAAATGATAAAGAGCAGATTCCAGAACTGCAAATTGCCGGAGCGGGCGATAAAAAATCCGTAGGCGTCTATCTGGCTGCGGAAGCGCTCGGTGCTGATCGCCTCCATTTCGCGGTTGATGTAATCAAGGAGGCCGGCCATCTCGTCGTAAATACGGGTGTAGGCGGCGATGTTCCGGCCCCGTTTTTCTTCTATCGCCTGATCGGCAAGGTTGAGGTATGAACGGATCAGGGAATAGAGTTCCCGCTCCCGCAGCCCGGCGCCGCCCGGCAGTATCGGCATATAGGTGGGGAGTTTGGCCCGCAGCGCCTGGGTATCAATAAAAATTTGGGCGAGGGCGTTGGAAGAACGGGTGGAAAGATAATCCAGCAGCGGCCCCTTAAAGCGGTCAAGGTCCTCCTGAACCGATTTGATGAACCGTTCCTGTTCAAACAGGCTGTCGGAGACGTTTTGCAGGTTTTTGGAAGAAAACAGAATATAGGCGGTTGAAAAGGAGAGAATGATAAACACCCCGGCAATGCTGAGGAGCATCTGCATCCTGATGGAGCGGGGCAGCCTTACCACAGGCTTTTGCGCCCTGGCCGCGAAACGTTTGTTCATTCCCTTGTACCGGCAGGCGCTTTTAGCCCGGCGCCGGTTTCCCGCCGCAGAAGGCTTTTTATTCGGCTGTAACTGACGGCGATATCAGGAGCCCCGATATCGCGGCCCTTGCGGATTTCTTCCTTAAGCGGCGGACGGCCGGTATACGCCGCAGGTTCAGCCCCGCTCATTTCAGCGGCTTTCTTTTCCGGTTTCATGGCACACTCCCGTAATGAATTGCATATATGGTAAAAGGTAAAAGAAAAAAAGGGAAGAGCGCCCGGGAGTTTGTTCAGGGCCGGCGCATATAACTTTTTATCCTCTGAAAATCCCGCAAAACCACATAAATCATGAAGAAAAATCCACCGCAAAGCCGAAAAGTCGAAGATGCCTCTGTGACCACTGCGGGCGGCAGGGTATTTAATCCGCGGTATTTACAAAATATTTTGTAAATTTGCTTGACAAAATACCAGGCTGTGGTACAATTTTTCTGGCGGCACAGGTATTATGCGACCGGCCAAAATCAACAACCTCGCCCTAAAGGGACGAGGTATGTTGTTTTGGTAAGGTATTTGTCTCAGGGTACATACCCTTTATAACGCCCTGAAGCTCCCCCGCCGCAGGGCGGGCTCTTGGGTATGTACCCTTCGCATACAATCAGGAGTAAAATATGCCAAAATTCTGCACTCCACGGGAGCGGATGACAGCGGCTTTCAATTTTGAACGGCCTGATCGGGTTCCGGTTTTTTTGAATAATTCTTTGGGAAGCTCCCGGTGTATAGGCATAAAAATCGGCGGAATGCTCCGGAATCCTGAAAAATTTTCCGCGGCTCTCTGCGCCGCTTATGATAGGTTTGGTTATGACGGCATCCGCGTTACCTGTGATGTGGCGGTGGAAGCTGAAGCTATGGGAGCCTCGGCCCATTCCCCAGAAGACGGGCCGGTTTCGATAAAGGCGCCGCTCATAAAATGCCCTGAGGATTTTGATAAGCTGAAAATGCCTAATCCCCTTTCAGACGGACGCATGCCGGTTATGATAAAAACAACAGAGATGGTCCGCAGGGCACGGAAAGACGCCTTTATTATTTCCTCTGTACAGGGTCCCCTTAATACTGCGTCCCAGTTATTGGGCGTTTCCGAGATGATGCTCCTCATGATCGATGATCATGAATTTCTGGAGAAGATTTTGGACTTTACCACAGAAATCACCATTTTATACGGCAAGGAAATGTACCGTGCCGGCGCGGACGGACTTATGATGGGAGAAGCGGTCTGTTCTTCCAGCAGCATAGGCCCGGTTTTTTACCGGCAATTTGCCAAAAAACGCCACAAGAGCATCATTGACGAATTTAACCGCTGCGGACTGCGGCATCACGGTTTTCACATCTGCGGTCAGCTTGCGCCTATCCTGTCGGATATTGCGGAAATCGGTGTAGATTCGGTTGATGTTGACAGTCCGGTAGATATGAAGGCCAGCCGGGAAAAACTTGGTGGCAGATTGACTATGCTGGGCAATATTGCCCCCTCGGAGCTTCTCAACTCAAAATCAGAGCGGATTAAACAACTTTGTGCGGAAGTCCTTTCCGGCAAGGAAAGGCTGGGACTGGTCCTCGGAGCAGGATGTACCATGTCGCCGGATACGCCGGAAGCCAATATCAGGGCCATGGTTGAGGCGGCCGGCGAATATGGGGTTTACGGATAGATGCCTCTGTGACCACTGCGGGCGGCAGGGTATTTAATCCGCGGTATTTACAAAATATTTTGTAAATTTGCTTGACAAAATACCAGACTGTGGTACAATTTTTCTATGTCCAGTAAAGATATCAGGATCATCGGCTGCAGGCTTCTCTTTTGTACGATTACAAACAGGGTGCCCCTGAAATTCGGACCGGAAATAACGACACAGGTATTATGCGCCCGGACGGAAATCACCGTGGCGGGTGAAGACAAAAGGGAAGGCCGGGGCTGGGGGGAAACGCCCCTTTCCGTAGCCTGGGTCTGGCCCGGCAGTCTTTCCTATGAATACCGCCTTGGACGGCTGAAGGATTTCTGCGTCAAGCTTTCAAAGGCCTGGAATCGTTGTCCTTACCGGGGGCATCCCATGGAGATCGGCAGGCAGTTCATTGAAAATGAGCTAAAGGCGCTATGGGAGGATTCCAACAGGAAATGCGGCGCGGGAAATGAAATGCCCTGGCTTGCGGCCCTGGTCTGTAATTCGTTTTTTGACATTGCCCTTCACGATGCCTACGGCATATATCATCAGATCAGCGTCTGGAATATGTATACCCCTGATTTTATGAACCGGGATCTCTCCTGGTATTACGGAAAGGATTTTGAAAAGGTCTTTAAGGGTAAATACCCCGCCGATTACCTGCTGCTGAACGGCGCCTGTAAAGACGACATTGTCGCCTGGCACCTTGTGGGGGCAAAGGATGTGGTAAATGATGAAGAGCTTACCGGCGGGGAACCTGCCGACGGCTATCCGGTAAAACTTCGGGACTGGATCACCCGTGACGGCCTCAAATGCCTCAAGGTAAAATTATGCGGCGTTGACGCGGAATGGGATTTCAGCCGCCTTGTAAAAGTGGGAAAAATCGCCCTTGAAACGGGCGTGGACTGGCTCAGTTCTGACTTTAACTGTACTGTTCAGGACCCCCGCTATGTTTGTGAAATTCTTGACCGCCTCATGGCCGAATATCCCGCAATTTATAAGCTCATCCTCTATGTGGAACAGCCCTTCCCCTACGATATCGAGTCCTATCCCATTGATGTCCGTTCGGTGAGCGCCCGAAAGCCCCTCTTTATGGACGAGAGCGCCCATGACTGGAGCTTTGTCAGAATGGGCCGGGAACTGGGCTGGACCGGGGTTGCCCTGAAAACGTGCAAAACCATCACCGGAGCTCTCCTTTCACTTTGCTGGGCAAAGGAATTTTCTTTCACCCTTATGGTGCAGGATCTTACCAACCCCATGTTTGCCCAAATTCCCCATGTGGGGCTCGGCGCCCACGCGGGAACCATCATGGGGGTGGAGTCAAACAGTATGCAGTTTTACCCCGAAGCCTCAAAGGATGAGGCGCGGATTCATCCGGGGCTGTATAAGCGGGCCAGGGGACGGCTGCGGCTTGATTCCCTTGGCAGTTATGGTTTTGGCTACCGGGCGGAGGAAGTTTTTGCGGCCGCTGAAAGGAACGGGGGAAATAAAAAATGGGCAGAGGCGTGATGAAGAGCCGTCTGCCGGCGGGGCTAGTGTTGTGAATATCGGTATATTTTTAATACTGAACCGCAGCGGTCCGCTGGAAGAAAACCTGCGGCTTGCCGGGGAAGCCGGTTTTGACTGGGCCGACATTACCTACACCCATGACGGTGGAAGCATGATGGAACGATCCGGCCTTATCCCCTCGGTAAGTCTTGACAGCAACCCTTTCACTGTTAAAAGGCTGTTTGAAAAACACGGCGTTCACATTTCTACCATTTGCGCCCACGCGCCCCTTTTGGAACCTTCAAGTCCCGCCCGTTTCGGTTCCACGGAAATTATGAAGGCAATTAAATTTGCCGCGGCCCTGGGAATACGGGATGTTATCACCACGGAATTCTACACCGATTCGGAATGGTCAAAGAAACTTTCCCGTGAACAGCGGGTTTGTATCGCGGCGGAAAAGCTCTATGAACCAAGCAGACTGGCTTTGGATTATGGCGTCAAGTTATGTCTGGAACCTCACGGGCCGCTGACCGGTACTATTCAGGGACTTAGGGACATTCTGGATATGCTGGACAACATTGAATCGATGGGAATTAACCTGGATACCGGGAACAGCTGGCTGGGCGGCGCCGATCCGGTTGAAATGGCCAGGGTATTCAAAGACCGGATTTACCATATCCACTTTAAGGATTTGGGAAAGGAATTTCTTGAAAAGCGGGGAAAACTTTTCGGCAGCGGCTTTTCCACCATTGAACTTGGGACCGGCCTTATTGATATTCCCGGCGTTATAAATGTGCTGAAAGACAGTCCGCGGATTCACAATTCCACCCTGGAAATTACCGGTTCCCCGCAGATGCTCCGGGCCAGCGCGGCTTTTGTAAAAAAACACTGGGAGGAAGCCGCCGTATGAACTGGCTTAAAAAACTCCTTCCCAAAGTATTGTACATCGCGGTTTTTACCGCTATCTGGCAGGCGGTGGTAACGAGCTTCAAATTAAAGGTGTATATACTGCCTGGCCCCTTCAAAGTGCTGGGCACGATTTTCGGGCCCGGTATGCTGGAGAAAAACCAGTGGTTCAGACATATCGGCGCAACCCTCACCGAAGTGGGCGCCAGCCTTCTGGCGACGGTAGTCGTCGGCATCGTCCTGGCCATCCTCATCACATGGTCAAAGATGCTGTCCCAGCTCCTCATGCCGATTATCACCATGTTCAACTCCTTGCCGAAAATCGCCATGGCGCCCCTCTTCCTCCTGTGGTTCGGTTACGGCCTTTTGCCGAACATTCTCATTGCCATTCTGTCGGCCTTCTTCCCCCTGGTGATCAACGCCGTCACGGGCCTCAACGCCGTGGACGACGATCTCCTGAATCTCGTAAAGTACCTCCACGCGTCGAAGCTGCAAATTTTCGTCAAAATACGCATACCCAATTCCCTGCCTTACATTTTCGCCGGCATCAAGATTAGCACTACCTTCTGCGTGGTAGGTTCCATCGTGGGAGAGTTTATCGCGTCGGAAAAAGGCTTGGGCTATCTTATCTGCGACGCCCAGGCTTTTGTTGACCTCCCCACCATATTCGCGTGCCTCATCCTTCTTTCTCTGATGGGCTTCCTTTTGTTTACGGCCATTGAGTTTATCGAAAAAATCTGTATGCCCTGGAATCACAGGAAGGTGGGCGTATGAGCATACGAGAATCGGAATCGCGCAAACTGTCTTTTGGCCGCCGGATCCTTTATCTTATTGAGGATAATTACCGTTCAGTGCTGGTCATCCTCGGTTTCTTTTTGGTCTGGGAAGTTCTTGTCCGCCTTTTCCATGTGCCCGAAGTAACGCTTCCTACGCCGTCCAATTCGCTGGCCCACCTGTTCTTTAAGCAGGCGGACGCCAATTACCACTGGGCGTTGAATATCCGGATAACCCTTACGGAATTTATTTTGGCGTTTCTCATTACCAGCGTATCGGGTATCGCCCTTTCAATCCTGATTGTCTGGTCAAGGCACGCGAAAAATATTCTTATGCCCGTATTTATCTTTATCAACAGCCTGCCAATTATTGCCATCGCGCCGCTCATCGTTATCTGGATGGGCTATGGCATAACAACGAACATGTTCGTAGCGTTTTTGGTGGGCTTCTTCCCGGTGGTCATCAACACCATTACCGGTCTTGATTCCATCGAAGAGGATTTACTGGATCTTGTACGCTATCTGCATGCATCCAAATTACAGATTTTTGTGAAGATACGCATACCCAATTCGCTGCCCTACATTTTCTCGGCGCTGAAAATCTGTGCCACCATGAGCATTATCGGCGCGATAGTCGGGGAATTTGTCGGTTCCGATAAGGGGCTCGGGTATGTGATCATTAACTCCAAGTATATCATGGATCTGCCCCCGGTATTCGCGTCGCTGATTATCATTTCGGTGTCAGGCGGCGTTTTATTCTTAATCATAACCGTCCTTGAGCGCCTACTGATGCCATGGGCGTTCACCAAGGAATGGGTATGAAATATATTTTGGAGGAATTATTATGAGAAAAGCATTAATTGTACTGTGCCTGGTTCTGGCGGTCTGCGCCATCGCGGCCGCCGGAGGTAAAAGCGAAGCCGCGCCGGTCCCCGCCTCGCAGAAGGTTGAATTCCTTTTGAACTACACGATCTCCGCCGATCACTCTCCCTATTATATCGCCCTTGACAAGGGCTGGTATGCCGAGGAGGGGCTTGACGTGAACATCATCGTGGGCAGGGGTTCGGGCTATTCGGTTCAGATGGTGGACACCGGAAGGGCTGACCTGGCTATTGCCGATGCGGCCAACCCCATTGTCATGCGGAACGACGGCGCCAAGATAAAGATCATCGGTGTGGTGTTCGACAAGATTGGCAACTGCGCCTGGTTCTGGAAAGACTCAGGCATCAAAACTCCGCAAGACCTGATCGGCAAGACCGCGGCCCTTCCCGCTACCGACGGGCACAAGGTTATGTGGCCGGCGTTCTGCAAACTGGTCGGAATCCCCGTTGACAGTGTCAGATGGATCAACATTGACGCGGCCGCCAAGGTTCCGTCCCTGGCTTCCCGCAACTGCGACGTTACCTTCGAGCTGTTCTATACTCTGCCCTTCTATGAGAGGGCCCTGGGCAAGGACAAAGTCGGCTATTTCCTGTGGAACGACTACGGCTACGATGTGTACGCCCATTCGTACATTGCCGGCGATGACGCCATTAAGAACAAGCCCGATATGCTCAGGAAGATCCTCAAGGTGAATTACCGGGCCTGGCAGTACGCCCTGGAGCATCAGGATGAAGCTATCGAGACACTGGCCAAGTACCACCCCATCAATATCGACGAATACAAAGCCAGCTTTACCTACATGACCGAACTTTTTAAGACCGACCGCTACAAGAACATCGGCATCGGCTATATTGATCCCGTCCGCATGAAGCTTACCTATGACACGGTAAACGAATACCAGAGCAAATTGTCTTTCCCTGTAGAGGAAGCTTACGATAACAGCTTGCTGCCGAACCCCATGTATAAATACAATTTCTAAACACAAGGA
>JAIROT010000071.1 GCA_031257385.1 Treponema sp.
TGTCTAACCCCATGTGGTGCCTCCGATCCTTTTCTGTCGGCAGGAACCGGTTTAATTTGGGTTAGATTTTTATAATGAGGCATGGCCCCTTTTGGGTTAGAATTTCGATGAGGCATTGCGTACATATTGACAAAATTTTGGTTTTTGTCTATATTGTTTGTGAAATATTTCACAGGGGATGGGAGCACAGTGGCTGTCAGCTTATCCGGACCGGCTAAAGAGCGGCTCTTGCAGCTCATGCGGCTGCTGGAAAAACACGCGGCTCATGGGGAACGGGGACCGGTTACTTCCGCGCGGGTGGAACAGCTTACCGGCTGGTCGAGGGATACCATCAGAAAGGATATTTCCTGTCTGCATGGGGCGAATGAGGCCGCAATAGGGAACAGCGCGGGCTATGAACCGGAACTGCTGATCCCGCTGATAAAGAAAGCCCTGGGGCTGGATCGCCGCGGAAAGTTCTGCGTGGTGGGCCTGGGGCGGCTGGGATCGGCCTATCTCAATTTTACGCCGTCCGAACTGGGGGAATTTGAGCTTGCCGCCGGATTTGATACCAATGTGAACCGGGTGGAGATTCTCAAGGCCGCGGCGCCCCTGTACCCGGCTTACAAAATGGCCGAGGTTATCGGCCGCTTCGGCATCAAGATCGCCCTGCTCTGCGTTCCCGCAGATGCGGCGCAGACGGCCGCGGAAAAATGCGCCGCCGCCGGAATTCGGGGCATTCTCAATTTTGCGCCCGCGGCGCTGAGTCTGCCGCCGGAAGTGGCGGTTCGCAATGTGTTTGTGGCGGACGAACTGCGGAATTTGGCTATAAAAATGAAGGAGATGGCATGAAACGGGTGTACAATTTTTCGCCGGGGCCTTCGGTCCTGCCTCTGCCGGTTTTGGAAAAAGCGGCGGCTGAAATGAGCGATGCCAACGGCAGCGGCCAGTCGGTTATGGAGATGAGTCACCGCTCCAAAGACTTTAAGTCCATTATCGAAAAGACCGAAGCCCTGCTTCGGGAACTGATGGGAATACCGCCGAACTATAAAGTACTTTTTTTGCAGGGCGGCGCTTCTTTGCAGTTCTCCATGATTCCCCTCAACCTCGCGGCGGAAACGGGCGGAGGCGGAAAAAAAGCCGCCTACATCGAAACCGGCATCTGGGCGGATAAGGCCGCCAAAGAGGCGGCAAAATTTACCGGTGTGGAAGTGCGGGCAAGTTCCAAAGACAGGGCCTACACCTATATTCCAAAAGCGCCCGCCCCTGAGCCGGGGGATGCCTATTATCACATAACGCTTAACAACACCATTGTCGGCACCAAATGGGCGGAGATTCCTGATACCGGAAAGGTTCCCCTTGTGGCGGACATTTCGAGCAACATTCTTTCCGAGCCGCTGGACGTTTCCAGATTCGGCCTTCTCTACGCCGGCGCACAGAAAAACCTGGGGCCGGCCGGGACCGCGGTGGTGATCATCCGGGAGGACCTTATCGGCCGCGCCGCCGGCAAAACGCCGGCCATGCTTCGTTACGACATTCACGCCGGCGAAGGCTCAATGTATAACACCCCGCCCTGTTACGGGATCTACATCATCGGTCTGGTGATGGAATGGCTCAAAAACCTCGGCGGCGTTGAAGCGATAGCGAGACTTAACCGGGAAAAGGCGGGGCTTTTCTATCAATACCTTGAAAGCTCAAAGCTCTTTTATTCGCCGGTGGAAAAAAATTCCCGCAGTTTGATGAACATCCCCTTTGTCAGCAGGGTGGAAGATCCTGAGAAACGGGCCGGGCTTGAGAGCCGTTTTGTCAAAGAAGCCGCCGCCTCAGGCCTCGTGAACCTTGCCGGTCACCGTCTGGTAGGCGGCATGAGGGCCAGCATCTACAACGCCATGCCCATTGAGGGCGTGAAGGCGCTCATTCAGTTTATGGAAAAATTTGAGCAGGCCTAAAGCCATCGGGGAGCAGCCATGTTTCGTATCAGAACGATGAATAAAATCAGTCCTCCGGGGCTTGAACTTTTCCCCAGGGACAAGTACGAAGTCGCCAGTGAGATTCCCCATCCGGATGCCATTCTGGTGCGGAGCGCGGATTTGCACAACGCGGAGATTTCCGATTCGGTGCTGGCCATTGCCCGCGCCGGGGCGGGGGTCAACAATATCCCCGTTCACCAGTGCAGTAACAGGGGCCTGGTGGTGTTCAACACCCCGGGCGGCAACGCCAACGCGGTAAAAGAACTGGCCCTTGCGGCCCTGCTCATCGCGTCACGCGACATTGTGAAGGGGATCAACTGGGCCGCCTCCATTGCCGGCAGGGCGGACGAGGTGCCGGACCTGGTGGAAAAGGAAAAGTCGAGATTTGAAGGGCCGGAACTCCGGGGCAAAACCCTGGGGGTGATCGGCCTGGGGTCCATCGGCGTGATGGTGGCCAATGACGCGGTTTCGCTGGGTATGGATGTTGTCGGCTACGATCCCTACATTTCGGTAGACGCCGCGTGGAATCTTTCGCGGGAAGTTGTCCGCGCCGATACCCTGGAAGGGCTGCTGGCAAAGGCCGATTATATCAGCCTGCACCTCCCTCTGGGGGATACCACCAAAGGTCTTTTAAACGCCGAGAAATTCCGTTTTATGAAAAAAGGGGTGCGGATCATCAATCTGGCCCGCGGGGGACTGGTCAATGAGGCCGACATTATCGAAGCCCTGAAATCGGAAAAACTCGCCGCGTATATAACGGATTTTCCCTCGGCGGAATTGCTTGCCTGCAAGCGCACTGTCTGCATCCCCCATCTGGGCGCTTCCACCCCCGAAGCGGAGGATAACTGCGCCATTATGGCGGTAAAGCAGCTCATGGATTTTCTTGAAACCGGCGCTATCCGCAATTCGGTGAATTACCCCCGCTGCAAACTGGATCAGCGCGCCCCGTTCCGGCTGTTGGTGGCAAACCGGAACATCCCCAATATGGTGGGGCAGATAACTACGATTCTCGCCAGGGAGAATATCAACATAACTGATCTGATCAACCATCACCGTGATGAATTTGCGTATAACATCATTGATACCGAACAGCAGGTCCCCGATTCGGTTCTGGGACAATTCCGGCAGGTGGACGGCATTATCCGGGTAAGGCTGATAGAAAAAAATCTGTAAAATATGTAATAATGAGGATGAAAATGAATTTACACAACATAAAAACGGGTTTGGCGCTGCCGGTATTTCTGGGCGGCATAAGCTCTCTGGTACTCTGTGCGTTTCTGGCGGTCAATGAACCCGGCTTACAGGCATTTTCGTCTGATCCGGGCGCGGCAGAGCGCCCTGAAAGCGTTTCGCTTGAACCGCCCGTTAATGAAGAAATACCGCTTGAGATAAACGCCTTTCGGATTTTGACCGGAAAACGCGGGCAAAAACCGGACTTTATACAGGAAATGTACCGGAATCCGAACAGCCGTGAACGGGTGATTGATTTCTTTGGGGAAATCTGTGGTTCGCGGGAAATAGCGGAAACGATTCTTGCCAGCGCGGAGGCCTTTGACATAGCGCCCGCCCTCGCCTTTGCCCTGGGCTGGGAAGAGAGCCGCTTTAATCCCCGTGCGGTAAACAACAAAAACCGCAATCAGAGCATAGACCGGGGACTGTTCCAGTTGAACAACCGTTCCTTTCCCCTCATAGAATCACAGGCGTTTTTTGACCCAAAAGTCAACGCGAGGAACGGCATGAGCCATCTGAGATTCTGCCTGGATACCGGCGGCTCCGAAATAGCCGCGCTTGCCATATACAACGCCGGTTCGAACAGAATCAAATCAAGCGGCGCTCCCAGACAAACCCTGGACTATGCCAACCGGATACTGGAAAACCGCCGGAACATTGAGACATATTTCCAGGAGCGGCTCCGCAGTGAGGCGGAAATCCTCATGGCGGAAAAATTCAACAATGCCCGCAGCCGGGACGCGGCTCCGGAACAGGACATGGCTTTTCTGCCGGGCGAATTCTCCCGGAAGCTTGCCGAATCGGGGCAAGGCCGCCAGCGCCTGATCCGTCTGACCCCGCTGAAAGGATTAATATCTTGGTAATGGAAATGGCGCTGAGCGTATATACTGACGGGGGCTGTTTGGGTAATCCCGGCCCGGGGGGCTGGGCTTATGTGATAGTCCTGAGGACTTTTCAGGGAGAGCGGATAGTAAACGAAGGGAAAGGGGCCGAAAAGCACACCACCAATAACCGCATGGAATTGCAGGCGGTTATCTCTGCGTTACGCGCATTAAAAGCCGCCCGCGGCCTGCCCCAACAGGCGGCGGTGTTTACCGATTCGCAGTATGTGCAGAAAGGCATCACCGAGTGGATACTGCTCTGGAAACGGAACAACTGGCGTACCAGTGCGAAGCAGCCGGTAAAAAATCAGGATTTATGGAAAGAGCTGGATGCCATGACCGGAGAGCTGAAGCTGCAATGGAAATGGGTAAAAGGCCATGCGGGTAATCTCTGGAACGAGCGCTGCGACCGTATGGTCAAGAGGGCCCTTGCCGCGCTGTAGGGAATGCGGACGCAGGCCGGGCGGGGATTCGCAGGTTTTGGACGTCCTATAATTTTGAGGAGATGAATTCGGCCAGTTCCGCCAGCAATGTCTCTTGCCACTGTTTTTGTATAGGGGTAATGGCGAACAGCTCACAGGGTTCCCGGCGGAGGGCGGCTGCGATTTTTTCAAGCATAGTATCGCTGGGGAAGCGTTTCTCCGCTTCGATCATGGCTATATAATTGGGGGCGGTGTCCACTAAACTCGCCAATTTTAGCTGAGAAAGCCCCATTTCGTTCCGGTACGCCTTTAAGTTTCCGGCGAGGATAGTTCTTAGCCTTGTCATTATAAACTCAACGCTATATATCAATTAATTTATTAAACAGAAAGCTATTGACACAATGCTTTTTACGTTATATTTTAGTATATACTATAACGTTCCGTTATTCCATGTTAAAAGGGGCGGAGTAAAAATTATGTTATTAGAAAAAACAATTATGGCGATTGACGATTCAAAAACTCAATTGAAAATTTATCAAACTTTATTGAAAAATCATTTTGTGCTGGTTCTGTGTGACTCCCCCATTGTTGCGTTGGATGTCCTTAAAACGGTACAAGTGGACCTGATATTACTGGATATAGAAATGCCTGAGATGACGGGTTTTGAATTCCTGACGGAGATCAGGGCCAACCCTGCGCTTGACAGGCTGCCGGTTATCGTCATTTCAGGTTTTCAGGATATTGCTACTGCCGTAAAATATGGGGCAAATGATTTTATGGAAAAACCGGTAATTTTTTCTACGTTATTGGGGAAAATAAATGCATTATTGGAACCTTTGCCAAAACCTTAGGCGTGTGCACTTTAATGAAACGTGATGAGGTATTTGTCTCAGGGTACATACCCTTTATAACGCCCTGAAGCTCCCCCGCCGCAAGGCGGGCTCTTGGGTATGTACCCTTCGCATACAATCAGGGGAAATGGAACTCACTCAAAAACCATTTAAACGGAAAGCCCCGTGGCAGATGATTTTTTCCCGTTTTTATGCTATATTTTAATTGGCGCAGGAGGAATGTAAATGATTGAGCTGTACGATTCGGGGGCTTATCTTGTCCGGGGTTCTGAAATCATAAAAGACGATACTGAGGCGGAGGCCAGGCTGGGACGCCTGGGGGTATCCGTTTCCAAAGAAGAGGCGCGGAAGGGCGCCATTGCCCACGGGATTTTATCAGGCCATAACAGCGGGGACGGGCGGAACCTGCGGCTTAAATTCGATTCGCTCACTTCCCACGACATCACCTATGTGGGCATAGTACAAACCGCCAGGGCCAGCGGCATGAAGCATTTCCCCATGCCCTATGTGCTGACCAACTGTCACAACAGCCTCTGCGCGGTGGGGGGAACCATCAACCAGGACGATCACGTATTCGCCCTGTCTGCGGCGAAGAAGTACGGCGGTGTCTACGTGCCGCCCCATCTGGCGGTGATACACACCTACAACCGCGAAATGATGGCCGGCTGCGGCAAGATGATCCTCGGCTCGGACAGTCACACCCGTTATGGAGCGCTGGGGACCATGGCTGTCGGTGAGGGCGGCGGTGAGCTTGCCAAGCAGCTTGTGGGCAGAACCTACGACATCGCTTATCCGCAGATAGTGGCGGTTTATTTAACCGGGGAGCCCGCGAAAGGCGTCGGCCCCCACGATGTGGCGCTGGCGCTCATCGCCGCGGTGTTCAAAAACGGTTACGTGAAAAACAAGGTGATGGAATTCGTCGGTGAGGGCGTGTCAAAACTATCCGTGGATTTCCGTAACGGCATTGACGTGATGACCACGGAAACCACATGCTGGACTTCGATCTGGCAGACCGACAGCGCGGTGAAGGATTATCTTGAAGCCCGCGGGCGGTCCGCTGATTACCGGGAGCTTAAACCCGCCGAGACAGCCTATTACGACGGCCTCGTATATGTCGACCTCTCAAAAATTGAGCCCTGTATCGCCCTGCCGTTTCATCCGAGTAATGTATTTACCATTAAGGAACTGCAGCAAAACGCCGGGGACATTTTGGCGAAGGTTGAAGAAGACGGCCTCAAGACCCTGGGCGTGCCGGGACTTAAACTAAATCTTGCGGCAAAATACCGTGACGGCGGGGTCCGGGCGGAGCAGGCGGTAATTGTGGGCTGTTCCGGCGGCGTATTCGAAAACATCATGGCCGCGGCGGACATCCTCAAAGGGGCCTCCATAGGCAACGGTAACTTTACCCTGAGCGTGTACCCCGAAAGCCAGCCTACCTGGCTTGAACTCGTGCGGAACGGCGCGGTGGAGCGTCTTATGAGCGCCGGCGCGCTGATTCGGGAAGCCTTCTGCGGCCCCTGTTTCGGCGCGGGGGATACCCCGGCCAACGGAGAGCTTTCGCTGCGCCACGCCACCCGCAATTTCCCCAACCGGGAAGGCTCAAAGCCCGGCGAGGGGCAGATCGCTTCTGTGGCTTTGATGGACGCCCGTTCTATCGCGGCCACGGCCCTTAACGGCGGCAGAATAACCGCCGCCACCGAAATCGATGTGCCTTACGGCAAATACAAATTCTCCTTTGACCGGGGAGTGTACGACAAGCGGGTGTACGACGGAACGGGCAATCCCTTAGGCGAAACAGAACTGGTTTTCGGCCCCAATATCAAGGACTGGCCCAAAATGCCGGCCCTGCCGGACAACCTGCTTATCAAAATCGTGAGCTATATCTCCGATCCCGTAACCACCACCGATGAGCTTATTCCTTCAGGGGAAACCTCGTCGTACCGCTCGAATCCCCTGCGGCTCGCCGAGTTTACCTTAAGCCGGAAAGATCCCGGTTATGTGGAACGGGCAAAAGAAGTGCAGGGCTTTGAGGAAGAGCGGCGCAGGGGAATCCCGGCGGCCGGGATTGAGACGGCGCTGAAAAAGATACGGGGCATTTCGGAATTCGCCGGCCTGGATATTTCCGCCCTGGGCATAGGCAGCGCCATTTTTGCCCGCAAGCCCGGAGACGGCTCCGCGCGGGAGCAGGCCGCGTCCTGCCAGCGGGTGCTCGGCGCTTCGGCCAACCTTGCCCTGGAATACGCCACCAAGCGCTACCGCTCGAACCTGATCAACTGGGGTATCCTTCCTTTCCTGATCAGGGATGAAAAAGCTTTTGAACCGGGCGACTACCTGTTTTTCCCGAATATCAAAAAAGCGGTAAAGGAAAAAACGGAAAACATCAGGGCTTTTGTGATTGGCGGCAGTATCAGTGAAACAAGCGTTACCTTGGGTGAACTTACAGATACCGAGCGGCAGATACTGATAGACGGCTGCCTTATCAACTATTATGCACGGGATTCCGAACAGGGTTAGCATAACGGGTACATGTCTCAACTAATTCTGGTGAATATCCCGCTCACCCTTTTGGCGGGCGGGGCGATGGGCTTTGTTTTTATTCTTCTGAAAATCCCCAACGGACTGCGGATCGGCGCGATGTTCGGCTCCGCCCTGTTAAGCGTTTTTTTCAACGCGGCCTTCATGCCCCCGCCTGCCAGATTTTTTGTGCAGATTGTCGCCGGCGCGCTGATCGGCTGTTCCATGGAAAAGAGCGATGTCAAATGTCTGCCCCTGGTGATAAAGCCCACGATCATCATGCTCGGCAGCTTCTTTGTGTTGAACATCGGCATCGGGACACTTATTCACCTCATAAGCCCCATAGACCTCGTTACCGCCCTGATGTGCGTCATTCCCGGCGGTATTACCGACGCGCCCATTGTCGCCGCCGCCATGGGCGCGGACGCCCCCAAAGTCGCCCTTGCCCAGCTTTCCCGCTATATTTTGGGAGTGGGCGTTTTTCCCCCCATGATCTTCGCCTATGACAACATGCGCGTAAAAGCGGCGGCGCGGACAAAATCCCCCGTGCCGCCGGGTAAGGCTGTTGAAGACGGCGCTGTAAAGGCCGGGGTTTCGCGGGACATGAAGCGGGTAAAGTCAACCGTAAAATCGCCCGCGGCCTTTATCTGCACCATGGCCGCCGCCGCGGCCGCGGGTTTTGCCGGTGATTTGAGCGGCGTTCCGGCGGGGAGCTTTTTGTTTTCCCTCGTTGCGGTGCTGGTTCTTCGTCTCACTCTTGATTTTGCCTATCTTCCCCCCTGGGTAAAAAAGATCGCCCTTCTGGTCAGCGGATGCTATATCGGCAGCGCCATAACCATGGACGACGTGCGCGGTTTCAGGTTTCTCGCCCTGCCTGTCACCTTAATTCTCGCGGGCTATATCATCAACTGTTTTGTTACGGGAAAAATCCTCAGCCGCGGCTGCGGTTTTACCCGGAAAGAAGGAATGCTGATAACCACCCCGGCGGGCGCTTCCGACATTGCCCTCAGTTCCGCGGATATCGGCGTGGAAAACACCCCGGTCATCATCATCCAGATTTTTCGCGCCGTGATCGCCATGGCGCTTTTTCCCCAGATCATCAACTTTTTGGCGTTTATTTTCGGCTGACGGAGGACATTGAGGGAGGATATTGATGGAAATCAGAACCGGTTTTCCCTTTCGCGGAAAAAACCTTGAGGAGCTTCGCTCCTTTTTGGCGCATAACGGCCTTAAATATGATGAACGGGCAGGGTTTTCCATCTGCCTCGTGGAAAATGAACAAATCGCCGCGGCCGGTTCTCTGGACGGCAACGTGCTCAAGTGTATCGCCGTGTCAAAAGATTTTCAGGAAGGGGGCCTTGCGGCGCGGATTGTAAGCGGCCTTGTTCAGGAAGCGGCCCGCAGCGGGGTATTTCACCTTTTTCTTTTTACCAAACCGGAAAACGAGAAGCTCTTCGGCAGCCTTGGTTTTTATACAATAGCGAAAACAGACGAAGCGATGTTAATGGAAAACGAAAAAAACGGCGTCAGCGGCTTTGTGGCCTCCCTGCAAAACCGGGGCAAAGAAATGACGGCAAGGGGGACCGGGGGCAAAACCGGCGCCATTGTGATGAATTGCAATCCTTTCACAAACGGCCATCAATACCTTATTGAAAACGCCGCCATGCAATGCGCCCTTTTACATATCTTCGTGGTTTCTGAAAACAAAAGCGCCTTCCCCGCCGATGTCCGCTACCGGCTGGTTAAAGCGGGAACTTCCCATATTCCCAATGTGCTGGTTCATCCTACCGGTCCCTACCTTATCTCCGCCGCGACCTTTCCCGATTATTTCTTCAAAGAGGGCGTATCGCCCTGCAATATAAACACAACTCTTGACCTGACAATCTTCGCGGAACGTTTCGCGAAATCCATGGGTATCGTCCGCCGCTTTGTGGGGACGGAGCCTTTTGATCAGTTAACGGCGGCGTATAACCGCCGGATGAAGGAATTCCTTCCCCGTTACGGTATTGAGGTGATTGAAATTGAGCGTCTTGAAAGCGGGGGAAGTGCGGTCAGCGCGAGCCGGGTGCGGCGCCTGTTTGCCGAAGCTAAAATGGCGGAAATACGGGAACTGGTTCCCCCGGCGACTTTCGAATATTTGACTTGTCCGGGAACCTGTCTAACGGCGGACTAAAGCCCGCGAGTTTCCGAACAGGCCCCGAAAATGCAGAGCATTTTGCGGTTTCATAAGGAATGAAAGCATGAAAGAAACCGGAGAAAACAGCGGATTTTTCGCCGGCGCGGAGCGGGTTTCTCTGGAAGACGTATTGGCCTTTCGGGAAGAAAAGGCGCAAAGGCAAAAAAAACTGCTCGCCGAATATGGCGTCCCCCTGCTCTGTCTGGGACTTAACATGCCCGGCGAATACAAACGTTTCCCCCTGGCGGCCCGTTCCTTTTGCGAAGAATTAAAGGCCGTCCGTTTAAGCCTTGCCTCTGAAGGCATCGCGGTCATTCACGCGGAAACCTTTGAGGCCGCCGGCGGGTATGCCGCGTTTATCACGGCCGCTTATCCGCCGGAAAAACTCAAGGAAATCGCCGTCAGTATAGAAGACCGTCATCCTTTGGGGAGGCTTTTTGATATCGACGTGCTGCGAGAGGACGGCGAAAAAATTTCGCGCGGCAGCTTTGGAAAACAGGGCCGGCCCTGCCTTATCTGCGGCGGAGACGCGTTTGCCTGCGGGCGGAGCCGTGCGCACAGCGCGGAAGAACTGCGAAACGCCGCGGCGGCCCTTATGGCGGCCTTTCAGCGGGAACGGCTCGCGGATTTAATTGCCGCCGCCGCCCTCAAGGCCCTCATCGGCGAGGCCGCCGTTACGCCCAAGCCGGGGCTGGTAGACCGGATAAACAACGGCGCCCACAGGGACATGGACTTTTTTTCCTTTATCGATTCAACGGCGGCGATTATCCCCTATTTCCGAAACTGCGCCCTGGCTGGCTTTAACGCGGCGGAAATTCCCCCGGAGGAAATGCGGGCCCTGCCGCTTTCCAGTCCCGGACACCCCGCGGCGCTGTTCAATTCCCTCAGGCCCGCCGGTAAATCCGCCGGGCTTTCGATGCTGGAAGCGACAGGCGGCGCGAACACCCACCGGGGCCTTATCTTTTCCATAGGCCTTGCCAGCGCTTCTTTCGGCGTTTTTTTCCGCCATCGGGAACAAATTGCAGCCGAAGAAATTCTTGATTTTATCGCCTCCATGACATGCCGCGTAAGGGATGATTTTTCCGGCGGGGAACTTTCACACGGGGAAGTAATTCACCGGCGCTACGGGATTGGCGGGGTCAGGGAAGAGGCCGCCCGTGGTTTTCCGGCCGTGCGGGACGCCCTGCCCCTGCTGCGCCGGAACCTCAGCGCCGGATATACCCTGAACGACGCGGGGCTTGCGGTTTTTCTGCGCCTGCTCATATCCGTTGCCGATACCAATATCATCCACCGCTCCGGCCCTGAAACCCTGCTGGAAATTCAAAAAAACGCCTCAGCCTTTCTTTCGTCAAATCCCGGCCCGGCGGGAATGGCCGAATACGCGGCGGAGATGGACAGGGAATTCATCGCGAAAAACATCAGCCCCGGCGGCTGCGCGGACCTTCTGGCGCTTACCCTTTTTCTCCACTGGCTTTTGCTACCAGGCAAATTCCAGTTCCAGGCCGCCGGGGAGGCTGAGGAGTTCTCCGGTGGGAATCGTAAACGAGACTTTTTTCCCCGGTGAAACAAGGCGCGCCGATGGAACCGTTTCGGGTTTTAACCTGAGGGACGCCGTTCCCTCAGCGCTGAGACTCAGACGCAGTTCATAGTCAAGGGACAGTTCCCGCACCAGGGCAAGCAGGTCCGAATCCGCGGGCTCCCGAGCTTCCAGCAGGGTAAGGGTCAGCCGGTTTGTTCCGTTTTGCCGGACAAAAGAGGCGCGCTGCCCGGAGAAGTCAAGAAAAGCCAGCAGCGCGTCAATGTTTTTGAATTCAAGTTCGGCCCTGTTGATAATGTCCCCGCCGTTTGCGGCGCCCCCGGCCGCCTGCTCCCTGGCGGAAAACGAGACAAGGCGCATGTCAGGAAGCCGGGCCAGGAAGCGCTCAAAATCGGCGCGGCCCACCGGGACGGTCTGCCGGCGCTCGTTGCCGTCCAGCCTGCCCAGGGCCTCGGCCATGCGGGAAACCCGGTATTCCAGGGCGATTTTTCCCGATCCGCCGGCGGCAATGGTAATGTCCGCCGAAACGCCGATGCAGGAACTCAAAACCGGAAACAGCAGGCAAGCCGTCAATTTGAAAATGCCCGCGGACCGGCGCAGGGACACGGCCTTTTGTGAGGAATGGGGGGTATCTTTGTTTTGCCGGTTCATTAAAATTCCTCCGAATGAATGCTCATGTCCTGAATACGGACCGGAATATCCCTTTCTATCATCTCAAACGCCTTGCGAAGCACGGACTCGCCGAAATCCCGCGAATTGGACACCAGGGCCCCGCCGATCTGGGCAAAGGACAGCGAATCCTGCAGGTCTACCTCGGCGGCGCTCATGTGAAAACGGCGCTGTAAGGTATCCTTTACGGACCGGATAATCCGCCGCTTTTCCTTGATACTGTCCACTTCAGGAATCTCAAAGATCATCTGTATCATCGAGACAAACATTACTCTTCTCCCGTTTCAGCGGCGGCTTCCGCGGCTTCTTCTTCCTCTTCCTCCGGCTCTTCCGCTTCCTCAAGCGCTTTCCGGGCATCGTTAATAACGATAGACAGGCTGGTTTTGTTGGCGGCGCTGATCCGCTCGTCTTCGAGCAGTTTTTCCATGGCCTCAAAATCGCTGTAGCCTTCGGCGACCGCGCCCTGCAGCTCACTGATCCCTTCGCTGCTTTCGCTGTCGGCGATGAGGAGCAGGCGGCCAATGGCAAAGCGCAAATCCGTGCGTTTCAGCGTTCCGCTGACGGAAGAACTAAGCTCGTTCAGGACGCTGCGGTACTCCTCCAGGGAGCGGGCGTAGAGTTCCTCCGCTTCAAGCATCTGGGCGTATTCATAGCGCACCTGGGGATCGGTGTTATTCGCAAGCCATTTTGCGTAATTGTCCATCGCTTCTACTTTACCCTGGGCCTTCTGGGTACGGGCAAAAAGCAGCAGAGAGTCGCTGCTGTCCAGCAGGGCAAACTGATGCCCGCTCAGTACCTTCTCCGCGTCTGCGTACCGTTCCATGGCATATAACACCAGCGCGTAATTGTAGCCGTTGTCCGCGCTTTCCGGCTCCAGGGTCAGCACTTTCCGGTAATGCCGGTCCGCCAATTCAAGATCGCCGGTTTTGATTCGCGTATAGGCCGCGGCCTTGAGCGCCAAAAGGTTTTCAGGGTCCCGCTTCAGCACCGACTCAAAATAGCCGGCGGCTTCCTGAAAACGGCCTGTCTCAAAGGCAATCCGCCCCAGTTGATATTCTGAAGCGACCTGGGTCCTGTCCGCGGCCCTCGCACGGTTCAGCCATTTCTCGGCTTCCTCGAATTTCCCCACGTCGTAATAGGCCATGCCGATGGAATAATACTCCGCGGCCGAAGTCGCCGTAGCGCAGCCGTTCAGCAGGGGCAGGGCAAGCGCCGCGCACAGCAGCGCCGCGGACGCCGCCTGAATCAGCGCCGGGTACGGCGCGGACAGGCGAAAAAAAACATGTTTGCGCGTATCGGTCTTCATTTGCCTGTATTGAGTACCGTGTCCTCAATCTCCTTGAGCTGCGCCCGGTACAGCCGGGCGATATTGTCCCCGTAGTCCGCGATAAGCTGAATAATGTTCCTCGGATTGGATTCGGCGTCCCTGCCGTTGATACGATCCCCGGCGTCGCCCAGACCGGGCATGATATACGCCTGATCATTGAGGACCGGATCCATCCACAGGGTATACACCTCGCAATGATCCAGAGCCCGGACCACCCGAAGCGCCCCCTTGAGCGCCGCGATAGCGTTGAAAAACAGAATCGAGCGGGGCTTAACCCCGGCGTCCAGCAGGTATTTGACCACCGTTACCAGACTCCCGCCCGTGGCGTTCATCGGATCGGCAAACACCAGGTCTTTGCCGTCCAGGGCTTCAAGGCTGAAATAGGAACGGTCCAGATCCAGAATATACTCCATGTTGATTTCTTTTTTGGTATCGTCCCGCCTGATTCTGAACAGGGCGAAAGGCGTTACATACGCATGGGAAGAATATTCCTCGATCTCCTTGCTCATAATCATCGAAGGAAGCAGCGCGCCCCGAAGCATGACGCACATCACGGTGTTTTCGATTTTGTCGTCGATATTGGTGATCTTGTGCACCGCGTAATTCTGCACCGGCACGGTTACCGGCGTTTTTGCGATAAGATAATTTTTATTGACGCCCGGCGTCCCCCCCCAGGCCAGCTTGAAAAGCATCTCGTAGGCCCGCTGAATGTAATACACAAATTCCTGGTTCCCGGTCCGCACGTCCCGCAGTTTGGCGATAAGGCGCGAGGCTTCCGGGTGGCTTTCCTGGGGCGTAAGAAACGAATACACGTGGATATGGGGCGCTTCACGGCAAATTTCCTGCATCAGGCTCCCCATCTCGTTATACAGGGCGATAAGGGTATCCTCCGCGTCCCGCCGCTCCGCCTGCAGGCCCGACGAAAGCCGCGAGAATGTCTTCATCACCGTCTCGTAGATCCGGTCCATCCGGAAAAGGTACTCTTTATCCGCGGCGCTCAAATACCCGTCCAGATCTTCTGCCTTTAATACAACCTTACTCATTATGGGAAAAGTATATTTTCAAGCGGGGTAATTTGCAAGCGCCCGCGTTGCCCAGCAAGCACGGCAAACAGCCGGTTGGCGGTTAAACTGAAAAACCGCATAAATCATGAGGGAAAATCCACCGTTGCGTCACGAAAAAGGAGGTCAAAAAAGGGCTTTGAAGTAAAAACTTTTTCGACTTTGCGGTAAAAATTCCGGTTTTTCACCGGTATGATAGTCAAGGTGACAGTCACCATTTAAAAAGACGGCCCGTTGCGCAAGGCGCAACGACCCAAGGAAAATGAAACTATTCAAGCCAGCGCCGCAACACGGATATTGCGGCGGTCTTCTTACATTGCCGGTAAACTGCTTTGATTCGTCATATCATCGTAGTCAATAGTTGCCGAACCATTACTGAAACTGACGTTAGATTTTAATGCATTGCCGGTCGATGGATCACAGACTATATAAACGAAGTATGTCCCGCTTCCTGTCCAAGCAGATATACTGCCAATACTTTTCAAGCTGAATGGTGAAGAAGACCATTGTTCAAGGTTTTGTGCCAAAAATGTAGTCATGCTATTTAGCAACTCTAGTTGAGTTGTTGGTGCAAAATTGGCCTTATTAAAGAAATGGCGAGCAGGGATAGAGGCGGTGATATCGAATTTGAAACGTGGGTTTGGGATAGGCAGGTGCAACCGGAAAGGTTGGAAACATTATAGACAAAAAGTATATTGGAGCGTTATCGGTTATAACATCAGAGTTATGACCGCTGCTGTGATAGCAGCTACATTATAGACAGACACTAATTAATCTATGCAATAGGAAAACTGGCTGAATAGTTACAACATAAGAACAATATTATTAAATGAAGATAATGACATTTACTATAGCCCAATTAATTTGTGGGAAATATCCATTAAATATGGATTAAAGAAATTAAATCTCAGTGGATTAACTCCGGAAGAATTTTATGAAGAAGTTGAAAACAGTTATTACATTTGTAAAAAAATAAATAATATAAACATAACAACAAATTATAAACTGCCTGCATACCATGGAGATCCATTTGACAGATTTTTAATCTGGGAATCAATAAGAGATAATTTTATATTATTAAGTGTTGATGATGCATTAACACAATATAAAAAAATGGATTAAAAATAGTGTTTTGAGCCTGTTCCAAAACCCCGTGGTTTTTCCACACAGCCGGAACGGCAGGCGTAGTCAAGCTATTGTGCCCAATACATCGGCTTGCCGCTGTGGACACCCGCCAGACGCTGATTGCGAACTAAAGTTCGTCACAGAGTAAAGAAGCCAAAACCAGTGTTAATCTGCGTAATCTGCGGACAAGAATTCTTAACTTGTTGACAGTGGTTAGCAAAGCGCTGCCGTTGTTTCCCAGGAAACGATTCATGCCGAATAGGTGGGGCATGTTTGTGTGGTTGGCATATATATGCTGTTAGGCGCAATGCTAATCGGCTAATGTGGTTGCATTTTGTAAATTTTTATAAAGTACGTATTGACAAAAATACCTTATAAATAATAACTCATGTTACGCATACTTGACATAGTGGGTGGAAAGAATACTATAAGAGTATGGGCGGGGACATACTTGATTTATACAGTGATTACCTGTTGGTAAGCACCAGGAAAGCGACGGCAA
>JAIROT010000142.1 GCA_031257385.1 Treponema sp.
CACATTCATATGCACAAGAACCGGGAGGTTCCTCCTCCCGTATCGGATTCTCATGGTTAGATTTTTAGCATGAGGCATCCAACCCCTACGGTTAGATTTTTTAATGAGGCATTACGGGGCAGCGCCCGAACAGTTTAAATTTATCTTTGTATCCGGGGGATTGCATTTTTTTACGTTATTTTGGAAAATTAGGCGTCTTTCATAACCGAAGCATCGAAAGCGGCCCATTGGAAACCGCGGGCTGTCCACAAAGCAGCCGGCTTTAGGACGGACACCGAATACACTGCGGCTTGAAAGGGAGGCGGGGTGGTTGCCGGAATTGTTATAGCGCTTGTATTTTTGTTGGCCTTTGCCGTAGTATGGGGGCTGCCCCGGTATTTATACAATTTTGTGATCCGGGGGAAGGCGTCGGAATCGAATATCCCTATCTTTCAGGCGGCCCGGGAAAAGCCGGCCCCGGACGTCCCTCCGCCCTGGTTTACGGTCCAGCCCTACGAAACCGTCCGCATCCTGTCCCGTGACGGCCTGCGGCTCAGCGCCTGTTTTCTCCCCGCCGCCGCGGGGAGCGGCCTTTCCCCCCGGACGGCGATCCTGGCCCACGGCTATACGGGGCATGTCTTTCAGATGAGCGCCTTCGCCCGGTTTTTCTGCGAGAAACTGGGGTATAACGTGCTGCTCCCGAACGCACGGGGGCACGGGGATTCCGAAGGGAACTATATCGGCATGGGCTGGCATGACCGGCTGGATTACCTGCAATGGATCGACTGGGTAAAGGAACGCGCCTCCCCTGGGGAGAGCCCCGCCGTGATCGTGCTGTTCGGCATCAGCATGGGGGCCGCCACGGTGATGATGACCAGCGGCGAGACACTGCCCCCGGAGGTGAAGGCTGTCATTGAGGACTGCGGCTATACCTCGGTGGAGGAAGAGCTGCGGTACCAGCTTCTCACCCTGTATCATCTGAAAAGCCGCCTGCTCATAGACGCCGTATCCCGGCTGACCCAAAAACGGGCGGGCTACAGTTTTGCGGAGGCTTCAAGCCTGGAGCAGGTGAAAAAGACCAGGGTTCCCACGCTCTTTATCCATGGGGAGGAGGATACCTTTGTTCCCTTTACGATGGTCCGCACCCTCTACGAAGCCTGTCCCGCCCCGAAGGAACTGTTTACGGTTCCCGGCGCCGGCCACGGGGAGTGTTACAGCATTGCCGGTCTTGAATATGAAGCGCGGATTACCGCGTTCCTCAAGCGATGGGCGCCCTGACTTCAGGGCCGGCGCATATAAAATCATTTTTAACGCCCCTTACCTTTTCTCTTTTTCTGTGTTATCATACCGGTATCTCACATCTTACGTTGTAAAAGGAAGCGGTCATGATCTTCAATCCTGAGTACGAATGTATGGGAAGCGAAGCGCGGAAAAAATTCCAGCTTGCCAACCTCAAAAACCTCGTAGAGACGCTCTACGCTAAGGTACCGTTTTACCGGAAAAAAATGGATGAGCGGGGGATTCTGCCCCGCGACATCCACAGCATTAAGGACATCGAAAAACTGCCCTTCACCACCAAGGACGATTTGCGGGAAAATTATCCCCACGGCCTGCGGGCCTGCCCCCAGGACCGGATCGTGGAAGTGCACATAAGTTCCGGTACTACAGGCAAGCCCGTAGTGGACGAGTATACCATCAAGGACATTAACATCTGGCGGGAGTCTATGTCGCGGACAATGGCGGCGGCGGGCTGCACCAGGGACGATATTGTGCAGAACTGCTACGGCTACGGGCTTTTTACAGGCGGGCCGGGGGCGCACTACGGGGCGCTCAACATTGGCGCGGAAGTTCTGCCCATGTCCAGCGGCAACACCGCCCGGCAGCTTATGGTGATGCAGGACTTCGGTTCGACCATGCTTACCTGCACGCCTTCTTATGCCCTGTACATGGCCGAGGAAGCGGCGGACGCGGGTATCGACCTGCGCAAACTTCCGATCTGCAAGGGCTGTTTCGGCGCGGAGCCCTGGAGCGAGAATATGCGCAAGGAAATTGAGGCCCGCTACGGCATGAAAGCCTACGATATCTACGGCCTGACGGAGATCATCGGTCCGGGCGTTTCCTTTGAATGCGAGGCCCAGGACGGCCTGCACATCAACGAGGATCTGTTCTACCCGGAAGTTATCGATCCGGAAACCGGCAAAACCCTGGGCGACGGTGAAAAGGGCGAGCTGGTCTTTACCACCCTCACCAAGGAAGGCACGCCGATTCTGCGCTACCGCACCAGAGACATCACCTTTTTAATGAGCGAACCCTGCTCCTGCGGCCGTACCACGGTCCGCATGCACCGGCTCTTTGGCCGAACCGACGACATGCTCATTATCCGCGGAGTCAACGTCTTCCCCAGCCAGATTGAACAGGCCCTCATCGAAATTGAAGGGACCGAGCCGCAGTATCTGATTGTGGTCAACCGGGGTGAAAGCCGCCTTGATGAAGTGGAATTGCAGGTTGAGGTGAAGAAAGAATTTTTCAGCGACGAAACCAGGGATCTTGAGGGCCTGCGGAACCGCATTGAAAATGTGATGAAGTCGAAACTCCAGGTCAGCCTGAAAGTAAAACTGGTGGAGCCGAAGACTATTGAGCGTTCCATCGGCAAGGCGAAGCGGGTTGTCGACAACCGGAAAATTTGACGTATAGGGAACTGCCGGAAACTTCAGTTTTTAGCAGTTTCCCGCTTAAAAATGCATGTTTCGCAGCCCGTAGGGTAAGAAACTGCAGGGGAACCGAAAAACAACCGGTTTTTGGCGGCTCCCCATAGTTAAAGTTGGAGAAGGAGCGATTATCATGGAAATCAGGCAAATATCGGTTTTTTTGGAAAACACCACCGGCAGGATTAGCGAAGTTACCAAGACCCTGGCACGGGCGGGGATTAACCTGCGGGCGATCAGCATCGCCGACACCGCGGACTTCGGTATCCTGCGCCTTATCGTTGACAAAACCGAAGAGGCGATAAACGCCCTGAACGCCGCGGGCTTTACCACGAGGCAGACCAGCGTCGCCGCGGTGGAAATTGACGACGTGCCCGGCAGCCTTGCCAAACTGATGGAGCTTTTCCAGAAGTCCGAGGTAAATATTGAGTATCTGTACGCATCGCTGGAGGGCAAGGCCGGCAAGGCGGTGGTAATCTTCAAACTGGAAGATCACGATAAGGGATTCAAAATTCTCAGGGAAAACGGTCTCACCATGGCTGAAAGGTTCTAGTTTCGCATGAAAATCTTAATGGTTTCCAGCGAGGCGGCGCCTTACGCCAAAACTGGCGGCCTTGCGGATATGGTTTCCGCGCTTTCAATCACTCTGGCCAGGCTGGGCCACGAAGTAAAAATCGTCATCCCCCGCTATTACGCGGTTGACAAGGGAAAACTTGAGCTGCTCCCCGGCGCAATGGGAGTGCCGCTGGGCGGCGGTGAGGAATGGAGCGCGGTTTACAGCGCCGTCATGCCGGATACGCCGGAGGAAAATCCGGTGCGGGTGTACTTTATCGATCACGAGGTTTTTTTTGGCAGGGACGGCATCTATGGTACGCCCTTTGAACCGGATTTTCTTGACAATCCCCGGCGTTTCACCTTTTTCTGCCGCGCCGCGTTTCAGCTCTGCCGCAAAATCGGCTGGAGTCCCGATGTGCTCCACGCCCACGACTGGCCTGCGGCAATGGCGCCGGTTTACCTGAAATTCGCCGAGCGTTTAAGCGGCGGCAAAGTCAAAACCGGCTTTGAAAAAACCGTCTCGGTCCTCACCATACACAACCTGGGCTACCAGGGGATCTACAGCAAGGACAATTTCCGGTATACCGGCCTGGGTTGGGATGTGTTTTACAACGCCGGCTTTGAAGACTGGAATATGATGAACCTGCTCAAGGCGGGCCTGTACAGCGCGGACCGGCTCAACACGGTTTCGCCCAACTACGCCGCGGAAACCATGCTGCAGGTCCACGGTTTCAGGCTTGACGGTGTGCTCCGTTACCGCTCGGCCGATTATTCGGGCATTCTCAACGGCATTGACACGAATGTGTGGAACCCGGCCAAAGATCCGTTTATCCCTGAGCCGTACTCCGGTGAAAACATGGAAGGAAAGGCCGCGGCCAAAGAAGCCCTGCAGAAGGAATTCGGCCTTCCGGCGGACAGGGGCGCGCCCCTTATCGGTATGGTCACCAGGCTTACCGGGCAGAAGGGCGTGGGCGATCTTTTTGGTCCCGCTTACGGTTCGGCATGGCCGATCTGCCGCGACATGAATCTACAGATGGTTCTCCTTGGAACGGGCGAGGCCTGGTGCGAGCACGAAATCACCAGCCTTTCCTCCCGCCTTTCCAATTTTAAGGCCAAAATCGGCTACAATGAAGGACTAAGCCACCTCATTGAGGCGGGCAGCGACTTCTTCCTTATGCCCAGCCGCTACGAACCCTGCGGTCTCAACCAGATGTATTCTCTGACCTACGGCACACTCCCCATAGTACGAAAAACCGGAGGCCTGGCGGACACGGTGGAAAATTACATCGAAGCCTCAGGCGGCGGAGACGGCTTTATGTTCGACGATCTGACCCCCCAGGCGATCTACAACACCGTGGGCTGGGCAGTCTGGGCCTGGTACAACCGGCATGAACACATCGAAGCCATGCGCCTGAGGGGAATGAGACAGGATTTCTCGTGGGAGAAATCCGCGAAGATGTATGTTGATCTGTACGAAAAAACCAGGGCCAAGTTCGGGTTTTAAGCCGGTTCCGTTTCTTAAAAACCAACCGGAAAGCGCTTACCGATAGATCTTCCCCGCAGGCTTATAAACTATGCAATCCACAGCTAAAGGCTTGAAAGAACCCCTGCTGTATGATAAGCTATTATCCGCCACAAAATCGGTTGCTTTAAGGAAGGACTATGGATTTTCAGACAGTTGAGGCGGGATGGTTGTCTATTCTGCCGCCGATTATCGCCATTTCACTGGCGCTGATCACCAAAGAGGTGATTTTTTCCCTTTTATTGGGTATTTTGTCGGGAACGCTGATTTACAGTCTTCTTGCGAACCTGGGGGCCTCAGGAACGCTGCATGTAACGATTGACCTGATGATCGAAAAGGTCGGAGGCAACGCTTCCATGGTGATTTTCCTGGCAATGCTGGGGGCCCTGGTCGTACTGGTTACACGGGCAGGCGGTTCGGCGGCCTACGGGAACTGGGCGGCAAGAAGGTTGAAGGGCAAACGGAGCGCGGGTTTTGCCGCGGGACTTCTGGGCGTCCTGATTTTCATTGACGATTATTTTAACTGCCTGACGGTGGGCACGGTGATGAAGCCTGTTACCGACAAATACAACATGTCCCGGGAAAAACTCGCGTACATTATCGACGCTACCGCGGCGCCGGTGTGCATCATAGCGCCTATCTCGTCCTGGGCGGCGTCGGTTATTTCCTATTATCCCACCCGGACGGGAATCACGGGCATGCAGGCGTTTGTGGGTTCCATCCCCATGAATCTGTACGCGGTACTCACCCTTGCCATGGTGTTGTGGCTCAACCTGCGGAAAAACGGCGATTTTGGCCCCATGGCGCGGGCGGAACGCAGGGCGGAGGAACAGGGGGTATCCGTAAGCGCTGAAGAGTCGGGAGACGGCCGGGCCAAAGAGAAGGTCTCCGGCAGGGGGACGGTGTTTGACCTCGTAATACCCGTGCTGTTTTTGGTGGTTTTTTCCGTGCTGGCCATGCTTTACTACGGCGGTTTTTGGGAAGGCAAAAGCCTTTTCGACGCCTTTGGCGATACGGACGCCGGTTCGGCCCTTGCCCTCGGAGGTTTCGGCGCGCTTTTTACCGCCTTCTTTATTTTTGTCCCCCGTAAATTGATGACTTTTACCGAATTCTTTGCCGGGATTGTTGACGGGGTAAAATCCATGGTAAGCGCCCTCATCATCCTGGCGCTGGCGTGGACCATCAGCGGCGTATGCCGCGATCTTCTGGCTACAGGTCCGTATGTGGCGGGGCTGGTGCAGCAGTCGAATCTTCCGGTAGTGCTGATTCCCGCAATCATGTTTGTCATAGCCGCCGGCTTGTCCTTTGCGACCGGTACGGCCTGGGGCACTTTCGGTATTCTCATTCCAATCACGATTGCGGTATGCGATATTGTGGCGCCTTTTCTCTCGGTTACTTCCCTTTCGGCGGTACTCGCGGGTTCGGTATTCGGCGACCATTGTTCCCCTATCTCGGACACGACAATTCTTTCTTCTACGGGCGCGGGCTGTAACCACATAAGTCATGTATCAACCCAGATACCCTATGCGCTCACCACGGCATCGGTGTGCTTTGTCGGTTATATTATCGCGGGGCTTACCGCGCCCCTTGGTTTTACGGTGAGCGTCGGGATTACGCTGCCAATCAGCCTGGTGTTGTTGTGCGGTCTTTTGTTCGTGCTTCCAAAAGTCGCGCCGGGTACTTCCCGTTAAACTCCGCAGGAGACGCCGCATTTGCAATCCGCAACGGGGCTTTTCCATAGGTTGCGTATCTCTAACTGCTCATTTAGGGGTTTTGGAACAAATATCAACAACCTCGCCCTAAAGGGACGAGGTATGTTGTTTTGGTAAGGTATTTGTCTCAGGGTACATACCCTTTATAACGCTCTGAAGCTCCCCCGCCGCAAGGCGGGTTCTTGGGTATGTACCCTTCGCATTCAATCAAAAACATACACTCAGCCCTCCCCGAAGCCCTCTAAATTCGTCCGCAAACCGCGCGCAAGCCGGCGGGCGCGTTAAATCGAAAAAGCGATCCTGCGGCGTATGCGCTACTTGACTTTTTTTTCGCGGGGCGGTAAGCTTTGATATATAGTATATTCTTCAAAGTTAAAAAAAGGGCTTCGGAAGGCCCTTTTTTTATTGTTTGGGGAAAAGGGTGATTGCGTGCGTTATAACGCAAAATCCGGCGCGCCGGAGCCTGGCGGGGACGATTCCCTGCGGGGACCGTTGGAAACCATAGTCTGCGGACTTGGGTTGGAGTTGATTGAACTTTCCGTTTCCCGGCACAAGGCCCGCAAAGGCTCGCAGGGAACCGTGCAGGTCAGGCTGGTGGTGTATTCGGGCGGCGCTCTGGGGGTGGACGAGTGTTCCAGGGTGCATCACGCGATCATGCCCCGGCTTGAACTGGTTTTTCCCGCCCGAAATCTCCACGTGGAGGTGTCCTCGCCGGGTATAGACCGGCTGATCAAGGACGGCGTCGAAGCGGCCCATTACAGGGGGAGGGGAGTACGCTGTTACCGCACCGATATTTCAGACTGGTCGGCGGGTATTTTGGAAACCGTCGATGAAAAAGGGCTGGTGCTAAAAGGAAAAGAAGGAACTATGCGTTTAGATTACGAAATTATCGCCAAGGCGAAGCTGGATCATTCGCAAGAATGACTTCACAGGAGGTATAAGTTGGCTACGGACATGTCAGAGACTATCCGACAGTTAAGCCAGGACCGGGGCATTTCCGAGGACCTGATACTGCGGACCATTGAAAATACCCTGATTGCCGCATACAAGCGCCGTTTCGGCAACGCGGAAAACGCCATAGTCAGGTTTAATGAAAATAAAGAAGTTTCGATTTACGCCCAGAAAAAGATCGTGGAGCACGACGACGTATGCGATCCGGTGGCGGAAATAGATCTGGACGAAGCCAGGGAGCTTAACCCCGATGCGGAGGTGGGGGACGAGATTCTCATTGAAATCGACCCCAAGGAATTCGACCGCGTTGCCGTGCAGAGCGCCAAACAGACCGCGCGCCAGACCATCAGGGAAATTCAGAAAGACAGCCTCTACTCGGAATTCAAGGACAAGGTGGGGGAGATCATTATCGGTTACTACCAGCGGGAGCGGAACGGGACGATCTATGTCGATCTTGGGAAGATGGAAGGCATCCTTCCCAAGAAATTTCAGTCCCCGAGGGAAACTTACCATGTGAACGACCGGATCAAGGCCCTCATCGTAGAGGTCAACAAGACGCCCACCGGCTTGCAGGTCGTGCTGTCCCGCACACACACCGATTTTGTGCGGGCGATTTTTGAGCTTGAAGTTCCTGAAGTATACGACAAAACCGTAGAGATCCACAAAATCGTCAGGGAGCCCGGCTACCGGACCAAGCTGGCCGTTTATTCCAACCGCGACGATGTTGATCCAGTGGGGGCCTGTGTAGGCCTGAAGGGAGTGCGGATTCAGGCGGTGATCAAGGAGCTTGAAGGGGAGAAGATCGACATCCTCAAATATGATCCCGATCCCCAGCGTTTCATCAAGAACGCGCTTTCGCCCGCCGAGGTTCGGGACGTGATCATCCTTGACGAAGGCAAGCACCAGGCCCTGGCGGTGGTAAGCGATTCCCTGCTCTCGCTGGCTATCGGCAAGCAGGGCCTCAACGTGCGTTTGGCCAACCGCCTGGTGGACTGGAACATCGACGTAAAAACCGACGCCCAATTTGAGGAAATGGATATCGCCGCGGAATCCCGCCGCGCGGTTTCGGAACTGTTCGGCGACGACGACAGTGAGGAAATTTCCCGCATCTCGGAACTGCCCGGCGTGGACGAGCAGGTTGCCCGGTCCCTGCTGGATAACGGTATAGACTTTATCGAAGACTTCCTCGTTTTAAGCGAAGAGAAACTGGCGGCGATCGAATATGTTTCCGCCGGGCAGCTTGGGGATCTGCGTAAGCTGATCGAAGAATATGTGGAGATTGTTGAAGAGGAAGAGGAAGCTGAAGAGGCCGGGGCGGAAACCGCCGGAGACGGAGCTTCCGAAGGCGGGGAAGAAAGCGGCGAAGTCGAGGAATATGAATGTCCCGAATGCGGCGCGAAGATCACTTTGGATATGACCAGCTGCCCCAACTGCGGCATTGGGCTGAGTTTTGAATATGAAGAGGAATGATTTCCTGTCCCTGGCGGCAGGTACTGTTTACGGATGACAAAGGATTATTATGGCAGAGGAAATTGACAATACACAGAAACCCAAAGCTGAACTCATCAAACACTCTCAAGGCGGGCACGAAGAAAGAAAAAGTCCCGCGGAGCATACCGAGCGCCATAAGGTTAAGGTGATCATCCCTAAAAAGAAGCCCCCCGCGCCTGCCGCCGTCCAGGGGCCGGCAAAAAAGGTTCAGCCCAAGGTTGTCTCCGGTTCTCCGGCTTCCTCTGTCGAGACAGCGGTACAGGGCAAGGCCGCCGGGAAAGTTCCTTCACAAGAGCTGCCCCAGGCGAAAACAGGCGAAGCGACCGGCGGTGAAACCGCCGGAACGGAGAAAAAAGAACCGCGGCCAAGTTTTTTCCCCTTTACCGAGCGGCCGGCCGCCGTCGCCGGCAAGGTGGGGGGCAAGATGGTCGGGCGCAGAAACGACAACGGTCCCCGCCCTCCCCAGCCGGGCCGTTTTACCCAGCGGCCCGAGGGCGCCGCCGGCAGGGGCGGTGGAAGGCCGGCCTATACGAATCAGGGCGCCAGGGGCCCGGAGAGCAGGCCCGGAGGCTCCACTGGAAGACCGGGCTTCGGTCCCCGACCCGGCGGTCAGGGGGGGAGACCCGGAGGCCCGGTCCGGCCCGGCGGGTTCGGAGGCCCCCCCCGGCCCGGCGCCGGACGCGGGCCCGCTTCAACGCCTGCCGGAACGCTGCCTGAGGGCAAGGGGCCGGCAAAACGGAGTTTCAGGGCCAAAAAGCCGGTGTATAACCGCAAAGAAAAAGAACTCGAGATGGAGGAGAAACTCCTCAAGACAAAGAAAAAAATCACCCATGTGGCCAATCCGGTACCCAAAACCATTGAAATCATGGAAGTTATTTCCGTGTCGGAACTGGCCCGGAAAATGAACCTGAAAGCCTCAGACCTCATCCAGAAACTGATGAGCATGGGCCAGATGGTTACGATAAACCAGCAGATCGATGCGGACACCGCCTCCATTCTGGCGGGCGAATTCGGGGCCGATGTAAAGATCGTCAGTCTCTACGACGAGACGCTCATTGAGACCGGCTCCGATGAGGGCGCCGAAATGCTGCCCAGGTCGCCGGTGGTTACCGTTATGGGCCATGTTGACCACGGCAAAACAAAACTGCTGGACGCCATCCGCAGCGCCGATGTGGTTTCAGGCGAGTTCGGCGGCATTACCCAGCACATCGGCGCTTACATGGTGGATACTCCCCATGGCAGTATCACTTTCCTTGATACCCCCGGCCATGAAGCCTTTACCCGCATGAGGGCCAGAGGCGCCCAGGTTACGGACATTGTGGTACTGGTAGTGGCCGCCGACGACGGCGTTATGCCCCAGACAATCGAAGCTATTAACCACGCCAAAGAAGCGAATGTTCCCATCATCGTGGCGGTGAACAAAATTGACAAACCGGAGGCAAATCCCGACAAGGTAAAAAGCCAGCTCTCCGAACTGGGCCTGATGCCTGAAGATTGGGGCGGGCAAACCATGTTTGTGGAGCTTTCGGCGCTGCAAAAGGTCGGTATTGAAAGGCTCATTGAGGCGATCCTCCTTGAGGCGGAAATACAGGATCTCAAGGCCAATTACCAGCGCAGCGCCGAGGGGAAGATTCTCGAATCGCGGATCGATCACGGCCGGGGCATTGTGGCTACCGTTATGGTGGAAAGGGGAACCCTCGCCATCGGCGACTCTTTTGTGGCGGGAATATGGCCCGGCAAAGTGCGGGCGATTTTCAACGATAAGGGAGAAAAACTCGCCAAAGCCACCCCCTCGATGCCCGTCGAGGTACTGGGTTTTGAGGGCATACCCAATGCCGGCGACCCGCTGCAAGTGGTGGACGATGAAAAAGTCGCCAGGGAATTCTCGTCCAAGCGGCAGGAACTCAAGCGTTTTGAGGACGCGAAGAACATCAAAAAGATCACCATGGATAATATCCATGACATGATAAGCGACGGGGCGATTCAGGAACTCAAGGTGATCATCAAATCCGATGTACAGGGCTCTGCCGAAGCCCTGCGGTCGAGTCTTGAAAAACTTTCCACCGGCGAAATCAGGCTTCACGTTATCCAGGCTCTGCCCGGCCCGATCAACGAGGGAGACGTGGACCTTGCCATCGCGTCTAACGCCATCATCATTGGTTTCAATGTCCGGCCCCTGCCCAAGGCAAAAATCCTCGCGGATCAGGAAAAGGTAGACATCCGCAAGTACAATGTCATCTACAAGGCGGTGGAAGAAATAGAGCAGGCGATGGAAGGCATGCTCAAGCCCGACACCAGGGAAGAGGTCATCGCCCAGGTGGAGGTGCGGGAAATCTTCAAGGTGCCCAGGCTGGGCGCCATCGCCGGCTGTTATGTGCTGAGCGGTACGGTAAAACGCAACGCCGGGGTAAACCTTATTCGGGATCAGATTGTTATTCACAGCGGCAAGATCGCCTCCCTCAAGCGTTTCAAAGACGACGCGAGGGAAGTGGCCGCCGGCTTTGAGTGCGGTATCAGGCTTGAGGACTTTGACGATATCCGGATCGGCGATCAGTTTGAGGTTGTCGAGACCGTGGAAGTGGTACGCAAACTGAATAATTCGTAAGCGGAACCGGCGGAATAATATGGCGGAATATCGAACGGAACGTCTGGGGCATTTGATACAGGAAAAGATCAGCTCCCTTGTTCTGGAAGGTAAAATCAAGGACCCAAGGGTTTCCCCTTTTTTGTCCATAACCAGGGTAAGCGTTTCAAGGGACCTCTCCTTTGCCGATGTGTATGTTTCCAATATCCGCGCCGCCGCCGGCATTGAGCGGGGAGCGGAGGGACTGCAAAGCGCAGCCGGTTTCATACAGTCCCAGCTCGGCGCCGCCATGCGCATACGGAAGATTCCCCGCCTGCGTTTTCACCCTGACATGAGCGTAAGGGAGGGTTTTGATCTGGTGAAAAAGATCGAAGGCCTTGGCGGGCACCAGAAAGAAGAAAGCCGCGGGGATTCCCGTGACTGACGGAGGACGGGTCGCCGCGCCTTCCGGTTTATTGCTGCTCAGCAAACAGGCGGGGCTTACTTCGTTTGAGGCTCTGGGCGCGGTAAAAAAAGCCCTGGGTACGGGCAAGGCGGGGCATACCGGAACGCTGGACAAATTTGCCGAAGGGCTTCTCCTGGTATTAACCGGCAGGGCGCTGAAACTCAGCCCCTGGTTTTTACATTGCGATAAACAGTACGAGGGCACTATCCGTTTCGGCATTGAGAGCGACACCCTTGATCCGGAAGGCAAGCCTGTCGCCGAAGCCGCTTTACCTTCCAGGGAAGCCGTTGAAAAAATCCTCCCCCTGTTCAGCGGCGAAATTATGCAAGCCCCGCCCGCCTACTCGGCAATTCACATTGACGGCAAGCGGGCATCGGCCCTCGCCCGTTCAGGCAAACAGCCGGAGATGAAGAAAAGGCCGGTGCGCGTTTACCGCCTGGAACTCCTCTTGTGGGACCCGCCTTTCGCGCGGATTTTTGTCCACTGTTCAAGCGGAACCTATATCCGCTCTCTGGCCCGCGACATCGCCCTTGCCGCGGGGAGCAGGGCCTGCCTTCACGCGCTCACCCGTACCAAAGTCGCGGGCTTCAGTCTTGAAGACGCTGTTGGCAATGAAGCGTTCAGGCCCCGGCCTATTGACAAAGCTGTTTTAATTGCCCTGGGACTCCCCTGGTTTGAAATAGAACCGCAAAATGTTAAAAGCGTCGCACAGGGCAAGTCAATTTCTCATGCGCTTGCCGGTAAAAGCCCTGTCTTTCCCCCCGCGTCCCCGCGTGAAACCTCTCCGCGTATGTCCGCCGGAATATTCTCAGGCGATTCCTTTATAGCCATGATTGAAAAGGATAAGGGCGGGTGGAAGTACGGCTATGTGTACGCTGACTCTTGATATCCCGGCCTAAATCAGCGCTTCCAGATCGATCTCTCCGGCGGTACAGGGGACGGTAACGCCCCAGTTTTCCAGCACTTCGGGGTGGACCTCGCCGAATACGCCGATTTTTTTGCCCCGGTACAGAATGGCGGCGGCGCGGCCCGGAATAAAGCGGGGGTCCCCGGATTCTTTTACGTCGTATTCACGGGAAAGGTAATAGAAGAGGGTCTGAAGCTGGCCCGCCGCGGTGTTAAAGTTGACATCCTTGTCCGCATGCAGGAAGCCCGCGTACTGGCGGGTGGAGCTTCCGTAATTTTCGGCGTCGTCCCTGAAAGCCACCTTGCCGATTTCAAAAATTTGATGGGGGTAGGCCGAGTGGGCCGAAACGGACTCGCTTGCCATAAGGGAGGCCAGTACCGAATCCCGCAGGTACTCGTAGTTTTCGGTCATGGGGTTGGATATGCGGATGATCCTGCTGCCGTCGCCCCGCATGTTTTCAACCAGATCCTTGCGGGAACCCAGGTAGTTGTAGATCATCTCCTGGTAGCCCATGCCGGCGAGTATTTCCTTGACCTTCCTGCTGTACAGGGTAAGGGGGCTGAGCCGCCCCACGGTAAAATCACCCGGCCGCATGGGTTTGAACGACTTAAGCGAGCGGCCTATCATCACGTCTTCGGCCACATCGGCGGCGTGCAAAAAGTCGTTGCGGTACTCGGGCGGCCAGGCCCGCACGCCCTCGCTTTTTTCCGGGGAGATCCCCCGTTCAAGATCAACGGCTTTTTCAGCCTTTACCCCCATGCGCCGCAGCGCCCTTAGGCAGCCGTCCGCGTCTATGCGCTCGCCGAGGAATTTTTCTATGCGGGCCAGCGAGCAGAACACCGGCTCCTGGAAATACCAGGGAGTGATCACATTCCTGCCGAAAGGCGTGTCGTATTCGTATTCGATCTCCACCGGCTCAATGGTAAAGCCGTTGTCCGCCAGATCGCAGGCCACAATGGAAACCGCAAGCGTTACCGAGTTAATGTCCGTACCGGTAATTTCCACAAACAGGTCCGTGTCTCCCACCTGCACCGCGCCCAGGCCGGCGGAGTTAATGACAGGCGGATAGGAGAGGACTTCCCCCCGCGAGTCGGTTAACAGGGGATGAACAGGCTCGTGCTCCTGGATGAAAGCGTATTCTTTTCCCTTGGGATGCTGTTTGAGAATTTCCCGCAGGGTCAGGGGCCTGTCCCATTGTAAAGGCACAAAGGAAACGCTGTCCGGGTCCACTCCCTTGTAGAGCACCGGCCATTCGATCATGGAGATACGGTACAGGCCCATGGAGATGGTCCGCCGCCTGCGCCCGAAATTCCAGGCGAGCTTTTCCTGGGTCTGTATCATGTCGCGCAGCATGGGGTCGGTGATCGCCCTGCCGCCCGCGATAAAACCCGCCATATAGGGCCGCACCTGTTTGACGGTTTTTGAGACTTTGACTTTCCGTTCCGCTTTTTGTATGTTGCCGGGCCGTGAGAAAAAAGGATACTCCGGTATGCCGCCGCCGTTGTACACCCGCAGCTGCCGGGCGCAGCCCGCCGTCCCCCAGAGATCGGGCCGGTTGGTATCGTTAAGTTCGATTTTAAGAATCCGCTCCGGGGCGGGGAGGCTTTTGTCGCTGTCCCCGTCAAGCTCCGCCTTGGCGCAGCTTAAGGCTTCCTCAAACGCTTCCCGGTTTTCCCAGCGGCGGCCGCGGCCCTCCGGATCGGAGAGCGCATAGAAAACTTCCTCGTTGACTTCAATTTTGGGCATAGCGCGTTTTCCTTTTACACGGATAGGCCGCCTTCAAAATCCGCTTGGTTTTGGGGCGGCTCCGGGGGTTCCCCGGGCTAAAGCCCCGCGAAACGCCCGTTTTTAAAAGCCGTTCTTTCAAAACTGAAGTTTTGAAAGAACTCCGGATATTCTAGCTTTTTTGTGCCGGAACGTCTACGGAGGCGGCAGGGCCGGCGCATATAAACTTTTTGTCCGCGTTTTGGTATCACCGGACAATTTCCCCGCAGACCTTTTTCTTGTCTTTCATGTCTAACCCCATGTGATCCCCCTTGTTGCTCGTAGGTAGAACCAGTTTAATTTGGGCTGGATTTTTATTTTGGCGCACACCCCCTTTTCACTTAGAAAAATTATGGCGCAATGGCGTGCGTAATGCCTCATTAAAAAATCTAACCGTAGACGTGCGTGCTGCTGTTGACTTTTCCAGGCAGGGGCTTTACACTTGAGATATGAACCTGAAAACAGTACTTACGGCGGAGACTATCTCTCTTCATCTGAAGGGTTCCTCCAAGGAAGAAATTATCAACGAATTACTCGATATACTGGTTGCGGCGAAAAAAATCCAGGATCGGGAAGCGGCTTTTAACGCGGTTATGGACCGGGAACAGAAAATGTCTACCGGTATGAAGCACGGTATTGCCATTCCCCACGGCAAGAGCGCCGCCATCCACGACCTCGTTGCCTGCATCGGGATTTCGGAAAAGCCGGTGGATTTCGATTCACTGGATCATGAGCCGTGCAGGATCTTCATTATGACCCTTTCACCGGTGGAAAAAACAGGGCCTCATCTGCAATTCCTGGCAGAGATCAGCCTGCTCTTCAAAAGTGCTGAAAAACGCCAGGAGATTCTCAACGCGGGATCTACGGATGCGATTTTGAAGATACTTTCGGAATGAGCCTCCGCGGAGCAGAGCGCGAACCGGAGCTTCGACGGGGTATTAAACCGGATTTTCGTATAAACTAAAAGGGTGGAGTAGTAGCCCCTAAATGGGCCTCCGCGCAGCATCTGGAATCCGGGGCAATTTCTTGATCGGAGGCTCGTTCGAGGGGAAATTTATTCGTGCTGAGGGGGTCTTCTACCTCGCCATTATTGGCAGAAGAATTGAACCACCTTAAGGGGCGGGGTATTAGTCCCTGAATAACGCTCTGTGGAAAGAAAATGCGGATTCTCGACAACAAAATCCTTGATCAGGACGGAAGAAGCCTTCTCTTGAGGGGGGTCAATTTAGGCGGCGATTCCAAAATCCCTTTCGGTCCGCCAGGCTGGGGTCTGTCCCCCGAATCCCTTAAAAACCCGGCCGATGTCTCTTTTGTGGGACGGCCCTTTCCCCTGGAAGATGCGGCGGCCCATTTTGAGCGGCTCAGCCGGGCCGGCCTCATTTTTTTGCGGCTGGTAATTACCTGGGAGGCTCTGGAACACGCGGGGCCGGGCCTCTACGACGAGGCCTATTTAGCCTATTTGAGAAAAATCCTCCTTGCCGCGGAACAAAAGAACATTTCGGTATTTATTGATCCCCATCAGGATGTGTGGAGCCGCTGGACCGGAGGCGACGGCGCTCCCGCCTGGACGCTGGAAAAGCTGGGCATAGATTTGGGCAGGCTTGACCGGACCGGCGCCGCCATAACGCGGCAGCGTTACGCCGAATTGCACCGGACCCCGCAGTACCCGCAGGGGGAAGCTTTTCCCCGGATGATGTGGCCCAGCAACTACAACCGTTACGCGGCAGCCACCATGTTCAGCCTCTTCTTTGGCGGGCGGACTTACGCGCCTGACCTGAGCGTTGAAGGCGAAAATGTCCAGGACTGGCTGCAGGGCCGTTATATCGCCGCCTTCCGTCACTGTTACCGCCGCCTGAAAAACTGCGCCGCGATCGCCGGATGGGGCATTATGAACGAGCCGCACTACGGCTTTATCGGCTGCCGCGATCTGGGACAGGCGGAAAATCCCATGGTCCCCACCGGTCCACGGCCCAGTCCCTGGGATGCCATCCGCGCCGCCTCCGGCTTTGCGGTGGATGTACCGGTATACGATGCCAGGTCTATGGGCCGCCGTATTGAGCGCTATGAAACCTTTAACGCCGACGGCCTTTCCCTTTTTAGGGAAGGTTTTTGCTGCCCATGGAAAACGGCCGGCGCCTGGACTGGCGACGGCGGGCCGAGGCTCCTGCGCAAAGATCACTTTGCCCTGAATGAGGGCAGGCAGGCGAATTTCATTGAGGATTTTCTCAAGCCCTTTATGCTTCGTTTTATCGACAAGATGAAGGAAGCGGATGAGTACAGCTTCTTTTTTATTGAGGGAATGCCCCACAGTTCGCACGCCGCGTCCCATCCTTCCTGGGGTAAAGAGCATCCCTCAAACGCGATCAACGCCTTCCATTGGTACGACGGTTTTGCCCTTTTTACCAAGACCTTCCGTTCATGGTTTACCGTCGACCCTGATGAGGCAAAAATAATTCTGGGTAAGAAAAAAGTAAAGGCCTATTTTACAGAATGTCTCGCAAAGGGGATCAGATGGACAAAGGAACACATGGGCAACATGCCCTGCCTGCTGGGGGAATTCGGCCTTGCCTTTGACCTAAACAAGCGGAAGGCTTTCATCAACGGCGATTACTCGGTTCACGAAGAAGCCCTGTCCATGTATTACGACGCGGTGGACGCCAATCTGCTCCATTCAACCCTCTGGAATTACAGCGCCGGCAACACCAACAAAACAGGCGACGGCTGGAACGACGAGGATCTCTCGATTTTTTCCGAAGGCAGGGAACGGGCCGCCCCCGGCTGGAAGCGCCCCTACCCCATGGCCGCCGCCGGAGAGCTTCTCTCTATCAACTGGGATCGCAGGCGCGGGATCTTTCGCTGCCGCTTCCGCGCCGACAGCGCCATCACCGCGCCTACGCTTGTTTACCTGCCTGCGGAACCGTTCGGTCCGTCGCCATTGATCGAATTGCATATAACAGGCGGCGGCGCGGCTGACAAGCCGTATTACGAGTACAAACCGCAAGAACAGCGGCTGCTGGTGTACAACAACGGTTTTGACGGGGAAGCGGAAATTATTGTCTCAACAGGCTAAAATGAGCCTCCGTGCGGACTAACCCAACGCTAAAGATACCGCGGAGCTCTGCTCCGCGGAGGCTCATTAGGCCGAACTTCAAGTTTTGCTACAGGGACTTTTACTACGGAAATGCGCAAGATTGGAGGGGTTGCGAAGCAAGACCCGGTGCGGAGCGCCGGGGCCGGAGCGAAGCCCCGGAAAGCCCGGTCCTCTTGAAATTGTCGCGCAAGCGACAACCCTGCGCCGGATGCGCCCAGGATAAACTCTGCATTCGGCCTATTATATCGTCTGGTTTAATACCGTTTTTTGAAATTGTTACCTTGTTTGAACCGAGGCAGGCCGCGAGGCATTAAACCATGCTTGCAAATCAACAACCTCGCCCTAAAGGGACGAGGTATGTTGTTTTGGTAAGGTATTTGTCTCAGGGTACATACCCTTTATAACGCCCTGAAGCTCCCCCGCCGCAAGGCGGGCTCTTGGGTA
>JAIROT010000199.1 GCA_031257385.1 Treponema sp.
CCTGAAAAAATGAACCTCGTAATTAAGGGGCCTGATATACCCGGCGGCGCTCATGACACCCCTCTCTATATCATCCCACACAAAGGACGGAAAGGTAGAGGTAAAAACCGCGATGACCCGGGTCTTGTTCCGCACGAGAATCTGGGATGCCCGGTGGGGCACGTAGGACTGCTGCTTCGCATAATCCATAATGCGTTTTTTCAATTCCGGAGAAACATAGCCGGAATTGTTAAGGGCACGGCTCACGGTGATGAGGGAGATACCAAGATTTCTGGCGATATCTTTTTGAGTTATACGCATGGGTGTTTTTTACTATAGTCAGGAAACCAGGAAAATACAACACAAAAACAGAAAAAACAGGAAGAATTTCTTGACAGGAGCTTTAATGCATGATATACGTATATCATATTAATTCAGGAGGATGAAATGAAGAAATTTACGAGCCTTTGTCTTGTTTTGTTCTGTATCGCGGTGTTTCTTTCCGCAGGAGGCCAGAAGGCGCAGTCCCCAAGCTCCACTACCCTGTCGTTGCTTTTCTACAGCCCTGAACTCCAAAACCAATACAACGATATGGTGGCGGCCTACAAGTCGGAAACTGGTGTTACCCTGGATATAACGGTATTACAAACCGATTTCCGCTCGGTCCTTACCAGCAGAATTAACTCCGGGGATATTCCCGATGTTTTTATGAGCAGCGCCTATGCGGACAATACCACCTATAAGGACTACTGCTACGATCTCACCAACGAGGATTTTATCCGCAACCTCTCCCCGGCCGCCCTTGAAGGGGTTACGGTAAACGGCAGGGTCTTGGGTTATCCCTTCCTGGTGCAGTCCCATTCTTTTATTTATAATAAAAAGATCTTTGCGGATCTCGGCATTAGCACCCTGCCCAGAACCCTCGGCGAATACGAGGCGGTCGCCCAAAAAATACAGGCAGCGGGGATTCAACCTTTTGCCACGGGCTTTAGGGAATTTTGGGTACTGCCCCAGACCGCGTGGCAGGCGCTGGCGCCGGTTGTCGTAAAAAATTACGGGGGATATGCCAATTTTGTAAACCGCCTTAACAACGGTACTCTCAAATTCAGTGATATTCCCGAAATGGCAAATGTTTTTGATCTCCTGGACCTCATCAAAAAATACGGCGGGCCAAAGCCTAACGAATCAGATTTTAACGATCAGACTTCTATGATTGCATCGGGTAAAGCGGCAATCATCCATCAGGGCAACTGGGCGGAGGACACAATCCGTCAGACCAATCCCAACGTGGAGCTGGGTTTCCTTCTGGGGCCCGTGGGCAACGACGCATCCCTGGCGGGGATCATGTTTGATTCCAATCAGACAATTCGTATTTCCAAGGGAACGAAAAACGAGAAGGCCGCTGTGGACTGGCTCCGCTGGCTCACCGTCTCTGAATATGGGAAAAAATGGATCCCTGAGAAGATTAAACAGCTTTCGCCGATTAACGGGACCATCGCTCCCAATTCCCAGATTGCCGAAGACACCGTAAAACTGCTGGGCCAGAATATCCCGGGTTATCCCTGGTTCTACCAGATGTTCCCCACCGGAACCGAACAGGAGCTTGGCGCCATTCTGCAGGGTTACTGCGCGGGTCTTACCGACAGGAGGGCAACCCTTACGGCCCTGGACGATGCCTATGCAAAGATTGCCAAGGCCGCCCAGTAATACTGTTTTAAGGAACCGCCACAGGGGAATATCATGACTAAAACATCATGTCTTCCCTTGTGGTTCTTAAACGCGGGATAGGACTGCGGTATATTTTTTGTGGCAAACCCGCCGTCTACGGAATACTGTTATGATGCACTTAAAGAAAAAAGATTTTTATTCTTTGGGAGTTTTTGCTTTATTTATTCTTCCCGCCTTTGGGGCAATTCTTTTATCAGTAGAAATTCCCTTTATCATGAGCGTGATCTATTCCTTTACCAAATGGAACGGTATAGACCGGGTACCGGTATTTATCGGTCTCGAAAACTACTTTGAGCTTCTTACTGAAGATCCGAACATGATGTATGCCATGGTATTTACCCTGGAACAGACCGTCCTCAGGGTGATCCTGACCAATGTCATTGCCCTGCTCCTCGCGGTGTTTCTTGACGGGGAAATACGGGGTAAAAACGCGTTGCGGGCGGCCTTTTATATTCCCAATATCATAAGCCTTATTGTTATCGGTTATATCTGGTTTTTCATTTTTTCCCGGGGTTTTACCTCATTTTACCAATATATTAAATTCCCTCCGTTTATGCTGAGCTGGCTGGGGGATGCAAAAATGGCTTTTATCAGCGTCCTTATTGTTTCGATTTGGCAGTCCATCGGATTCTACATGGTTATCTATATCGCCGGGCTTCAGGTCGTTCCCCGGGATATGATTGAAGCGGCCATGATCGACGGCGCCGGAGGAATAGCCCGGTTTTTCAGGATAACCATTCCCCTGATTATGCCGTCAATTACGGTGGCGGTATTTCATTCTGTTTCAAACAGCCTTAAATCTTTTGATGTGATATTTAGTTTGACCAACGGCGGCCCCGGCCATTCCACAACGTCCATAGCCCTGGATATTTATAAGACCGCTTTTGTAACAAGCAGATTCGGATACGGCACTGCAAAGTCGGTGATCCTGTTTCTTTTAATTCTGGTCTTTACTTTCTTTCAAGTTAAATTCTTTAAGGCCCGGGAGATTGAAGCATGAGCAAAAATCATCCCAATTTCAGAAAAAAAGAACGCTTTTTTTCCGCGTTAACGACCGGGATTCTCACCATTGTCGCCCTCGTGTACCTCTATCCTCTTTTTTTAGTGATCATCAACTCGATAAAAAACTATGCGGAAATCACCGATAATGTTATCGCCCTTCCCAAATCAATAACCTTGTCCAACTATTCGGAAACGTGGAAAATTATGGATTACCCTCCTCTTTTTTTTAACACCCTCATGGCCACCGTTGTAGGGGTTACGGGTACCGTATTTTTAAGCGCTATGGCGGGTTACAAGTTGTCCCGGACCAAGACTGCCTACAGTTGGGTGCTGCTTATTATTCTTATCGCCCCCATGATGATTCCCTTTCATTCTTTTATGATCGCCCTGGTCAAGGTGGCAAGAACCATGAGACTCACCAGAACTCCCTGGGGTCTGGGTATCCTTTACTGGGGGCTCGGCGCATCATTGGCGCTTTTTATGTACCACGGATTTGTAAAGACCGTTCCTATGGAGCTTGACGACTGCGCCCGGATAGACGGCGCTTCCCCATGGCGTACCTTTTTTCAGGTTATTTTTCCCCTGTTACAGCCGGTTACCGTTTCGGTGATCGTGATAAACGCCATGTGGATGTGGAACGATTTTTTGCTTCCCCTGCTTATCCTTGGGGGTTCAAAAAAATCCTATACCCTACAACTTGCGGCGTATAATTTTTTCGGGCTCTATAAGGTCGAATGGAACTACGCCATGGCCGCAGTGCTCTTGACCCTGACCCCGGCGGTTGTTTTTTATCTTGCCTTACAGAAATATATCATTAAAGGGATGGTTGCGGGGGCGGTAAAACTTTAAAATTTTCAGTACTAAAATACGGCATCATTAATTTTTATAGGAGTACTTAGAATGGCGCTTTTTACTAAAGAAGGGAACCGTCTTATCTACCGCTACGATGCGGAAAAACTCTGGATAGAAAGCTGGGGTGAAAACAGCCTCCGCGTCCGATCTTCCAAGCTGGCCGAGAT
>JAIROT010000216.1 GCA_031257385.1 Treponema sp.
GGGAACTATACCGGGGGGAAAAGGCGGGGGCGTTACGGGGGCGGAGCGCCCGTAGAGGGGGTAGGGCGCAACGAAGTGCGCCCGAGGGGGAGGCTTCCCCCTCTTTACTACTCATATCCGCTGCCTGTTAATTGTTATTCGCGCTGCGCTTGCTATAGACAAAGACGGGTTTTTCCTCTATAGTTGAAGGCATCAAACCTGTGTTCACATCCTGGTCCGGCATCTTTCATCTTGTAACGTAAAGAGGCTCCTTTGCTTATCCGATACGGGGCGGAAAAAAACGGCAAACCCGTTAAAAAAGCGGTTGTTTATACGCAGAATGAACACAGGATTAATTTCGCTGATGTTGACGGCGACGCGGTGCATATCACCGAGCGGCTGCGCTCCGAAGGCTTTGAGACCTACATAGTGGGGGGCGCGGTTCGGGATCTGATGCTCGGGAAAAAGCCCAAGGATTTTGACATCGTAAGCGAAGCCAGTCCTACCAGGATCAAAAGGATATTCCGGAATTCCAGGGTGATAGGCCGGCGCTTCCGGCTGGTCCACGTGTACTTTGGCCCCAAAATTTTCGAGGTGTCCACCTTCCGCTCCCTCAAGGACGGCCTTACCAGCAACACCTACGGGACCATTGAGGAGGACGTGCTGAGGCGGGACTTTTCGCTGAACGCCCTTTTCTACGACCCCGGCAAGCAGGTGGTGGTGGACTATGTGGGCGGCGTGAAGGACATCAGGGACAGGTTGATCCGCCCCATCATCCCCCTGTCCTCTATCTTTAAGGACGATCCGGTGCGGATGATCCGGGCGATGAAGTACGCCGCGGCCACGGGTTTTAAGCTGCCCCTGGCGCTGCGCTTAAAAATTAAAAAACAGGCGTTCCTGTTGGAACCCGTGTCCCCCTCCCGGCTTACGGAGGAAATTTTAAAGATCATCCATTCGCCCTACGCCGCCCAAATTATCGAAAAGCTGGAATCCTTCGGTCTCTACCAATACATCCAGCCCAACGCTTCGCGGCTGATGAGGGAAAACGAAGACTTCCACGCCCGGTATCTCAAGAGCCTGGAGGAGCTTAACAGGGAAGGCGGGGACGCCGCAAAACCCGGCGAGACCCTGGCGGCGCTGGTTCGGGATTATCTGGAAGATTTTGTGGACTGGAACGCCGAGGGGATAACGGAAAATTACAGGAACGCCTTTATGGGCGCCCGCCAGTTCGTCCTTCCCATGAACCCCCCCCGGATGGAGCTGGATCACGCGGTGCGCCTTGTTTTTGCCGAGCACGGCCAGAACGTCAAGAGAATCCGTTTGTTTGAGCGGGGCAAACCCCGTATGCAGGAAAGCGAATCCCTCGCAGCCGACTTTTCCGACTCCCCGGCCGCGGGCGCCGGAGAGGGGGCCGCCAAACGGCGCCGCAGACACAGGCATAAACCACGCAGTAATACTACCAAGCAGTAATAATTTTCCCGGCGCGTCGTAAGAATAAACCGGTTAAAAATTTTCTTGACATCCCTCGCATTTTCCAATACAATTAAATTGGAAATCAGGGCTTCGGCCCAGGGGGGATGATATGGGCAAAAAGATAATTACCGTCAGCCGTGAGTTTGGCAGCGGGGGCCGCAGTATCGCCAAATTGATTGCACAACGGCTTGGTTACGCCTACTGCGACAATTCAGTAATTGCGGGGGTGGCCAAAGAACACGGTCTGTCCGAGGTCTTTGTTAAAGAGTACGGCGAATACGCCATTTCCAAAAATCCCTTCGCGTTAAATTTATCGATTGGCGGCATCAACAGATACGACGCCGGCCTTTCCATATACGATCAGCTTTTCATTTTTCAGCACGTCTATATTACCGATCTCGCGGAGAAAGAGCCCTGCGTCATCGTAGGCCGCTGCGCGGATTTTATTCTGCAGGAACGGACAGACTCCCTGCACGTGTTCTTTTATGCGGACATAGATTTTCGCGTCAACCGCCTTGCTAATTCCATGGGGGAAAAATTTGCCAACCCGGAAAACCACCTTAAAGAAATGGATAAACGGCGAAAAACCTACTACCGGCACTATACCGGCAGACGCTGGGGAGAGGCAAAAAACTATCACCTGTGCCTTCACACCGGCGTTGTCGGGATAGAGCGCTGCGCCGACATTGTTGTTGAGCTGGCGCAACAATAGCAGTTCTGCGGTTCGGGCCTGAGCCGAAGCCGCCGAAGCGGAGTCTAAAGAGGCGGAGCGCATACGGTCCTGCCGCCTGATTACACCCTTTTTTGACCCCGCCCGGGGTCAGGTTTAGCCTTCGGGCGGGGCGGTTCATCGGAATTATTTTGGCTGTGTAAGCAGCGTTGACAGCGTTTTTGTAATCCGGTTTACAAAGGATTCTTCAAAGGTCAGAGACTCAAGGAATATCCGGGAAATCTCCGCTGAGTAATTGCCTTTTTTGACTATTTCCTCTTTGATATAAACATCAAAGGGCTGAAAACCTTCCCGTAAAGATGTTAGTTCGCACAGATCGCCCTTGGGGGTTACGTGGATGCGTAAAACGCCGCCAATTCTCAAAGCTTCTATTCCCGCGTCAAAGTAAGCGCAGACATTGGCCGCCCATTTTCCCGCAGAGAACTTTTCGTCCCCGGAAATCCGCCAGTTATCCCCCTTGCCCAGGTGTATGGAAGAAGCGGGATACCCAAAGGACTGCATAAATAGAACGCAGGGTATGCAGGAAGAAACTTTTCACAGAGGCCGCGCCGCCTTGAATTCCTCAAACAGTTCCGGTCTGCGGGCCCAGAGCTTTGTAGGCCGCAACGCTACGGGGCATCCCCCGGGAATTTCATAACGGCCGGCCGCCCGGAGACTCCGGCGTGGTCCGGGGCGGAGCCCCGGAGAGGGGGTAGCGGAAGACCCGCTTGCGGGGCTGGTGCGAGGGGGAGACTTCCCCCGCCTTAACTATCCGCAAAGCGTTGACATTACGCTCCCGGAAGCATAAGCTAAAAGTATGAACATAGCCATTTATACGGTAAAACCGAAACTTCCCAATTCCCTTAAACCATTGGAAGAGATTGCCCGCAATCTTTGGC